>DATLFI010000348.1:0-2845 GCA_035524895.1 Thermoanaerobaculia bacterium | reverse complement strand
ATGGACGCGCGACGGCGCCCTACAACCTGCTCATGACGCTCGACTGGATGCTGGTCGTGCCGCGCGCGCGGAGCGCCTGCGGCTCATTGGACGTGAACGCGCTGGGATTCGCCGGCGCGCTCCTGGCGCGAGGCGAGGGAGGCCTTGCCCTGCTGCGTGAGCTGGGACCGCTCGAAGTCCTGCGCCGGGTCGCGTTCCCGGTTTGAGGGCCCGCCGGTCTAGCCTCCGGAACGTGCTGAGTAGCACGTTCCTCCGGCTAGGTGGTGTTTGGCGCCGAGGACGGCGCTGGCGCTTCGCGCCCCGCACAGATGGGACGTTACTCGGACACACTCCTAGGCATGGCTAGCGGAGGAAATGCTACCCAGCATTTCCGGAGCTAGCTGGCTCCCGCGGCGGCCTCGAGCGCGCGGATGCGCCGCACCACGGGCGGGTGCGAGGCCTCGAGCGCGACCACCATCGGATGCGGGGTCAGGTTCGACAGGTTGTCGATTGCCAGCCGCTCGAGCGCGCGGATCATGGAGCGCGGATCGCCGGTGGTCTCGGCGGCGAAGCGGTCGGCCTGGTACTCGTGCCGGCGCGAGACGGCGTTGATCGCGACGGAGAGAACCAGCTCGATCGGCGTGTAGAGCAGACCGAAGAAGACGAACCCAGCCGCGACCGACGGCTGCTCGACGAAAAACGCCCGATAGAGCTTGGGCTCGGCGAGGAAGAACGAGAGCAGGTAGAAGAGAGCGCCGAGGTGGAGCACCGACAGCGCCGTCATCTTGGGGACGTGGCCGCGCTTGTAGTGGCCCACCTCGTGGGCCAGCACGGCCACCAGCTCGGGTACCGGGTGGCGCTCGATCAGGGTGTCGAAGAGTGCGATGCGCCGGCGCCGGCCGAGCCCGGTGAAGAACGCGTTCGACCGAGTCGAGCGCCGCGAGCCGTCGATCACGTACACCCCCGCAAGCGGAAACCCGACGCGCTCGGCGTAGCGCAGGATGGCCGTGCGCAGCTCACCCTCGGGAAGCGGCTCGAACCGGTTCCACCAGGGCAGGATCCAGGTCGGGTAGACCACCTGGACCACGAGCGCGAACGCTGCGGCCGTGCCCCAACACCACAGCCAGGCCGCGCCGCCGGCGCGCTCGAAGAAGAAGAGGACGAGAGCCAGGATGGGCGCTCCGAGGACGAGCGAGAGGACGAGCGCCTTCGCGGTGTCGGCCGCGAAGATGCGCGGCGTCGTCCGGTTGAAGCCGAAGCGCTCCTCGATCGAGAACGTGCTCCAGACTCGAAAGGGCAGCCCCAGTACCCCGCTTGCCAGAGCGAGGCTCCCGATGAAGACGAGGCCCGACGGCACCTCGGAGAGCCCGAGCCCTCGGACGGATTGGTCGAGCCAGCGAAAGCCCCCGAGAAACCAGAAGAGGAGGAGCGCCGAGAGGGCCGCCGTCGACTCGACCAGCCGAAGTCCGGCGCGCTCACGGGTGTAGGCCTGCGACCTCTGGTACTCGGCCGGATCGTGGAGGCCCCGAAACTCGGGCGGAAGCTCGGCGCGCAGCGCCCGCAGATCGAGCAGCCTCGCCGTAACCTCGAGCGCGTACGCACCGAGCAGGACGGCGAGAATGAGAATGCCGTATGCGTTCACGCCCAGCCTGGCGTGATCCTACCCGGTGGGACCCACGGGTCGCCACGGCCGTGCTACCCTGCTTCGCCAAGCTCCTTCGTGGCGAGCGCCGTGACCTGCCGATTCCGATGCGGAGCATGGCCCGTGGGAGCAGAGGAACTACTGGGTGGCGCGAGGAGTGCGTGAGGTTGCCCTGCGTGCGCCGCGCGTAGGAAGCCGTGGAGCGCGGCGCCGGTCGCGCTCCGGTCGGGACCAGGCGAGCAGCATGGGTGCGTGGCCGGGAAGAAGTCGAGGCTCCGACGTACGGGACCTCCAGCTCGTGCTGGTCGGGTGTCTCGTGGTCGGGCTCACCGCTCTCTTCGCCTGCGACTCGGCTCCGCCGCCCGCGGGTTCCCGCATGGTCGCCGACGTCGAGATCCAGATCCTGAACCCGGATCGTCCCGCGGCGCTGCGCTGCAACCCCGAGGTCCGGATCGCCGAGAAGGTGTCGTCCGAGGTCTTGGTGTCGCTGTCGCGCGCTCTGCTCGAGGAGGAGGCAGCCGGCTGCGGATTCGGCTTCGCCGCCTACTACCTGCCGGCCATGCAGCCGGGATCGGGGGCGTGGGCGATCGCCGAGCTCGGGCCCGAAGTGAGGGTGTCGATGCTCGGCTTGTCCGGGGCGGACGAGAGCGTCCTGCTCCAGCGCGCGCTAGGCGCGGGCGAGACCCTCGGGATCTGGGTCGATGACACGTCCTATGCGTCGGTGATCGCCCTCTATCGCGACGCCGGCGGCCTCAAGCTCGGGCGGTGGTACGCCGACGGCGGGACGGCGACCGAGCCGGTTCGGGTCGCGAAGGGCCAGAGCGGCGAGTGCGAGCTGCGCGACGCTGCGACTTCCGGCGAACGCCACCACCGCATCGGCGGCGGCGGCGATCTCGAGTCGTGGGACGGCGGCGGCTTCCTCGCCGCCGCCCGCATGGTGCAGCTCGATGTCGACCTCGCGCGGCTCACTACGGAGGAGGCCTCGCGCCGCTCACGGCGAGCCCTCGACTCGTCGGCCGGCCGCTCGCTCGCGGAGGCGGCGGCGGCTCAGGAGCGCTGGCGCAAGTTCAGCGAATGGCTGGCGATCTATCGCGATTCGCTCGATCCCGCCCGCCACGTCACGCTCGACCTCGGCACTCCCCAGAGTCGCGACCAGCGGGCCGCTACGTGCGCGGAGCTGGCGGAGCTTCTCGAGCGTCTTCCGGTGGGGGAGCTGCGCGTGGC
>DATLFI010000347.1:0-4792 GCA_035524895.1 Thermoanaerobaculia bacterium | reverse complement strand
CGCGGGCGAGGCCGATCGCTACGTGGCCGGGCTGACGAGCTGGCGGAACGGCGACGAGGAGGACTGGTTCACGGTCTTCATCGACGCCCTTTACCGCGCGGCGAAGGGCGCGCGGGAGTTCGCCGGCCGCGTGGCCGAGCTGCAGCGGCGGTGGCTCGAGGAGGCCGGCAACCCCCGCCGCGGCTCCGGGCCGCTGCGCCTGATCGAGCTCCTCCCCTCGCAGCCGATCGTCGACGTGAAGACGGCGGCGCAAGCGCTCGGCGGTAGCGAAGAGCGGGCGCGGCTCGCGATCCTCCGCCTCGAGCAGGGGGGCGTGCTCCGGCAAGCAGCCGTCGGTCGTCGAAGCCGTGCCTGGGAGTGCGTCGGGCTCTTCGACCTGCTCGACCGCTTCGAGCGTGAGCTCGGCCAGGCCGACCGAACCCCGCGCCCGACCCGCTAGCGAGAGGGCCGTCACGCGATGAGTCGGCTTGACAGCTCGGCCGGCTTCTTACGACGAGGGCGGCCGGCACCCTGGAGACGCAGACGCTCGCCCGCGCCTGCGGCAAGTCGCACGTGCACAACCTCGAGCCCGAGGACCTGGTGGCGCTGACGGTGGAGGCGGTCGCGATGGCGCGCGTGCCGCTGGCGGGAACCGACTGAATCCCCGGCGTCGATCGCAGTTAGGCCCGCCTCGCCCGAGCAGTTCGGCGGGCGGCAGCGGGAATTGAACCCGCGCAAGGTTCCCTCTGATGGCCGTGAGTCGGCCGACAGCAGGCGCTTGCCGTGGAGGCGGTGGAAAGGATCCCACGCGGCCGGAAGCGCGGCTCATAGCATTGGCCCTCCTGACGTGCCCGGCCTGCAGCCACGCTTCCCGGCCACGAAAGAACCGACGGCGCAGAGGAGGCCCTCATTCCTTCACTCTCCCGTCCGAGCCGCTCGTCAAGGTGCGGCGGTGCTCTTGGCGCCCGCTCGGGGACGGCCACAGACCCTTGCTCCTCGAGAGCCACTGTGAGTCCCGCCGCTCCGAGCGGGCCGAGGGCCCTCGACCGGCATTAGGCGTAAGCCGCACAGACGGCCAACGAATGAGGAACCGGCTCGGACCCTCGGCGCCAGAGCAAGTGTCGCCGATCAGGGAGGTGAGTTGGTGTTCGTGGGGATCGATTGGGCGAGTAGGGCGCACGAGCTCTGCGTTGTCGACGAGGAAGGGCTGGTCGTGAAACGATTCGGGTTCGCGCACAGCGAGCGCGGCATCGCCGATGCGCTCGAGCGGCTGGCGAAGCTCGCGTGCCCGGGCGAGCTGCCGGTGGCGATCGAGCGGCCCGACGGGCTGCTCGTCGGCCGTCTGCTCGAGGGCGGCCATCCGGTGGTGCCGATCCACCCGAACGCGTTCCATGCTGCACGGCCACGCTGGGAGGGCGCCGGCTCCAAGAGCGATCCGGGCGACGCCTACCGGCTCGCCGATCTGCTGCGAACCGACCACCACCGGCTGCGCGAGTTGCAGCCGCTCGACGCGGCGACACGCGAGCTGCAGGCGCTCGTGCGGCTGCGTGACGATCACGTCGCCGCGCGAGTTGCCGCCACGAACCAGCTCGCAGCGCTGCTCGCCGAGCACTGGCCGGGCGCAGCCGCGGTCTTCGGACGACTCGACAGCGAGATCGCGCTCAGCTTCCTCGACCGCTACCCCAGCCCGGAGAGCACGGCCCGGCTCGGCGAGACGCGCCTCGCCGCCTTCTTGACCCGCCACCGCTACAGCGGCCGTCGCAGCGCCGACGAACTGCTCGAACGGCTGCGAGCCGCGCCACAGCCCGTGCACGCCCTCCACCCCGGCATCGTCACCGAGCTCGTCCGCACGCAAGCGCGCCTCGTGCGCACACTGCTCGCGTCGATCGCCGAACTTGACCGCGCGATAGCGGCCACGCTCGACCAGCACGCCAAGGCACAGCTGCTCCGACCGCTGCCCCGGATTGGCACCATCAACCTCGCCCAGATCGTCGCCGAAGTCGGCCCACTGCTCGACCGTACGGCCAACGCCGACGAGGCCGCCGCCCTCTGCGGCGCCGCCCCCGTCACCAAACGCAGCGGCCAACAGCGCGCCGTCTGCTTCCGCCACGCAACGAACGCCAAGGCGCGCAAGGCCCTCACCCTCTACGCCGACAACTCCCGCCACGCCTCCCCCTGGGCCGAACGCATCTACCGCGACACACGCGCCCGCGGCTGCCGCCACCCGCACGCCGTCCGCATCCTCGCCCGCGCCTGGCTGCGCGTCATCTGGGCCTGTTGGCACACCGAAACCCCCTACGACCCCGCACGCCGCCGCGGCCGAGACAGCCAACTCCAACCCGCCACCTTGACTTAGGCGACTCACAGGCCGCTGTGGATCGCGCAGGGAAGGGCTAGCGCGTGGTCGGTTCGTGGCCGGGCAGATCGGTCAGTGACCGGCCACTCCTGCTTGTGTCACGGCGCACAAGGTACTACGATCACGCCCCATGGCCGTCACGAGCGCCAGCGCGAGCCCGACAGGCGAGACACCTGAAGCGAGGGACCGGCGGAAGGCGAGGACTGCCGCGCAATGGACCTTCGGCATCGTGCTGGTCGCCGCGCTCGCCCTTGTCTTGGTGCCGACTCTCGGACACGCGGGAGAACTGTTGGACAACCCCTTCGAGCGCACAGAGGAGTCCACTGTCACCAAGGTCACGACAGGGGATACGCCGTCGACGAAAGAGACGACGTCCACGGGCGCGACACCGGGAACGTCGACTGAGACGACGACGACAGGCAAGAAAACGGAGACTACGACGACCGTCGCACCGGCCGACGATTCGCTCTTCGTGACGGCGCTTGGGAATGGTGGACTGCTCCTTGTGCGCCTCGGCATTGCGCTTCTCACGGCGTTCGTGGCGGCAGCAGCGGTGCAGAGGGCCATCCTTGGCCGATTTGGCGTCAAAGTAGGCCCCGTTGAGATCGCGGAACTGCCGGAGATTGCAGCCCAGGGTCTCGAGGCGCTCAAGGACATCGTCAGCAAGCTTGAAGCGCGGATCAAGGCCCTCGAAGAGAGGGCCAGGACAGCTGCAGACGTGACGGAAAGGCGCGCGCTCGAGGCCGAGATTGCGGAAGCCGACGTCGCACTTGACATGACAAAGCAGCGCGTCCAACGCGCCATCGACCGCTTGAGGGATTCCGGACCAGGCAATCCCGAGTTCCACTGAGACTCGTAGCGACGCGGCGCGTGCTCCTCACATTGGCTAGCCTCGCGCTCGCGGCGTGCGGCGGGGAAACACAAAGCAGGTGGCGTGCGGGGTCAGGTCTTGCGTTGCCGCAAGCTCTATCGCAAGACCTGACTGTGAGAGTGCGGGTGGTTCCGTCTGGGGCCGCTGCCAGGTTGGTGCCGGTGCTCTTCGTCTGTGACCCGAAACCTGACTGACCCCGCTTTGGGTGTCCTTCCGGGGATTTGTCCGGACGAGGAGGCCGGTGCCGGCCTGGCGCCCGCTCGCTGGCCTGATCAGAAGCCTGTCCGCCCCAAGGGGCGTGACCCGTCACAGTCCTGCCGCTTGCGGTCTTCACCCCCAGACCGACACCGGGATCGTCCCCAACCCGAAGGCTGGAGGTGGAACGGATGCTTGCAGACGAGCTGGACTACGTGGTCGGCGTCGACCCGCACCGCGACACGCACGCGCTCGCGATCGTGCACGCCGCAACGGGTGCCGCCGTGTTCGGGGCAGAGGTCGCCGCGAGCGAGCGCGGGTACGCGCAGGCGCTGCGCCTGGCCGAGCGTGAGGCGCCCGGTCGACGCGCCTGGGCGATCGAGGGCACGGGCTCCTACGGCGCCGGACTCGCTCGCTGCCTGGCCAGGCGCGGCGAGCGGGTGCTCGAGGTCGGGCGCACGAGGCGGGAGCGGCGCTCGCACGCCAAGACCGACGCGCTCGACGCGCTCCGGGCCGCCCGCAGCGTGTTCGGCAGGGCGCAGCTCGCGAGCCCGCGGGCCGCTGGCGAACGGGAAGCGTTGCGGGCGCTGATGGTCGCCCGCGCCGGCGCGCTTGCCGCCAAGAAGGCGGGCCTCTGCCAGCTGCGCGCGCTGCTCGTCACCGGCCCCGAGCCGCTGCGCAGCGAGCTGCGCTCACTCACACGGGCGCGGCTGCTCCGTCGCCTGGCCGTGGTGCGCCCGGACCGGCACCAGGACGTGGAGCTGCGTGGCACGCTGATCGCGCTGCGCGCGCTCGCCCGCCGCGTGCAGGCGCTCACGGCCGAGGAGCGCGAGCTCAAGCGCGAGATCCAGGCACTGGTAGCGCGGCTCGCGCCGGCGCTGCTCGACGAGCCGGGGGTCGGCCCGGTCGCGGCCGCGCAAGTGCTGCTCTCCTGGTCGCACCGCGGCCGCTTCCGCAGCGACGCCGCCTTCGCCCGCCTCGCCGGCGCTGCACCCATCCCCGCCTCCTCCGGCCTCGTCCTCCGTCACCGGCTCGACCCCGGCGGCGACCGGCAGCTCAACCGCGCGCTGCACACAATCGTCGTCTCGCGGCGCAAGCACGACCCGGCGACGATCGCCTACGTCGAGCGGCGGCGAGCCGAGGGCAAGACGGTGCGCGAGACGATCCGTTGCCTCAAGCGCTACCTCGCGCGCCACCTCTTCCGCCTGCTCGAGGCAGGTCCGATGGCGGCTTGACACTCATAGAAGCATCCCCTTGACGGAGCCGGCGCCTGCTAAACGGCTCAGCCGCCCCCGTAGACGGAGATGGGCAGCCGGTCGAGCAGAACCTCCTCGGCCGGCGCGTGCTCCTCCTCGAGGCGAGCGAGCACCTCCGCCGCGCCCGGCGCGGCC
>DATLFI010000346.1:0-3399 GCA_035524895.1 Thermoanaerobaculia bacterium | reverse complement strand
GCCGCGAGCGCGGCGAGGATCACCAGGACGGCGAGGCAGCCTAGGGCCTTCGCAAGGCGCATCAGGCAGGCATTCTACGTTCCCGACCGGCGCCGCCGGGCGAGGACCTCTTCGAGCAGGATCTGGGCCGCCACCGCGTCGACGCGGCCGGCGGCGGCGTCCGCGTCGACCCCAGCCTCCCGCAGCCGCCGCTCCGCCTCGACGCTGGTGAGGCTCTCGTCGACCAGCTCCACCGGAAGTCCGGTCGCCGCTTCCAGCCGCCGCGCGAAGCGCGCGACCCGGAGCGCCGCCTCCCCCCGCCCCCCGTCCAGCCGCTGCGGCTCCCCCAGCACCAGGCCCCCCACCCCCTCCCGCGCCACGATCCTGGCGATGTACCGCGCCGCCCCCCGGTCGTCCGTCCGCGCGAAGGTCTCGAGCGGCACCGCCACCCGCCCCCCCGGATCCGAGATCGCCAGCCCGATCCGCTTCGAGCCGTAGTCGATGGCGAGCAAGCGACTCATGTAGACAGGGCTTCAGGAACTCCGGGTGCTCAGTGCGTGCTCAGGCTCCTGGAAAAACCCCACCTACTGCTCGGTAAGCGCTACATTCCGGAACTGAACACGAGCATTGCGCTCAGCGCTACAGTTTACCTCGAACAGTGTCGCGACCTCTGCCCCGGGCTCGACTCCATCGAAACGAATTTCAGCCTTGGTGGGAATTCCCTTGACCAGAAGTGACCTCACCCACAAAACCGGTCCTTTGTTCCCGAGCGTCACGCCTTGCGAGCTCCACTCGTTCCCCAACTCATCAAAGAGTCGAGACTGGCTGAGTCCGAAATTTCGATCTTGGCCATGGTTGGTGATCATGAGCTGGCAGCGAACGGAAGTTCCGCTACGGAAGCAGCCTTGTAACGCGAGGCTGAACTCCTGCTCCTGGCGTTCCTGGATCGCCTGGGCCTGGCGCGGGCGCGGAGGCTCAGTCCCCTGACCGCCCGAGCCTAAGCTGGCCGTCTTCGCCTCAGGCATGGGAATCTCCAGGATCTTGCGCACGTCGTCATCCTTGGCGATTCGCACCTGAGCTGCAGCGAAGACTCGACCTGTCGCCGTGTCGATCAGCCGGCAGTTGACGGCCACGTAGGACTGCAGATCGGTCAAGGTCCCGGTGACTACAGCGTCCACGCCAGCGATCTTCCCTACTTCCTTGGCCGTCTCGGGGTCGATGAGCCCACTCTGGCCGAGCTTGATCTCCCCAAGGAGCCGGTCGAGCATCGTGCGCTCGACGATGTCGAAGTTCCCCAGGTTGAAGAGGTGGGTTACGAGGTCCTCGGAGAGATAGGTGCCGAGGACAGTGGCTCGCCCGTCCAGCTCACGGAAGGGCAAGACCGCGATCTTCTGCTTCTGCTCCTGCTGCACCTTCGAAGCGATCTGGGTCGCGAGATCCTGAACCCCGTCCGGCAGGAGCTTCTGGGCGTCCAGAGAGTACGGGATTGCAGCAATCACCAGCGCTACCCAAGCCGCGAGCTGAAAGCGAGCATGGAATCTCATGGCGAGCTCCCTTGGAAGATAGGCAGTTTGCGAGTCACGGGAGAATCCGGTCAAGGCCGTTTGGAATCGATCCTGAGCACAGCCCGACCTTGCGCGGTGTCCAGCCTCAGGATTGAGAGGAGGTAAGTCTCCCCTCCTGCCGCGAACTCATACCGGCCCCCAGGGCTCAGAAGCGCATGGTTCCTGGTCGAACCGTCGGTGTGAATCCGAAGGGTCACAAGCTCCATCTCGCCTACTCGGCTGAACTCGATGGCTGCGGCCGCTTGGCCACCAAGGAGAACCTCCTGCTCTCCGTCTTCCAGAGTGAATTCGATCGGGAGCGAAGGACTGGCCGCCTCTTCCAGGGACTTGGCGGTGATGGCGGCCCCTAAGCCGGCATTCGACCTTGCCTGCTTTTGCTGAAGCGTTGCGTCGACACGATCCGACGCCGGCTCGGTGAAATCCGCAGCCTGACGCCGGCTCGATGACGCCTCCTCTGTTAGCGAGCGAGGCAATGGAGCTTCCTGGGTGGGAGTCGCTTGCGGCGCGCCGGGTTCTTCGCCGGGAAGCAAACGTAACCACGGAAACTCCACGACCTGGAGGAGGGCAGTGAGGATCGTTGCGATCGCCGCCCCGAGAAAGACGATGGACACTACCTTTCCTCCTATTCCCACCGTGTCTCCTTCGCTAAATGAGTTCAGTATACAGCCGGACTCGGAAAGATGCGTACCACGATGAGGAGACCCGCCTTTGGCAGAGGCGGAGCTGCAGAGAGCTGGGTCGCCAGGAGGCAGTATCTGACCGCTCGTTCGCCGGAAGCACCGCTCATTCTGGAAAACGACCGTTCGAGTCTGACGGGGAGTTCTCGTCAGAGCGCTCCTCGGTGGCCGCTTGTGCCAGCCCCCCGTCCAGGGTCACGAGATCGAGGTCGAGCAGCCTGGCGAGCCAGAGGTAGCTCGCGTCGTAGGCCGTGATCCCCTTCTCAACAGCGAGGTCCAGCACCTCGCCGAATCGCACCTCCACCTCGTGGATCGCCACCTGCTCCGCCAAGGCGTGGGCGGCGAGCAGTGCGTCCCGCCTCTCCGGCTCACGGCGGATCTTCTTCCAGCAGATGTTGGCAAGCTCGAAGCGGATCATCGCCGGGGCGACCAGGATGACTTCCTTGAGCCGATCCACGACCTGATCGGCTTCAGGCTCGTCGAAAAAGACCGCACCGAGAGCCGAGGCGTCGACCACCCGGGCCCAGGCCGTGCCCTCAGCGGGCATCCCGGTCCTCGCGGACCATGGTCGCGGACTCGCTCGGCATCCGAAGGCCGAGCTCCGCCACGCGCCGCCGGGCCTCCTCGATCGAAAGCCGTCCCGGCGACCGGCCCGCAGCCTCCGTCAGGATGCTCATGAGCTCCCCTTGAAGCGACCGGTGGGAGCATTCCGCCCGCCGACGCAGCCGGTCGGCCAGCTCGTCGGGGACGTTCTTGATGGACAGGTTGACGGGCATCGGCGACCTCCTCTTGGTTCCGAAACGGAGCCATTATAGATCAAGCAAGGAGAAAAGGCAGGGCCGGTGCCAACCCCCCTGCCCTTCTGGCGAAGCCTGAGGCCTCGCGGTGACCGGGGCGCGGGCGGAGGCAAGCTCCGCCCCTACAAGCAAGGTGGGTGGGCAGGACCGAGAGACGTGTAGGGGAGGAGCTCGTCTCCTCCCGGGGCGGGGGTCGTCGCCCCATCTTCTAGTAGACCGCGGTCGCCAAGCAGCACCGAGCGGGGTGGGGCGGGGCGGGGCGGGCTCCCAGGGGACGTCTGAGCCGACCCCGCTCTCTACCGCTTCCTCGACCACCGACGCCCCGCGGGGAGGCGAAGTCGAGGCGGGCGCCGACGTCCCCCCCACCCACACGCGCCCGCC
>DATLFI010000345.1:0-34974 GCA_035524895.1 Thermoanaerobaculia bacterium | reverse complement strand
CGAGCGGCTGCCCGGCGGACTCGAGGAAGGTGCCGAGAGGCTTCCAATCGACCGCGAGGTAGTGGATCACCGCCCCTCGATCGCTCGCCGCGCCGTCCAACGTCCCGCGGCGGGCTCGCCGGCGGCGAGCTCCTTCGCCTGCCAGGTCCCCTCGATGCTGTTGCCGTCGGCCGCCAGCCGGCCGAGGAAGGCTCGGTCGAGCCCGTGCTGGGAGTCGATGCGCTCGAGGTCGAGCTGGTTGCCGCGCAGCACGCCGCGCAGCGTGCCGCGGCGGCTCTCGCCGAGCTCGTAGGTCGCCTCGACGCGGCCGCCGTAGGTGAAGAAGCTCACTGTTCCCAGGCCTTCGCCTCCTAGATCGAGGATCCAGGTGCCCTGGAGCGGGCTACCGTCGCGCAGCAGCTCCCGCTCGAGCTCCTCGAGCCGCTCCATGCGACCGTAGAGCTCGAGGCGGAGGTCGGTCGACTCACGGGACCGCAGCAGGGCGGCCTCGCGCAGGAGCGAGACCTCGGTTTCGAGCGCGCGCAGCGCGTCGACGTCGACGCTACGATCGCCCAGCGCGACGTAGAGCCTCTGCACGCCGGTCTGCAGGCTGGTTGCCGCCTCCTGCTCGGCCCGGTGGGCTTCGCGGTAGGCATCTATGCGGCGCTGCAGCAGTCGGTCCTCGATGTCTCGCAGCACCGCGAGGGACTGGCAGAGCCCTGGCGCGGCGACGGCGTGCACGACGAGGGCGAGGAGGACCAGACGGGCTGCTCTCATGACGACACCTCTGCGTTCTCTCTGGTTTACGGAGACCGCAGCCGATCCGTGTGTTAGCATTCTAGGTTTGTGCGACGGCGGCACGCGTCCGGACGGCCGGAGCCGCGACGGACACACCGAGTCTGACCCGCTTCGCGCTCCCGAACCATCCCCCTCTCCAGGACAGCCAGCCGGCCACCCGATGGCTGCCTCCCAGGTATCGCCATGAAGAAAGACCTCCACCCCGAGCAGCATCCTGTCGTGTTCGTCGACGCCTCCGCTGGCTTCGAGTTCTTGTCTCGTTCCACCCTGCGCAGCGACATCAAGCGTGACGTCGATGGTGTCGAGCACGACGAGATCCGACTCGAGATCTCCTCGGCCTCGCACCCGTTCTTTACCGGCCGCCAGCACTTCATCGATACGGCCGGCCGCATCGAGAAGTTCCGGCGCAAGTACGGCGGCGAGACGAAAGCCACCGAGACCAAAGCCCCCGAGACGAAGGCCCCCGAGACAAAGGCCACCTAGACGTCGTCCGTCGCGACGACCAGCTCGCGGAGCAACGCCTCTGCGAGGCCGTCAGGATTGCCGGGAGCGCCACGGCTTTCCGGATTCCGCCGGCGCTGGTGGAACGTAGGCTTCGAGCTCCAAGGCAAGCCACCGCAACAGCTCCCTCACCGCTTCGTCGGTGAGCTCCACGAGTGACGCCACCGCGCCGGCCGCATCGGCGGTCGGCGTAGCCCGCTCCGAATCGAGCACCCGCCGGCCTACCGTGCGCCGGGTTCGGGAGTCCTGCACTTCTGCCACGAGCCGCAGCACGGCGCGAGCCTGGTTGGGCGTGTCGAAGATCTGCTCGAAAACCGCCAGCTCGACGGATAGGCGGAACGACGCCGGTCTCGGAGGTCCGACGAGACTGCCATCGTTCGGATTCTTCGGTTCGCCGAGGGCCGCGGCCAAGCGGTTGGCGAGGAGCTCCGAGGGAGCAGCCAGCCAACGGCTCTCGGAGTACGCCCTGGCCTGGTATGGATCGCTCGCGAGCCGATAGCGGATCTCCGTGCCCGAGACCGTCGGGGCGGCACGAACCGACCCGATGGCGACCCGCGGCACCTCGACCTGAGAGGCTGCGGCGATCCCGAAGTCGTACAGGCGTGGCGCGGCGATGTTGGCGCCGCCGAGCGCACAGGCCCCGGCGAGGAGCGACGCCGCGACGATCGACATCGCAGGCGGGACGTAGCGGATCGATTTCGAGCTCGTCATGGCGGTGGGCTCTTGTAGCCCCGTTCTCCGGGGGCGGGCTCCTGTCGCGGTGGGCCGAATAGAAGGCTTTGCGGGTTGCGTTCCAGCGTGCGCACGAGCTCTCCGAGGTTGTCGGCGGCCTGGCCCAGCTCCTCGACCAGGGCGTTGACGCGCGGCAGCGTCTCTTGGGCGAGGACCTCCCCGGCCTCGCCAGTTGCATCGCCGACGCGGCGCACTCCCACGAGCACCTCGTCGATGCCCTCGAGGTCCCGGCCCACGTCGGTGATGATGCGTTGGGCCTCGCCCATCAACACGTCGACGTTCTCGAACGTCTGCGATCCCTGGCGGACGAGGTCCGGCAGCAGGTCGACCGCCTCCTGGACGCCCTCCTGCAGCTCGACCAGGCGGGTCATCGCCTCCTCTGCGGTCGCCAGCAGGGTCGAGAGGCTCGACTCCTGCGGATTGCTGAGGATGCCGCGGAGGTCGGTCACCAGGCCCTCGAGCTGGGTGAGGAGGTTCTGGCCGGTGGTCTCGAGCGCGCCGAGGAACGATTGGCGGAGTGGGATCCTCGCCGGGCTCTTGCGGCTCGTCTCCAGCCGGGGTCCGCGATCGCCGTCGTCGGCGATCTCGAGCTGCACCGAACCGGTAATCCCTTCGAGGCGTAGCAGCCCGTGGCTGCGCTCGCCGAGCGGGACGCGCTCGTCGACCTCGATGTCGATCAGCACGCGATCGAAGTCCGCGGTGTCGAGGCGAATCCGCTCCACGGTGCCGACCGGCACCCCTCGGTAAGAGACGGCGGTGTGCTCGGCCAGGCCGAAGACAGAGCTCTCGGACACCACCACGTAGGGGACGCTGGTGAAGTCCTGGCCGGATCGCAGCCAGTACACGACGGCCGCTCCGAGCACGAGCAGACCGAGCACGAAGGATCCGGCGATCAGGGCGTGTGCGCGAGTTTCCATACGCGTCCGATCTTTGCATGGAACGTGCCGGAGTCAGCGCGGCGCCAGCGCGCGGGCTCCCCGGCGACCGCCAAAGAATTCCTGGACGAAGGGATGATCGACCTGCGCCACCTCGGCGACTGGCCCGACTGCGACCAGCGTGCGGTCTGCGAGCACCGCCACGCGATCGCAGAGGTCGGCCAGGGTGTCGAGGTCGTGTGTGATCAGGAGCACCGTGAGGTCGAGCTGGCGGCGCAGCGAGTCGACGAGCTGGACGAAGGAGTCCGAGGCCACGGGGTCGAGCCCGGAGGTTGGCTCGTCGAGCAACAGCAGCTCGGGCTCGAGCGCCAGCGCCCGTGCCAGTCCGGCACGCTTGACCATGCCTCCTGACAGCTCGGCGGGCAGCTTGCCCGAGTCCTCGGGCGCGAGGCCGACCGCTACGATCTTCTGCAGCACCAGCTCGTCGACGGTCGTGGCGTCGAGGACTCGCAGCTCCTGCAGCGGCAGCGCGACGTTCTCGAACACCGTCAGGTTGGTGAACAGGGCTCCGCCCTGGAACAGGACTCCCCAACGGCGGCGCAGCTCTTCCCAGTCGCTCGCGCTGGCTTCGGCGAGGTCCTGGCCGAGCACTGTGATGCGGCCTGATGTCGCGCGCTGCAGCCCGATGATCTCGCGCAGTAGCGTTGTCTTGCCGCTGCCCGAGCCGCCGACCAGCGCCAGCACTTCGCCTCGCTGGACGGTGAGGTCGATGCTCTCGTGGATCACCTTTCCGCCGAGCCGGGTGCCGACCTCGACGAGCTCGATGGCTGGTCCCGGACCGCTCATCCGCTGCCGACACCTTGTAGGGCAACCGCGAACATCGCGTCGAGCGCGATCACTGCGGTCAGTCCGACGACCACCGATGCCGTGGTCTCGTCGCCCAGGCTCTTGGTGTCGGGCTTGACCCGCAGACCGTAGTGGCAGGCGACCAGGCCGATCGCGACGCCGAAGGCGACCGACTTGCCGGTGCCGACGAGCACGTCCGCCAGCGGCAGCACGTCACGGAGACGGCTCGCGAACTCGCGCGTGGTCATGCCGAGCTCGAAGCGGGCGACCAGCATCCCACCCAGCATGCCCATGCTGCTCGTCCACAGCGTGACGAGTGGCGCGATGACCGCGAGCGCAAGCACCTTCGGGAGCACCAGACGCAAGGTCGGCGAGATGCCCAAGACTGTGAGAGCGTCGATCTCCTGGGTCAGTCGCATGGCGCCCAGCTCCGCGGTCATCGCGGAGCCGGAGCGGCCAGCCAGGAGCATGCAGCCGAGTAGCGGCCCGAGCTCGCGGAAGATGCCGATGCCCACCAGGTTGACGATGAGCTCTTCCGCGCCGAACGACCGGAGCTGCCCCGCGGACAGGTAGGCGAGGATGAGGCCGACCAGGAAGCCGACCAGTCCGGTGATGCCGAGCGCCCGCGCTCCGGCGCGGTAGAGGGTCGCAGAGAGCTCGCGCCAGGGCGCCCGCGATGGCCGCGCGACGACACTGGCCAGGTCGAGCACGATCTGCCCCAGGAGGGTCGCGAGCTGACGCGAGTGGTGCAGCACGTCGAGCGCGCGCCGACCAGCCTGCTCCACGGGCCGCAGGAAGACGCTCCCTTCCTGGCGTTGCGCGGGGCGCGACGGCGGTGCTTCGCCGAGGCGGTCGAAGCGCGTCCGGTGCTCGGGGCGTATCGCGAGGTCGCGCGGCAGCTCGCGGCCCCACGCTCGCCAAACCAGGATGGCCCCTGCCGAGTCGATGCTCTCGACCTCGCTGAGGTCCCAAACCGCCGGGCCATCCTCCGCGCAGCGCCGAAGCTCCCGCTCCAGCCGCGGGCCATTGCGTCCGATCGCGCGCAGGGTCCACGGGCCCCGGAGGCGGACCGCTGCTCGGTCGTCCGCGACTCGCTCCACGATCGGGTGGTGGGTTGCCGTCAGCTCGCTCACTCTTCGAGGTCGGCGGCAGAATCTGCGCGCGGGGCGCGAGCATTATCGGCGCTGCTGGCCGAACCGCCTGCGAGATGGTAGCCGAGCCTGATACATCCGCCGCCGGTGAGGGGCGTGACCCAGGCGGCCACGGGAGCGCTCACCGGCGCCCGAGGTAGTAGACCTGCCAGAGGTCCCGCGTGCTGAGGTTGAAGATCGGCTGCATCGCCAACAGACCGGCGCGGCCGACGCTGCGCTCGAGAAAGGCGAGCTCTCGCCAGTGGTCCTCGACCGCCGGATCGGGCGGCAGCTCGAAGCCGTGCTCGCGCGCGAGCAGCATCCCCTTGGCCTTGATCGAGAGCTCGAGGTGCAGCCGGATGAGGCACACCATGTCGACCAGCACCGCCGGCGCGAAGCGCCCCTTGAGCGCCGCGAGGTAGTTGCCGACGCGGGTCCCCGAGACCCGGCCGGACTGCAGCGCCTCGAGCAGCTCGGTGTCGGTGTCGAAGCCGACGCCGAGCCAGCGCTTGGTGGCGCGTTCGCTGGCGCGGAAGACCCACGCGAACGAGAGGGGGAGCACGACCAGCAACAGGGTCATCGACACCGCGGGAGACAGGAAGGCGTGGTTGTAGGCCGAGTGGAACAGGGTCGCCAGCAGCAGCCCGGGCAGCGCGGTCCAGAGTCTGGCGCTCTGATGGCGGTCGCCGAGGGACTTCAGGCAGAGCGCGAAGAGCGCGGTGGCGCCGCCGTGCATCACCGCGGTGCCGAAGCCGCGAACCAGCCAGATCGCCAGTCGCGGATCGCCGAGGGCCAGGAAGTACTGGAGGTTCTCTACGGCCGCAAAGCCGGCGCCCACCGCAAAGCCGCAGATCGAGGCGTCGACCAGGAAGCCGACCCGGTGACGCCGAACCAGCACGAGCACTGCCAGGCCCTTGAGCAGCTCTTCCAGCGGCGGCGCGACGTAGCGCGCGAGCTGGCTGGGGTCCAGAGCGACGTAGGACAGCAGGACGCGGTGGATCACCAGCGCCGCCAGGGCCGACGCGGCCCCCTGGAGCAGCAGCCCGCCGACCGTGCGCAGCCGCACGAGCTGGTACCCGTCGAGCAACACCAGCGCGAGCAGGAAGAAGAGCACCGGCACCAGGCTGACCGCGAGCGCGGCCGCCGAGGACAGGAAGCTATCCGGGAGCACGGCGACCGAGGGTCGAAAGCTGCGTAGTGTCGACGAGGCCGGAGGCCGTCAGCGCGTCGCGGAGCTTCCGCCGCGCCTCGTGCAAACGCGACTTGACGGTCTTCTCGTCCAGCTCCAGCATGTCGGCGATCTCGCGGTAGGGCAGCCCGTCGTAGTGTCGCAGTGCGATCACGGTCCGGTGCTCGGGGCTCAAGCCGCCGAGGGCCCGGCGCACCACGTCGCTGGTTTCGGCAGCCTGCAGGTCACGCTCGGGGTCCCGCAGCTCGCGGCGGGGGTCGCTGGCGCTGTCGTACTGAAGGAGGCGCCTCCGGTAGGCGCAGAGGTCGAGCGACTCGCGAACCAGGATCCGGTAGATCCACGAGAAGAACGGTCGCTCGGTGTCGAAGCGGTCGAGGTGCACGAACGCCTTGACGAACGCCGCCTGCGTGGCTTCACCGGCGTCGGCGCCGTGGAGGGTGATGCGGTACGCGCCGCTGTAGAGCTGTCGATGGTAACGACGCACCAGCTCGCGGTAGGCGTCGAGGTCGCCGCTCCGCGTGGAGATCACCAGCTCCGAGTCCGTCGGTTGGGACATTCCTTGTGCGTGCGGTCGATGCGGCGAGGCTCTTCAACCGGCACTGCTCGGGCGACCTCACTCCATCTGGAAGATGCGATCGAATCCAGCGAGCGCGAAGACCTCGCGGATGTGCGGGCTGACGTTGACGATACGCATCGTGTGGCCGTTTTCGGAGAGTCGTTTCTGGGTGGCGAACAGCACCCCCAGCCCGGCGCTCGAGACGTAACGGAGCTCGGCGAAGTCGACCGTCAGCCCTCGCTCCATTTGGCCGAACACTTCGAGCGCCGTCGGCTCCTGCGACGCGTCGAAGCGTCCGCGCAACGCGATGGTGTGGTCGTCCAGCCGCTCGATCTCGAACATCGTTTCCTGGGCCGTCTCGAAAGTCGTGGTGGCAGCTCCTGGCGGGTGCGGATGCTTCAGGCCCGGTCCTGCTGGGGGCCAGCCGAGCTGCCGTCGGATGGCAGCCTCTTGGCGACGGTGACGCACATGGCGCGATCACGGTACTCGTAGGTCACACGATCGACCATGGATTTGACCAGGTGCATGCCGAGACCCCCCGGTCGTCGATCTTCGGCCGGCCGCCGAATGTCGACCTCGGGCGCCGTCGTGGGATCCCAGGGGTCGACGTCGAAATCGACCAGCTCGAGTCGAACCTCGCCGTCAGCGCGGGCGATGCGGATCTCGATCTCCCGGCCCTGCCCGGTGTTGTACTTCACCATGTTGGTGAACAGCTCTTCCGCTACGAACTGGATGGCGAACTGTAGCCGCTCGTCGAATCCCTCGCGGTCGCCGAACGCGCCGAGGAACTGGAACACCTCCTCCAGCGCACCGATCCTGCGACCGAAGGCCCGGGTCTCCGTCATCGTCTCCCGCTCCTTCGCTGGACTCGCAGGCGTGCCCCGGCCCAGCTCCGTCTGGCGACCGCGAATCGGACCGTGCCCCTCTTCCCCATGCCGACGAAGCCCCCAGAGTCTGTCATGGATTCGCGCCGCGGCGCAGCCGCCGACGCTCCAGCGGTCAGAGGATCTTCAGGGAGAGCATGATCTCGTCGGACGGCCCGCGTCCGTCCTCCAGCGCCACGCCCCAGCCGATCGACAGCATCGAGCTGAGGTTGGAGAAGAGGACCAGCTTGAAGTCGAGCTGCGCCCCGATGGCGAGTAGCTCCCGGCGGAGCTCCGAACGGTCGAGATCGGTGGCGAGACCGCTGGCGAACAGGGCCGGCCGCGCCCAGTTCAGGTAGAACGACGGCGATCCCGCGCTCCGGAAGCGCACCGGCGGAAGGTTCCACTCCAGGGTCGCCTTCGCGTAGTTGCGGCCGCCGACCTCGTCGAGCTCGAGGCCGGGGAAGCTGTGCCAGCTCCGGTAGCGCTTCTCGTTCCGGTAGTCGACGTAGTTGTTGCCGAAACCGCCGAAGAAGAACTGGGCGAAGGGGTCGCCGCGCTCACCGAAGGAATGACCGGCGGCGGTGCGAAGCCACACCGAGGAGTGGTCGAGGGCCAAGGGGAAGCCGAGGTCGTACCGCCCAGAGAGGCTCGGGCTGGTCTGCGACTCTGTGACGTTGACCAGCGCTTCGACCCCCCACAGCGAGCCCTTGCCGGCCTCGACCGCTCCCAGCGCCTTCCACAGCAGCTCGTGCTCGAGCGCTACCCGCGCCTGGATCAGCTTGCGCTCGGTCACCTCGACGTTCTGGAAGGAGGGCAGCGAGTCGAGGTCGCCGTAGCCGCGCAGGGACGACTTGAAGGTCAGCTTCTCGGGGTCGTCGAAGTGCAGCACCTTGGTCCAGTCGAAGCCGAGGGAGTAGCCGCGGCGGCTGGTCTTGGTGGGCCCGAACAGGTCGTAGAAGTCGGCGGCGTTGTACCAGCCGCCGATCTCCCAGTTCCAGTGGCGAAGCTTCGCGTCGAAGTGGAGGCGCTCGCTGCTCTCGAGGTCCTCGTCGGGCGAGTAGGAGAGCGTGAGCGCGAGGTTGGTCAGGTCGAGCCCATCGGAGAAGTCGAACCGCATGCCGGCGGCGACGCTGTCCTTGTAGCCTTCGACGATCGGGTAGAAGGTGCGGAGCTTCAGGTTCCTGACCGTGCTGTAGGGCCTGCCGGCGTGTCGGAGCTCCTCGCTCGCGAGCGCCGCCGGGGATCCGGCGTGCCATTCGCGAACCAGGGGGTGCTCGTTGGCGATGGCGGTTCCCAGGAAGCGGATGGCGCCGACGCGGTCGAGCGGCCGGGCGGTGGTCTCGACCGGCACGAATCCTTGGCCGGTGTAGTGGAAGGCGAGCAGCCGATCGCCCTCGAGCGGCAGCGGCCGGAAGAGGCCGGTCTCGGCGTTGGTCAGGATGAAGATGTCGCGCTGCTCGAGCTCGTAGCGGTAGATGTTGGAGACGCCCGAGTAGTAGGAGGTCCCGACCAGCGCCGACCCGTCGGGGGTGAAGACGAAGTTCGCGGGAGAGCTGGTCTCGAAGTCGTAGAGCGTCTCGAGCGCGAGCTCGCCCGATCGCAGGCGTTCCAGATCGAGCAGCACCAGGCTCTGGCGACCGCTGACCTCGGCCAGTGCCGCGCTCATCCACTTGCCGTCGGGGGAGACGTCGAGGTCGTAGACGTCCTGGCCGTAGGGCCAGGAGTGCATCTGCTCCCACTTCGTGTAGGGCTCGGGGATGCGCACCACGGTCGAGATGCCGTTGAAGTGCCTGACGCCCCACAGCGAGCGGTCGGAGCGGTCGAACACCAAGTCGCCGACGCGAGCCTCGTGGAGCAGGGTGCGCACGGTGCCGGTCTCGAGGTCGAGCTCGTGGATGTCGCGCCAGCCGTAGTTCTTCGTGGTGAAGAACAGGCGTTGGCCCTCGGCGTCGAAGGCCAGCGAGGTGACGTAGAACAACGCCGCGCCCTGAAGCGGAAGCAGTCGCTCGAGCTCGCCGGTTTCGAGGTCGAGGGCTGCGAGGTGGGCGAGCTGCCCGAGGGTGCGGACCGCCACGTACAGGCGATTGCGCTCGCGATCGAGGTAGGGGCGCGAGACCGAGCCCAGCGCCGACGCCGTGAGCGGCCGCAGCTCGGCCACCGGCTCGGTGCGAATGGCCTCGAGGTTGGACCGCTGCCAGACGCGCTCGGCCTCGATCCACTCGCTCCAGGTGTCGGCCAGCGGCAGGCCGTAGACGTGCCGGAACTGGGCCGCGAAGTGCGGCCGGCTGCCCGGCTGGCGCGCGGTCCACTGGATCACCTTCTCGGGACCGTAGCGGTGGGCGAGGTAGCTGATGAAGCGCGTGCCGTAGAGGTACGAGTTGACGCCCACCTGGAAGTCGGCGGCGGTGCCCTCCGACTCCAGGCCCACCACGTCGTAGAAGTGGGCGTCGTCCCGCACCATGGTGCGGAACACCATCTCGTCGTAGGCGCCGATCGTCCGCCCCAGTCCGCCGGCCATCCAGGTCTCGAGGAACACCGCGGCGCCCTCGTGGTACCAGCGCGGAGCGTTCCAGCGGGGCGTCGTGAGGTAGTTGTAGAAGATCGAGAGGGGTTGCTCGGCCTCCGGCTCGACCTTGCCTCCGAACAGGCGACGAAAGGTCAGGTCACGGTCGGCGCCCTGGTCCATGTGGACGATGTGCGCCATCTCGTGGTTGGCCATCCAGTACATCCGATCGATGGCCGGTGTCGTCTCGTACACGTAGTTGAAAGGCGCCACTCCGAGGTTGACGAAATTCACCGGCACGGTGTTGGCGCCGCCGTGCCCGAAATCGCTGAAGTCCTCGAGGAACAGCGTCACCGGCTCGCTCGGCCGGTAGTTGTAGAGCTCGCGGTGGAAGCGCAGCGCGTTCTCGGCCGACGCTGCGACGTGCGGCAGCAGGTAGGCGAACGCCGGCCCCGGGTAGACCACCTGCACGTTCTCCGTGCGCACCTGCTGGAGGATCTGTGCGCTGACCAGGCTCGGCGCGCCGAGGCCGACGAGCAAGGGCAACACCCACCCCGCGATGCTGCGTGCGCCGCGGGTCACGCCTGCGGCGCGGCGCGGAAGTCCGTCGGCCAACGACTCGTTCGTCGCCTCCACCTGTTTCCTCCCAAAGAGAAAGCCGGCCGGGGTCTCGGATGACCCCGGGCCGGCATGGATCGGGCTCCTCGCCCGACACGAGTGCGACCTGGTCCCGCGATTCGTTCGGCTCAGTAGCCGCGCGCCGCCCGCAGGGAGTCGTTGGCGATCGCATTGCGCATGGCGTCGCTGGCGAAGACGTTGCGTAGGCGATCGTTGGCCATGATGTTGCGGACCCGGTCATTGGCCAGGACGTTGCGGAACGCGTCGCTGGCCAGGGCGTTGCGGAGATGGTCGTTGGCGAAGACCGCCCGCAGCGAGTCGTTGGCGAGAGCGGCGCGCGCCTGGTCGTTGGCGAACACGCCGCGCAGTGCGTCGCTGGCGAAGACCGCTCGCAGTTGGTCGTTGGCAAACACCGCGCGCACGGCGTCGCTCGCCAGCGCGGCTCGCAGCGAATCGTTGGCGAGGACCGCGCGCAGCTCGTCGGCCGCGATCACGTTCCGCCACTTGTCGCTGGCGAAGACGGCCCGCTGCTGGTCGTTGGCGAGCACCCCTCGGAGCGCGTCGTTGGCGAAGACGGCCCGGATGGCGTCGTTGTGGATGGACTGGTCCCCCGCGTTGCCGTAGCCGAAGCCGCCACGGATCTGGTCGCTGCCGAGGACGGCGGCCAGCGCCGCCCGCAGCTGATCGTTGGCGAGCACGTTCCTGAGACGGTCGTTGGCGAGCGCGTTGCGCAGGAAGTCGTTGGCGAAGACCGCTCGCAGCTGGTCGTTGGCGAGCACGGCCCGCATGGCGTCACTGGCGAAGGCCTCGCGCAGCTCGGGGTTGGAGAGGATCTCCTGGAACTCGTCGCTCTGGACGATCTCCTGGACCTCGGGCGCGTCCAGCGTGATATCTGTCTCGGCGAGGGTCTCGCCGCGATAACGCTCGGCGCGCTCGACGCCGCCGATGGCTCCGGCGGTCTCCTCGGGGGTGGGGGCCTCACGGTTCACGGTGAGCGCCAGCGCCAGTCCGATGGCGGCGACACCCAGCGCGGCGATGAGGACGACTCTGCGATTGGATCGGCGTGCAGGTTGGGTCATGGTCGTGTTTCCTTCCCTCTCCGGGGTCTCTCGAATGGGTCTTGTGGACCCGGTTCCTCGTGGTCTCACCCCGAGACGAAGCCTCGGGCTGGCTGGATCGCGGTCCCCGCGGGCGCTGCGGGGCAGGCGCCTCTGGACGATGCGGGTGCCCGCCGACGGTGCGAGTCGGACGGGCGCGTCTGGCTCATGGGCTTCTGCGTCGCTCACGCCGCGGCGTTCGAAGCTCGGCAACGCCGCCACGATGCGCTCGACCAGGCCCTCGGGCGGCGGGGGTACGTCGAGCTCCGCCAGCGACGCCGCGACCTGGCGGGTGCACTGGCGTGCGCGCTCCTCGTCCGGCGACCCGCTCGGAATCGAACCGAAGGGCGAGTCCAGGTGCACATCCGCGGCGCGATCCCACTCTTCCCATGCCTGCGCTTCGGGGTCCCTGGAGTCCGCCATCGGATGTCTCGTCTCCGGTCGTGTCGCCACCCCTTGCGAGGTGACTCGTCCTCGAGGCGTGTCTTGGCCGAACTACCGGCGAGAGCCGGGAAAGTTGGAAGGAATCTTCGCGACACGAACGAATCGGATTCCATATTATGGAATATGACGTTGCAGCCGGCTCGTGGCCCGCCCATCGTCCCGCCGACAGGAGGGTGTCTGCCTCTTTCGTCCGAGCCCAAGGGGATCGGATGTGGAGGAAATACGAAACCCCGGCGAACGTAATGTCGTTGGAGTTGCGAGAGCGCTCGGCAGGAGGCTCGGCGGTGCATCGGAGGAGGGAGAGAGAGCATCATGAAATCCATGTGGATGGTACTTGGCCCGCCACCTCGCGTGGTCCACGCAGCGCTGGCACTCGTGTTTGCGACACTGGCGGTGCTCTCGGCGGGATGCGCTCCCACCAACAGCGAGGCAGCCGATCGGCCCGGAGGTCAGCGAGCGGAAGGTGACGCGGCGGCGTCGGAGACGGCCGACAAGGCCGGCGCGGCCGCGGCGGCACCGGTGGCGGCGCTGCCGCTGGCGCGAGGCCGCATCGAGTCGGTGCTCCGCTATTCGACCAATCTCGAGGCCGACCGCCAGGTCGAGGTCTACTCGGAAGCCGCGCGACGGGCGGTCGAGCTGCTGGTCGAAGAAGGAGACCGGGTCGCGGAAGGGCAAGTCCTGGTGCGGTTGCAGGACGACGAGCAGCGCAACAGCCTCGCCAAGATCGAGAGCCAGCTCGAGCGGGCGCGTCGCGAGCACGCCCGGCAGCGCAAGCTGTTCGAGCAGGAGATGATCAGCGAGCAGGCGTTCCTGCAGGCGACCTACGATCTCGAGCAGCTCGAGCTGCAGCGCAACGACGCCGAGCGCGAGCTGGGCTACGCGACCGTGAGAGCGCCGATCGGCGGTGTGGTCAGCGAGCGTCTGGTCAACGTCGGCGACACGGTGCAGCGCGGCCAGAAGCTGTTCGACGTGGTCGATCTGGGCTCCCTGGTGGCGCGCGTGTTCGTGCCCGAGCGTGAGCTGGCGCGCCTGCGTCCCGGACAGGAGGCCCGCATCATCTCGGCGGCTCTGGGCGATCAGCCGCGCGCGGCTCGGATCCAGCGCATCGCACCGATCGTCGACGCCAAGAGCGGCACGGTCAAAGTAACGGTCGAGGTCCCGGAGCACCGCTCGCTCGTGCCGGGGATGTTCCTCGAGGTCGAGCTGGTGGCTGGCGTGGACCTGGACGCTCTTCTCGTGCCCAAGCGCGCTCTGGTCCATGACCAGGATCAGGTCTTCGTCTTCCGAGTGGTGGACGCTGCCGGAGCCGAGCCGCGGGTCGAACGCCTGCTGCTTCGCTCCTCGTTGGAGGATCGAGACTTCGTGAGGGTCGAGGGGGAAGGCCTCGCGGCAGGCGACCTGGTGGTGGTCGCGGGCCAGGCCGGGCTTCGTCCTGGTGCGGCGGTGCGACTGCTCGACCCCGACGCGGTGCTGGCAACTCTCGGCGGCCCCTCGCTCGGGCAGTAACGCCTTTCCCCGCCTGCACCCGCGAGCCGTCCCATGACCGACGCGCCCAAGACCGCGCCCGGAGCGGCCTCGGCGCCCCGCCGCAGCTTCGTCACGACTCGTCCGGTGGCGGTGTCGATGGTGTTCGTATCGGCGCTGGTCTTCGGAGCCTTGTCGTACGAGCGCCTGCCGATCGCATTGATGCCGGAGCTCAGCTACCCGACGCTGACCGTGCGCACCGAGTACCCGGGGGCGGCGCCCGAGGAGGTCGAGAACGACGTCTCGCGACGCATCGAGGAGGCGGTGGGAGTGGTGTCAGGGCTGCGGCGGATGAGCAGCGTCTCCCGCGCAGGGGTTTCCGACGTGGTGCTCGAGCTGTCGTGGGACACCGAGATGTCCGATGCGCTCCAGGACACGCTGGAGAAGCTCGACCTAGTCTTCCTTCCAGCTCAGGCAGAGCGCCCCCTGGTGCTGCGGTTCGACCCGAGCCTCGATCCCGTGCTCGAGCTCGGGCTAGCCGGCGACGGTGAGCGCTTCGCAGGTGACGAGGGACTTCGGCGGTTGCGGCGGATCGCAGAGCAGCAGGTCAAGCGCGCTCTGGAGCCGATACCCGGTGTCGCCGCGGTCCGCGTGCGTGGTGGGCTCGAGGAGGAGATCCACGTGCGCCTCGATGCGGCACAACTGCGCCGTACCGGTTTGTCGGAGCAGAGCGTCATCGATCGGCTGCGACAGGAGAACATCAACGTCGCTGGCGGGACCTTGGAGGAGGGGCGCACCGAGTATCTGGTGCGCACGCTCAACGAGTATCGCGACCTCGAGGAGATCGCCGACACGGTGGTCACCTCTGTCGAGGGGCGCGAGGTTCGCGTGCGCGACCTCGGCCAGGTGCTGCGGGCGAACCGCGAGCGGGAGATCAGCACCCGCACCGACGGCGGCGAGAGCGTTCAGCTCGACGTGTACAAGGAAGCCGACGCGAATATGGTGGCGCTCGCGGACGCGGTGCGACTGCGCGTGGGAGAGCTGGACCTCGAGGCCGAGCGCGAGCGCGCGCGAGCTGGAGCTCCGGCGACGTCCGAGCCTGGTCCCCGCGGCGGCGCCAGAGGCGGCGTCCGGGCTACCAGCGCCGCGGCGCCGCTGGCGCAGGAGCTCTACCGGAACGAGGGTGTTGCGCTCACCGTCGTGGCCGATCGCTCTGAGTTCATCGAGGCGAGCATCGCCGACGTGAAGGGCGCGGCGCTGCTCGGCGGCGCCCTGGCCGTGGTCGTGCTCTTCCTGTTCCTCCGCAACCTGCCGTCGACGCTGATCGTCGCCGTCTCGATCCCGATCTCCCTGCTCGTGACGTTCGCGCCGATGGACCTGTTGGGCGTGTCGCTCAACGTGATGTCGCTCGGGGGCCTGGCGCTCGGCATCGGGATGCTGGTCGACTCCTCGATCGTGGTCTTGGAGTCGATCTTCCGGTGCCGCGAAGAGGGCGACGACCTGATCACAGCCGCGGTACGCGGCACCTCGGAGGTGCGGTCCGCCGTGGTGGCCTCGATCCTGACCTCGATCGCGGTGTTCCTGCCGATGGTCTTCCTGGAGGGTGTGGCGGGGGAGGCGTTCGGTGACCTGGCACTGGCGGTCGTGCTCTCGCTGCTCGCTTCGCTGGTCGTGGCGCTCGGCCTGGTGCCGATGCTGGCGAGCCGAGGCGGCTGGCGCCGGTCCCAGCGCGCGACTCCTTCCGGCGCGCCACGATTCGCCGCGCTGCGGCTGTTGCGCGACGATTTTGGTCGGCTGCGGGAGTGGGCACGAGGCGGGTGGTGGCGGTGGCTCGTAGCAGCCCTTGGAGTCGTGGGTCTCGCGCTGCGCTTCGTCGTAGGTTCCGTGTTCGAAGGCGTCGGCAGGCTTGTCGCGCTGCTGGTGATCGGCGGAGCGCTCCTCGCGGGTCGCGTGCTGGGTCCTCTGGCCAAGAGGGGCTTCGAGCTCCTGACGCGCGGACCGTTGCGATTGGCGGGCGCGTTCCTTGCGGCCCTCGACCGCTGGTACCAGCCGGTGCTGCGATCCTCGCTGGCGCGGCCGCTGCCATTGCTCGTCGTGGTGGCGGTCGTCGTGGCGACGTCGGTCTGGGCACTCGGACGGCTCGACGCAGAGCTGCTGCCCGAGGTCCACCAGGGCGAGTTCACCGTCGACGTGGCGCTCCCGGTCGGCACGCCGCTCGACGAGACGGTGCGGTCGCTCGAGCCGGTAGAACGCGCGATCCTCGCGGATCGTGGCCGGATCGCTCGCCTGCTGGTGACCTATGGATTCGACGTCCAGAACACCACGCGGTCCGACGAGGGCGAGCACACGGCGCGCTTCAAGGTCGTGCTCGACGATCCCGCGCCAGCGGTCGAGCAGGCCGAGATCGCGCGATTGCGGCGGCTGTTCGAGGCCGTTCCCGGTGCCGGGGCCCGCATCACCCGCCCGGTGCTGTTCAGCTTCAAGACCCCGATCGAGGTGGAGATCGTTGGCGACGACCTCGAGCGCCTGCGCCGACAATCGGCAGCCGCGGAGGATCTGCTTCGGGGGTTGCCGGAGCTCGCCGACGTCGAGGCGACCATGCGCGGGGGAGCGCCCGAGGTGCAGGTGGTGTACGACCGCGAGCTCTTGATGCGTTACGGCTTGGAGCTGGGCGAAGTGGCGCAGCGGGTGCGCAACCAGGTCCAGGGCTTCGAGGCGACGCTCTACAACCTCGAGGACCGTCGCGTACCGATCATCGTGCGACTCGCGGAGGACGACCGGCGCGACGCCGAGGACCTCGCTGGCTTGGTGGTCAATCCGGGGGCTCCCAGGCCGATCCGGCTCGGCTCCGTGGCCCAGGTCGAGCTCGGCGAGGGGCCCTCGGAGGTCCGGCGCGTCGACGCCCGACGGGTCGCGCTACTGCGGGCGAACCTCGGCAGCGCCTCGCTCGGCGGCGCCGTCGAGGCCATCGAGTCGGCGCTGGCGACGGAGCTCGACTGGCCTTCCGACCTGAGCTACCGCATCGCCGGGCAGAACGAAGAGTGGCAGCGGAGCCGCGCCAGCCTTTGGCTGGCGCTGGGCCTGGCGGTGTTCCTGGTCTACGTGATCATGGCCGCGCAGTTCGAGTCGTTGGTGCATCCGCTGGTCATCATGCTGACCATCCCGCTCGCGGCCGTGGGCGCGCTGCTCACGCTCTCCGTGTTCGAGGTCAACCTGTCGATCGTGGTGTTCCTCGGTCTGATATTGCTGGCCGGCATCGTGGTCAACAACGCGATCGTGCTGGTGGACTACATCAACACCTTGCGCGGGCGAGGCATGGAGCGCACCGAGGCGATCGTCGCCGCGGGCCGGGTTCGGCTGCGGCCGATCTTGATGACGACTGCGACGACGGTGCTCGGCCTGCTGCCGATGGCGCTCGGTCTCGGCGAAGGAGCCGAGATTCGCACCCCGATGTCGCTGGCGGTCATCGGCGGCCTGCTCAGCTCTACGGCTCTGACCCTGCTCGTGATTCCCGTCGTCTATGCGCTGGTCGACGGACTCTCGGAGCGGTTGCTGGGCAGAGGGACGGTGGTGAGGGAGAGTAGCGAGCCGTCTCCTCGCAGCAGCCAGGCAGTCGTCGAGGGAGCTTGACGCGATCGACGCCGCTATGCCCGACCTCTCTTCCCTCCTCCCGCGCTTCTCGCTCGACCGGCGCGTGACCGTGCTGGTGGCGCTGCTGGCGCTGCTGGTGCTGGGCACGGTGGCCACGCTCCAGATTCCTCTCGAGCTGATCCCGACCGGATTCAGCTCGCCGTTCTTGCGCGTCGCGGCGCCGTGGCAGGACGCTCCGCCGCAGGAGGTCCTCGACAAGGTCGTGACGCCGCTCGAGGAGGAGCTCTCGACGGTGGGGGGCCTGTCCGAGGTCTTCTCGGTTGCGCGCACCGGCTACGGCCAGGTGTACCTCAGCTTCAAACAGGGCACCGACATGGGTGTCGCGTACCGCGAGGTGCGCGATCGGGTCGAGCGCGCCCGGGTGGTGATGCCCGACGACCTGGAGCAGGTCTTCATCTACAAGGACGACGACGCCTTGTTCCCGGTGGCCATGGTGGGTCTGATCGTCGAGGAGGGCACCACCGACGTCTACGACCTGATCGAGAGGGAAGTCCGTCTGCCGCTCGAGCGCATCGAGGGCGTGGCGCGCGTCGATGCCCAGGGACTGGTCGAGAAGGAGATCCTGATCGAGCTCGACCGCGAGCGGCTCGCCGCTGCGGGGCTCGACATCTACGAGCTCGCGCAGCGACTCGGTCGCGACAACTTCAGCCTCGCCAGCGGCAGCGTGCGTGCCGGCGGCCGCAAGCTGCTGTTGCGCTCGATGGCGCGCTACCGCACGCCGGCCGATGTCGCCTCGGTGCCGGTCACGCCCTCGGTGCGGCTCGGCGACATCGCCACCGTGGTCTACGACCAACCCGATCACGACTTCCGGGTACGGGTGAACAGCCGCCCGGCCTTCGCTCTCGCCGTGATGAAGGAGGGAGAGGCGAACACCATGGCGGTCGCGCGCAATATCGCCGAAGAGGTCGAGCGCATGGCGCAGAACCCGCGGCTGCGCGCCATCGAGGTCGCGACCATCATGGATCAGGGCACGATGATCCAGGGCTCGCTCGAGACCCTGGTGTCGAGCGGAGTGGTCGGTGCGTCGTTGGCGATGGTGGTGCTGGTGTTCTTCCTGCGCCGCTTCCGTATGGGGTTGATCATCGCGCTGTCGATCCCGCTCTCCTTGGTGACGGCGCTGGTGGTGCTCTACCTCGCCGGCGAGACGCTCAACGTGCTGTCCCTGCTGGGGCTCATGATCTCCGTGGGGATGCTGGTCGACAACTCGGTGGTGGTCGCCGAGAACATCCACCGCATTCACCGCGAAGAGGGGGCCAGCCGGCGGGATGCGGTCTTGCGCGGCACCGGCGAGATCGCCTTGGCGGTGACCACCGCGACGCTGACCACGGTGGTGGTGTTCCTGCCTGCGGCGCTGGTCGAGGGGCAGGGCCAGTTCTTCCTGCTGCGCCTCGCGATCCCGATCACGGTCTCCCTGCTCGCGTCGCTGTTCATGGCGCTGATCGTGGTGCCCCTGGCGGTCTACCTGACCCTGCCGCAGCGCAAGCAGAGCCAGAGGACCAGCGCTTGGGCACGGGCGCACGGGCGTGTGGAAATAGCGCTCGAGGCGGCCTACGCCGCTACCTTCGGCGCCCTGGCGCGTGGCTATGGCGCGGCCCTCTCCTACTTCCTGCGCCGGCGCCTCGACCTGGTGCTCGTGCTCGTTTGCCTTTTCGCGCTCACCAGCGTCGTCGCACAGGGCCGCTTCAAGGTCGTGCCGATCTCCCAGGACGACCTGGCGATGTTCCAGGTCCAGGTGGAGATGCCGGACGACACGGTGTTCCCGGAGACCGAGGCGTGGTTCCGCGCCGCCGAAGTCGAGATCGAGAAGCTTCGCGAGGAGCTGGGGCTCGAGTACTACGTGATGTGGCACCAACGCAACTGGGGTCAGATCCAGGGCGCGCTGGCCACGGGCCGCAAGGGCGGGCCACGGCCGCGCGAGATCATGGCTCGCATCCTGGAGGCTTTGCCGGAGCGCCCTGGAATCCGCTTCCACACCGGCACGGCCTCGGAGCAGGAGAAGGACGAGGTCGCCACCGAGACCGTGACCCTCTTCGGCGAGGACGCCGGCACGCTCGATCGAACCGCCAATCAACTAGAGGAGCGACTCGCGGCGGTGGACGGCGTGCTCGGCATCAAGCGCGCCACCGAGCGTGCGCCCAACGAGCTGGCCCTGCACATCGATCGACGGCGCGCGCAGCGTCAGGGAGTCGACCCGCAGCTCCTGGCCGGCATCGTCGGCTATGCGCTGCGCGGGCAGCCCTTGCCGCGGGTCTATCTCGGCGGCCGCGACATCCCTGTGCGCGTGCGCTACCAGGAGTCCGATCGGCAGAGCCTCGTCGAGCTGGGCAGCTTCCAGGTGCCGACGGAGGGTGGCGATCCAGTGGCGCTCTCCACGCTCGTGGAGGCGAGGCAGGTTGCGGCCGCCCCGGCCATCTACCGCCGCGACAAGCAGACGGCCCGGCGCATCGTGCTCGAGCTGGAGGACGGCCAGGAAGAGGAGGCGAGGGCGGCGATCTGGGCGACCGCTGGGCGCTTCGACCTGCCCGAGGGCATGAGCTTCGCGCCGCGGTCGCCGCGCGGCGGGGAGTCCGAGGAGGCTCGCAACCTCCGTTTCGCGGCGCTGCTCTCGGTGATCTTCGTCTACATGCTGATGGGGTTCTTGTTCGAGAGCTTCGTGCTCCCGCTCTCGATCGTGATCACCATCCCGATGGCCAACCTCGGCGTCACCTGGATCCATCTCGCCGCTGGTCGCGACCTGGACTTCCTGGGGCTGGTGGGTGTGGTGCTACTGATCGGGGTGGTGGTGAACAACGGCATCGTGCTGATCGACTACGTGCGGCGCCTGCGCGATCGCGGCCACGAACGGACCGAGGCGCTGCTGCTCGCCACCGAACGACGGTTCCGGCCCATCGTGATGACCGCGCTCACCACGATGTGCGGGATGATCCCGCTCACGATCTCCGAGCCGATGCAGATGGGGTTGTCGTACCGCAGCTTCGGACTGACCTTGATCGGCGGCATGGCCGCCGCCACCCTCCTGACCTTGCTCGTGGTGCCGGTTTTCTACACGCTGTTCGAGGATGCGCGCGCCGCGCTGGCGCGGGCCGCATCAGCGGCCATGCCAGCTCAGACCAAGCCCTTCTCGCGAGCGTAGAGCGCCAGCTCGAGCCGGCCGTCGACGCCGAGCTTCTCGTAGATGCGGTGGAGGTGGATCTTCACCGTGCCCTCGGTGATGAAGAGACGCTCGCCGATCGCCCGGTTCCGGAGGCCTTCGGCCACCAGGCGCGCGATCTCGAGCTCGCGGGTCGTCAGGGTCTGGATCGCCTCGCGGAGGCCGCTCTCGCGGTCCATCAGTCGGCGCAGGGCGCGGCCCACCAGGCCCTTCTCGAGCCACTCGCCGCCGCCGTGCACCTCGCGCACCGCTTCCACCAGCAGCTGCGGTGCTGTCTCCTTGAGCACGACACCGCGCGCGCCCAGTCGGATCGCCTCGACCAGCTGCTCGTCGCCGACCGCTGCGGTGAGCAGGACGACGCGCGTCGGCAGCCCCGCTACCTCGAGCTCCTGCAGGACGCTCAGACCGTCGACCCCGGGCATGCGAATGTCCAGCACCAGCACGTCCGGACTCAGGCGACGGACCGCCTCGAGCGTTTCCTCGCCATTGCGGCAGCGGGCGAGCACCTGGAAGTCGTTCTCGACCGCGAAGAGCTGCTCGAGCCCGTCCAGCACGATCGGATGATCGTCGGAGAGCACCACTCGGATCGGCGTCACGCGGCACCTCGCAGCGGATCGGTCGGCAGGGTCATGTCCAGGCGCACGCCCTGCTCGGAAGACTCGAGATCGAGCGAGCCGCGCAGGGAGCTGACCCGCTCTCGAATGTTGCGCGGCCCGGTGTTGAGCTCCTCGAGGCGTCGGAGCGAGAAGCGACCGTGGGTGGGCAGGCCGCGACCGTTGTCGATGACGGTGAGGCGCAGGTCGCCGTCCTGGCGAGCCAGCGTCACCCGGACGCGGGTTGCCTGCCCGTGGCGGACCGCGTTGACCATGGCTTCGCGGATCAGGAGGTAGACGTGCCGCCCGAGTGATTCCGGCACCGCCCCGCCCAGGTCGGCGAGCTCGAGATCGACCGCGAGGTTCCACTCTCGTTCGATACGTGCCTCGAGCTCCTCGAGGCGGGCCGGCAGCTCCTTGGCGCTGGCTCCCGCGGCACCGGGCTTGGGTCTCATCTCTTCGATGAAGAAGCGCAGGTCGCGCTGCTCCAGGGCGATCAGCTCGCGAACGTCCTCGAGGGAACGTGCTGCGGCATCGGGGTTCTCGTCCAGTCGGCGCCGGGCCGCCGCGAGCTGCAACGCGATGCCGGTGAGCGACTGCAGCACGCCGTCGTGGAGGTCGCGCGCCAGCCGCACGCGCTCCTGGTCCGCGGCGGAGAGCGCCAACGCCTGCGTGAAGTGGAAGTGCTCGAGGCGGACCCCGAGCACCCCGACCACCACCTCGCCGAGGATCAGCTCGTCCATGGTGATCTCGCGCCGCCCGAAGAAGAAGGCGCGTCCCGTGGTGTTCTCGGCGTCGATCGGGCACGACAGGACCGTCCGTCCTGGGTTCGCAACCACGTCGCCGGCGAATGGCTCGCCCCGCCAGCGCTCTAGCCCGGCCGCGCTCTTGCGCCAGACCGGGGGTAGGGAACCGTCGCCGGGACGAAGGTCGAGGCAGAAGAAGCTGTCGCCGACGAGCTCCCTGGCCACCAGCGGGTCGTCGTCGCCCGGTGGCTGGCGCGCGAGCTTCAGGTCCTCGCCGTCCCAGGAGGCCAAGTGCAGCCAGGGCTCTTCGGCTTCCACCCACGCGAGCAGCGCCGAGGGACACTCGAGGATCTGGCAGGCATAGGCGAGATCGGCGCGCACCAGCGTCCGGAGGTCCTCCGGAAGGCGCTGCCGCCAGCCCGCGAGCAGGGACATCTCCTTGCGGGCGGCGTGCTCGTGGAAGCCCAGGTAGCCGAGTAGCGTCGCCACCACGCCGAGGTAGACACCGCGGATGATGACGGAGTCCAGGGGGAAGCTCGGGTCTTGGAGCACCTCGCCCCGATACAGCCCTACGCCGACGAACGCCACGATCGCTGCGATGGCGGTCCACAGTGTGCCGCGCCACTGCCAGCGCACGGTGGCGCACACCAGCGAGAAGACGAAGTAGATGGTGAAGGGGCTCGCTGGCCCAGTCGTGAAGTAGCCGAAGAGCGAGAAGAACACGAGGTCGAACACGTGCGTCAACAAACGCGTGCGCTCGCCGGGCGGTTCGGGCTGCCAGGAGAACACCGCCACCGTGATGGCATAGGCCAGGTAGGCGACCAGCAAGCTGTAGGCCACGCCAGCGTGTCGCGCCGGCTCGGACGGCTCGAGCCAGACCGCGAACAACGACGAGGCGGCGAGCACGACACGCCCGGCAGCGATCAGGCGTTCGGCGCGACTCTGGGGCGGCAGTGGCTCGATCACGTGGGTGCGGTACGACGTGCCCGAAGACTGGGACGCTCGACCTTACACCGGCAATGGTCGTGTTCGCTGCTATCGAAAGGAATAGTGATTTTGTATCTGTCGGCTAATGGCGCCGACCGACCAAGCCACCTACACTCCTCAGCCGCGGGAGCGCCGTGCTCGTTCCTCGCTTGGTCTGTGGGCCAGCGCTCGTAGCGCACCCGCGCCGGCGCTCCCGCTCCCCCCGGAGGAGGTCCCATGCCGTCGCGAATCTGCTCGAACCGGTCAGCCCTGGTCCTGGCGATCTTGTTGTTCTCGTTCGCGGCCTGTCGCAGCAAGGGCGGCGACGCCCCTGCCACCCCCGGTCCCGGCGTGACGACAGCCCCGCGCACGACCGCCTCCACCACGCCACCCTCGGCCAACGGCGGTGGCGGGGACGTACAGGACATCTGGAGCCGCGATCTCGACGCGATCAACGAGCATGTGCGGCGCACTGGGCTGCTGGGCGACGTCTACTTCGAGTACGACGATGCTGGATTGTCGGCGGCCGCCCGCGAGCGACTCGCGGCCAACGCGCGGTTTCTCTCGGAGCGGCCCGAATTCGTGGTCACGATCGAAGGGCATTGCGACGAGCGCGGCACCACCGAATACAACCTGGCCCTGGGCGAGCGGCGCGCGCAGTCGGCGCTCGGCCACGTGCAGTCGCTGGGGGTCGGGGCCGATCGCCTGCGCCGGCTGAGCTATGGCAAGGAGCGCCCGGACTGCAGCGAGAGCGTCGAGAGCTGCTGGGCGCGGAACCGCCGGGCGCACTTCGTGATCACGGGTCGCAACCGACCGACCTGAGGGTGGGCCTGCGACTTGGTCGGCGCCACGGGTGCCGCAGGAGCTGGCCGTGGGCGTCAGTCGTGGCGCATCGCGCGCGTCGGATCGATGCGCATCGCCCTGCGCGCCGGGAGGACGCTGGCTAGAGCAGCGACCGCCAGGAGCAGGATCACGACGACGCCGAAGGTCCAGCCGTCGGTTGGGCTGATGCCGTACAGCAGGGATCGGAGCGCGCGCGTGGTCGCCACCGCTGCACCGAGCCCGAGGGCGGCGCCGGCAAGCGCAAGGCGAAGGCCGTCGCGCAGCACCATCCGTAGCACGTCGGCTCGGCGGGCACCCAGAGCCAGCCGCAGGCCGATCTCGTGGGTGCGCTGGCTCACTGCATAGGCCAGCAGGCCGTAGAGGCCCACCGCGGCCAGCAACAGCCCGATCGATCCGATCGCTCCGAACACCAGAGCTCCGGCACGCGGCAGGATCAGCGAGGGTCCGATCACGTCCCGCAGCATCGCGAGGTTCGAGATCGCGAGGTGGCGATCGATGCCACGGAGGACGCCAGCCACCGCTGCAGGCGAGGCGAGGTCGGGGCGCTCGAAGCGAGCCACGACCGTCCGGCTCGACCAATCGTCGGGAATGGGCATGTAGGCGAACGGACGCGGGTCCTCGCCCAGGGTGCGGTAGCGACCGTTGCGAGCCACGCCGACTACCAAGAGCGGCTCGTCGCCGGGAGCCGATCCAATGAGCCGGCCCACCGCATCCTCGCCCGGCCAGAAGCGACCAGCGAGAGTCTCGTTGATGATGGCAATGCGGCGATTGTCAGCGATCTCGGCCGCCGAGAACGTCCTGCCACTCACCAGGGTCACGCCCATGGTCTCGAAGTAGTCGGCGTCGACCCTGGCGATGTCCACCGAGGGCCACTCGCTCACCGGGAGGTGCTCTTGCTCTTTGGGCACCAGGCGCCAGGTGTCGGTCCACAGGGTCAGGGGGAGGTGGCTGGGGAGCGTGACCCCGACGACACCGGGGATGGCGGCGAGGTCCTCGCGCAGCCGGCGATAGAATTCCGCGCTCCGTCCCTCGTCGTAGCCCTGTAGCTCGAGCATGAGGGTGGCTGCCACCGCGCCCTCGATCTCGAACCCCGGATCGATGCGCTGGGCGTTGAGCACGCTGCGCAGGGACAGGCCGGCCGCGACCAGCAGGAGCAACGACAGCGTTACCTGCGCTACCACCAGAGCACCCTGGAGTCGCCGTCGCCGGCTGCCGCCGCGAGCGGTGTCTCGCCGCAGCGCGGTCGCGAGGTCCGTGCGCCAGGACTCCAGTACCGGAGCCAACCCGAAGATCAGCGTCGTGAGCGCGGCGACCGCGAAGGTGAACACGACGACCCGTTGGTCGATCGCAAGGTGGAGCTCGATCGGTACCACGATCGGCAGGCGGATGCGGTTGAGCGTCGCGGTCGCAGCGGAGGCCAGAGCGAGTCCCGCGAGGCCCCCGAGGGTCGCGAGCAGCAGGCTCTCGACGAGGAGCAGGCGGGCGATCTGCCAGCGCCCCGCGCCCAGCGACAAACGCGTCGCCATCTCCTGACGGCGACGCACGGCGCGGGCCAGCAGCAGGTTTGCGAGGTTGGCGCACGCGATCAGCAGCACCAGAACGACGACGCCGAACAGCACCCAGGAGATCGTGCGGATGCCGCCGTCGACGCCCGGCATCACCTTGACCTCGCGCAACGGCAGGGCCGCGATGCCGCGCTCCGTCTCGTCCTCCGGGTAGGCCGCCGCGAAGGCGCGGCCGATGGCTTCGATCTCGGCCCGCGACTCGTCCACACCAGCGCTCTCGAGGCGTCGCGCGACGCCCCAGAGCCAGCGCCGCGTGCGCTGGTCGCGCAGGTCGACCCCTGGCTCCAGTCCGCCCGCGTTGGTCGACGGCTCGGCACCGAGCCGCAGCGCGGTTCCGACCGGCAGGTAGAGGGTCGGCTCGACTCCGCGCAAGAGGCCGCGGAAGCCTCTGGCCGCGACTCCGACCACCACCAACGGCTGCCCGTTGATCCGCAGCTCGCGTCCGACGATGCCCGGGTCGGCGCCAAATCGCTGGACCCACGACTCGTGACCCAACACCACCACCGACTGGGGGTCGCCGCGACGGTCGTCCCCGGGCTTCAGGAGGCGGCCGGCGGCGGGCCTGACGCCGAGCAGGTCGAAGAAGTCGCCGGTGACCATGTTGGCGAGCACCAGCTCGCTGCGGTCGGCGGTCTCGAGGGCGGTGAAGGTCAGAGCGAACCCGGCGACGCCGGTCAGGGTCTGCGCCTGGGCCTCGATGTCGTCGAGCTCCGGGAGGGAGAGCGGCGAGTGTCCGAAGAAGCTGTCCTCTGCCCGCGAGAAGAGGCGGACCAGCCGATCTTCGTCCTCGACCGGCAGCGGCGCGAGCAGCACGCGATCGACCACGCTGAAGACCGTGGCCACCAGCCCGATTCCGAGGGCCAGGAGGAGGATCGCCACGATCGTGAAGCCGGGCGAGGAGCGCAGTGAGCGAGCTGCCTGAACGACGTCGCCGAGCAGACCTGTGGCTGGACCGCCCGCTCGAACCAGGCGCTCGGCGCGATTCTGTCGGTGCGACGACGCGCTGCGTGCCAGCTCTCGCGCCAGCTCGGACCACTCCCGGTCGCCGGCGAGCCAAGCCTCGACGGCGTGGAGATCGCTGGTGTCGATGCGCTGCGCCTCGGCGGCGTCGCAGGCGTGCTGGAGCAGCTCCTCGGCGATCTCGGCGTGGTGCTCGGAAGCGACCCCGAGCTCGAGCAGGCGGCTCCGAACCGCCTCGCGGAGGGCTGGAGGAACCACGGATTGGAGTGGCCGTTCACGCATGGCGCAGCCCCGTGATCGCGGACACCGCCTTCACGAACTCCAGCCAGCGCTCCTGCTCCTCGCCCAGCAGCGCGCGTCCGGCGGGCGTGAGGCGGTAGAACCGGCGGCGTCGCTCGCCGGGCTTCTCGACCCAACGCCCCGCTATCCAGCCCTTGCGCTCGAGGCGGTAGAGCAGGGTGTAGAGCGAGGCGAGGTGGAGGGTGAGCGAGCCGGCCGAGCGCTGCTCGATCAGGCGGGAGAGCTCGTAGCCATGGCGCTGCCGTTCGGCGAGCAGCGAGAGGACCAGCAGGTCGGCGGCGCCCTTCTTGAGCTCGCGGTCCGTGGATGCTGTCGACATAGGTGGTTATACGACATGTTGTGACAACAGGTTTCGCGCCGGGCCCGGAGTGGCGGCGCCCCCGACCCGAGTCAGCGCCCCGCGGCGACCAGTCGTTCCGAGTAGTTGCCGTGCCAGAGGAGCCGGGTGACCAAGCCGGCGTGCTCCTCGAAGGAGATCGTCTCGCCGAGCTCGCCGTCGTCGCGCACGCGCTTGAACACGTTGCCCTCCACGTGGCGCAGCTCGGTGAGCGCGGCGACGGGGTCGCGGGTCGGCAGGTCGAGGGCGGCGAGGCCATCCTTCCAGGGCACGATGGCGGTCTCGTCCCAGGCGCTGGTGTAGAGACCGGCGAAGCGCTCGAGGTCCGTGGTCGCCGGCGCACCCTCCGACGGGGGCGAGGCCGGCTTCTTCGCGTCCTCGAGCGCGCCCGAGACGATCCGGAACGCGGCGTGCGCGAAGAGCCCTGTGTCGACGTCGATGGCGTTGGACAGGAACACCACCGCGAGCTCGCTCTTCGGGTGCAACAGGAGCTGGCTGCGGTAGCCGGGGCAGGCGCCGCCGTGGCCGACGAAGGTGTCGTCGTCGCGCCGGCTCACCGCGAACCCGAGGCCCCAGGTCGTCTTCCAGTCCGGCTCGACCCAGTGCACGCGGTGCATCTCGCGCAGGGTGTTGGCCGAGATCACCTCGGTGCCGCCGCGCTCCAGCAGCCGCAGCTGCCACGACGCGAAGCGCGCGAGGTCGCCGACCGTCGAGGCGAACCCGGCCGCGGGCGCGATGCCACGCGCCTGGAACAGCGCCAGCGGAGTCCGGTCGCCTTCGCGCTGGCGACGGCCGTAGCCGGTGGCGAGGCGCCCGCCGGCGAGCGCCGCCGGAACCTCGGTATGAGTGTCGGTCATTCCGAGGGGGTCCAGGACGTGCTTCCGCAAGTAGTCGGCGTACGCCTCGTCCGACTTCGCGGCGACCAGCTCGCCGGCCAGCGTCAACCCGAGGTTGGAGTACTGGAACGTGTGCGCCGCTGGGTAGAGCGTGCGTTGCGCGGACACGCGCGCGGCGATCTCCTCGCGGGTCGGGAACAGGAAGTCGGGCCCGGTCCAGTAGTGGTGGTCCGACTCGCGGGGCAGGCCCGCCGAGTGTGTCAGCAGACCCTCCACGGTTACGGCTGGGCCGTCCGGGAACGCCTGCTCGATGTCGAACCACGGCAGATGGTCGCCGACGGGATCGTCGAGGCGCAGTTTGCCGGCGTCGCGTAGTTGCATCACCGCGATGCTGGTGAACAGCTTCGAGATCGAGCAGATGCTATAGATCGTGTCTGATGTGGCCGGCTCGCGGCTTTCGAGGTGGCCGAAGCCGAAGCCGTGGCTCCAGAGCAGGTCCTGATCGTGCGCGACGCCCATCGAGATGCCGGGGATTCGCTGGTAGGCGCGCTCCGACTCGACCCACACCTCGAGCAGGTGGAACGCCTGTCGCAGTCGCGGATGGTCGTGAGCGACCGCCTCGGCGTCCGCCGCGGCAGGAGCGGCATCAGCCGTTCCCGGCATCGACACCAAGAGCATCGCGAAGACGAGGGCTGCGGTGGTCGAGGTCGCGATCGCGCTGCGTGATCTCATGGGCGTTCCTCCTATGAATGACTATGGGTCCGGCTGAAACAGACCCGCGGGATTCGAACCCATGAGGCCCGCCTCGAGCACGATGGGGCTTGCGGGTCGCAGCGCCCGCACCATCGACGGGGTCAGCAGCTCGTAGTGCGGCAGCGCCTCGAGCTTCTCCTCGACCTCGTCGAGCCGGTGCTCGGCGAACATCCACGGCACATCGTCGAAGGCGCGCAGGTCCAGCGGTCGCGAGTACGAGCGCAGGCTCTTCTGGCCGTGGGCGTTGAAGTAGAAGTCGAAGTACGACATCACCAGCTCGCGTAGCGAGCGGTACGCCGGCTCGCGGTAGCGCAGCGTGGTGAAGTTCGACTTTCCGACGGCGCCCCAGCAAGCGCCGCGCTTGAAGACGGCCAGCACGTGGTCGTCGTCGTTGACGGCGCGCAGGTCTACGAGCAGCGGCGGATGTCGCAGCCGCCGGAGCGCCGCCGCCGCAAAGAGCGCGCCCGAGAAGCACTGCGCGCGTCGCTCTCGCAGCACCAGCCTGGGCGAGAAGCCGCCGCCACCGGGCGCGTAGTCGAGCCGGTCCAGGAAGTCCTGGACATCGACCGGGTGGGAGAAGGAGTCGAGGACCGCGAGCTCCTCGACGAGCCAGCGGTTCCGGGCTTGGACTGTCACCCTCTCTTCTTTCACCTTCACTCTTCGACCCTCACCCTTCCTTGTCCAACCGTCGCACGTAGACGACCTTGTCGTCGCCCGGCGCATAGAAGTTGGCGAAACGTGCCGCGACGTGGTAGCCGGTGCGCTCGTAGAAGATGCGGGTGGGCTCGTACTGCTGCCGGCCAGAGGTCTCGACGAAGACCTGCGTTCCGCCGGCCGCAGCGATCCTTCGCTCGGACTCCGCGAGCAGCCATCGTCCGAGGCCTCGCCCCTGCTCGGTCGCGTCGACCGCGATCCAGTAGAGATCGAAGCTCGATTCGGTCAGCGGGATGCGGCCGTAGCAGGCGTAGCCCGCGAGCGAGCCGTCGGCGCGGTCGGCGAAGAGGAGCTCGTAACCGCTGGCCGCGCCGCGAGCCAGGCTCTCCTCGATCAGCTCGCGCGCCACGGCAACCTCGTCCTCGCGGAAGTAGCCAGTGTCGCGCACCAGGCGCGCCGCCGAATCCCCGTCGGTCGCGCGGACGAGTTCTCGCAGCGTGAGGCCGGTCGGGGTCTTGGATGCGTTCACCAGGTTCGTGCTCCTTCGGTGAATCCCTCGAAGAAGGCGCGCGCGTTGGCGCCCAGCGTGCGCGTGCGGTAGCCACCCTCCTGCACCACCACCGTCGGCCGGCCGAGCTCGCCGACCAGCCGGCCGTTGCGACGGAAATCGTCGGGTGAGAGGCTCCAGGTCCCCGTGGGGTCACCCTTGGCGGGGTCGAGGCCGAGCGCGAGGATCAGGAACGCGGGCGCGAAAGCGGCGACCGCTTCGAGCGCCCGGCGCAGCGCGCGACGGTACTCGGGACCGTCCACGCTTTCCGGGAGCGGCAGGTTGAGGTTGAACCCTTCTCCGGGTCCCTCGCCCCGCTCTTCCGCGAAGCCCGCGAAGTAGGGGTAGGCGAAGCGCGGGTCGCCATGGATCGAGACGGTGAAGACGTCGTTTCGCTCCCAGAAGACGTCCTGCTGGCCGTTGCCGTGGTGGTAGTCGAGGTCGAGGATCGCGACCTTGCCTTGGCTGGAAAGCCGGTGGGCGGCGATCGCGGCGTTGTTGAAGTAGCAGAAGCCGCCGAAACACCGCCGCTCCGCGTGGTGGCCGGGCGGCCTGACCAGCGCGTAGGCGACCCTCTCGCCCTCGGCCACGGTCGCCGCCGCGGTGAGCGCGCAGTCGACCGCGGCCTTGGCAGCCGGAAACGAGTTGCGGTGGATGGGGGTGAAGGTATCGATGCAGAAGTAGCCGGCGAGCACGCTGCGCTCGCGCGGCAACCGGTCCGGGTTGCGGATGGGGAAGACGTAGGGGTAGAGCGTTCGCCCCTCTTCCATCTCGGCCGAGGCCCGCCGAAGGTATCGAACCAGACGCGGATCGTGGACCTCTTCGACCACGGAGATCGGTTGCTCCTTGGGCTCGAGGCGACGGAACAGCCCGGAGGGTTCCAGCGCGGCGAGGATGCGGCCGATGCGCACGGGAGCCTCGACGTAGCCGCGATCCCGGACGTGGTGGATCTGGTGGAGCTCGTTGACGACCAGCGGAATACTCCAGCGCACTGGGCTGGGTCGAGGCGTGTCCTGGACCTTCAGGTAGCGCGGTGGCCGCAGGCTGATGGTTGGGCCGCGGAACGAGGCGACGACGCGCTCGACGTACTCCGGGGAGCAGACGCCGGCGTACTTTCGCTCGAGGATCGCGCGCACTGCCTTGCGCGCCCATCGTGCCTCGATCGGACCGCCCCCCAGCGTGTCGACCACGAGGTGCGGCGCAGGCTGCCCGGGGGTCAGCGGAGTCTCGTAAGCCGTCCCGGTCACGGGCCGGGCGCCAAAGGTCTCGTAGAAACGCAGGCGAGCGGCGTTCTGGCGGCGGACGGGTTCGCTCTGGCCGGACGTCGGGTCGTCCGGATGGCACTCGAAGAGGACGGCTTTGCAACCCAGCGCGGCTGCCTCTTCGCGGACTCGCTCGTACAGGCTGCCGCCGATGCCGCGACCGGTCAGCCCCGATGCGCTGGCGAGGAAGTCGAGATAGCCGAAGTGCAGCGCCGGGTCGTGCAGCAGGAGCGCGAAGCCAAGGACGCGCCGGCGCTGGTTCTCTCCCACCAACAGGATCGGAGTGAAGCGGAGGTCGAAGGGGTCGCGCAGGCGCTCCGGGAGCGACTCGGCCTCGCTCTTCTCGAGACCCGGAAACTGGTCGCGCAGGATCTGTTGCACCTGAGCGATGGCCGCGCGGTTGACCGAGAGGGCGTCATCGGGGACGCGGCGAATGCGATACATGGGGACGGGTGGCGCCGGCGGCCAAGACTGGCCAAGGCCGGTCCCTCGTACCTTACGCCACCGCGGAGGCCTCGGCGCGGCTGCGCTTGCACGTGTGCGCCTCTTCGATCAGCCAGCCGATGGCCTGCTCGAATCCGAGGCCGGCCCGCTCGAGCGCGGCGGCGAAGCCGGCGTCGGGGGCGAGGCAAGGGTTGGCGTTGACCTCGAGCACCCACGGCCGGCCCTTCGAGTCGACGCGGAAGTCGACTCGTGCCCAGCCGCGCAGCCCGAGGGCATCCCAGGCTCGGCGCGCGAGTCGCTCCAACTCGGCGAGCAATGGAGCGTCGTGCGGCGCGAAGTCGAACGTGCGCGGTGTGTCGATCCACTCTCGGGAGTCGGGCTGCCACTTGGCCCGGGCGCTCACGATGCGCGGCTTGCCCGCGGGATAGCCGACGAAACGAATCTCCGCCGCCGGCAGCACGCGGACACCGTCCGGCGACTGTAGGAGCGACAGGTTGAGCTCGCGTCCATCGACGTAGGGCTCGGCGAAGGCTTCGCCGCCCAGCGCGCTCGCGGCGGCGGCGAGGTGGGCCGGCAGGCTGGAGTCGATGGACACCACCGAACCGTCGTGGAGCCCGCGCGAGCCGTGCTCCCACACCGACTTGAGGATGGCGTGGCGGTGCCCGTTGCGCTTTGCCGGAGCGATCTCGGTGCCTGATGGCTGCGGCCACACGGCCAGGGTCGGCAGCACCGGCAGACCGGCCGCCCGCAGCCACGCCTTGGCGATCAGCTTGTTGGTGGAGAGCTGGATCGCTTCGGACGGCGAGCCGGAGTAGGGCAGGTCGAGCGCGTCGAGCAGCGAGGGCACCAACGCGATCAGGCGATCGGAGCCCGCGAGACTCTCGACGAGGTTGAACACCACGTCGGGCCGCGCCCGCTGGAGTCGGCGCCGAAGCATCTCGAGGTCGAGCGTTGCCGCGATCGTCTGGCACGCGTGGCCAAGGCCACGCGCGGCTGCCGACACGGCGGCCGCCTGCTCGAGAACGTCGCGTTCGTCGGGCGACGCGCCCTCCGGCACGGCCTGATGAACGACGAGAACTCTCATCTTGCCACCCCCACCTCAGTGGGCCGCACCGGCGGAGGTCCGCCGTCGCGAGGTCGGCGCGGCCCGCGGCGCGCGCCGCCGCGACGCCACGATGCGCGCGACGCGTGGCTGGACACGTACCGCGGCCGATCGCACGATGGAATCGATCAGATCGGGATAGCTCAGGCCCGCCAGGGTGGAGAGGATCGGCAGGTCGGAGTGGAGCGGGTGCAGGCCCGCCAGCGGGTTGACCTCCATGAAGGAGGGATGTCCCCATCGATCACAGCGCAGATCGACGCGCCCGCCGTCGCGACAGCCGAGCGCTCGCCAGGCCGCCAGCGCGACTGCCTCGGCCTCGGCGACCACGGCGTCCTGCGCGGCGTGCACGAGCCGATACTCGACCAGCTCCTCGCATCGCTCCTTGTTGACGTAGGAATAGGCGCCGGGCTCCGCTCCAGGCAGCAGGATCACCTCGAGGGTGCCGACCGCGCGAGCTCGATCCCCGGTACCGAGGATGCCGACGGTCAGCTCGCGACCGGGAAGCAGCTCCTCCACGAGGGCGGGCTGCCGAAAGCGCGAGATCAGCTCGCGACAGCGCGCCTCGAGCTCGGCTTGGTCCTTCACAATCGAGCGCCCGTCCACTCCCTTGCCGGTGCCCTCGCCGATCGGCTTGACGAAGAGCGGGAAGGGCAGCGAGACCGCGCAGCGTTCGGCATCCTCGACCACCACGAAGTCCGGAGTCGGCACCCCGGCGTCGCGCACCACGTGCTTGGTCATCCCCTTGTGCAGCGTGAGCGCCAGCACCAGCGGGTCGGAGAACGTGTAGGGAACACCGTAGTGGTCCAGCAGCGCGGGCACCAGCGCCTCGCGCCCGAGACCGCGGATGCCCTCGGCGATGTTGAAGACCAGGTCCCAACGATCGCCGCGAAGCAGCCGTTCCATGAGCCGATCGACGCGTCCGATGCGCTCGGTCCGATGACCTAGCGAGCGCAGCGTCTCCTCGAGCGCGTCGATGGTTCCGGGCTGATCGAGCTCGGCCGTTTCCTCCTCGCCGTAGCCGAGCGCCAGGTACTCTTCTCGCAGGTCATACGTGAGGCCGATGTGCAGCGAGTCGTCGACGGGCCCGCTCACTGTCGCACCTCTGTCTGGTGGCTGCTGCCTTCGCCGATGGCCGGCGGCGGCAAGAGATCCGGCAGCTGTCGGCCTTCGCCGGCGGTGCCGCCAGGGTCGGGGTAGCGAAAGATCCGGCCTTCGAAGTTGCGCAGGACGAGATCTGATCCGTCCCTTCCGACGACATAGTCGGGCTGCAGCGGTATCTTGCCGCCGCCTCCTGGGGCATCGATGACGAAGGCCGGAACCGCGTAACCGGTGGTGTGGCCGCGAAGGCCTTCGATGATCTCGAGGCCCTTGCTGACCGGTGTCCGGAAGTGGCCCGATCCGGAGATCGGATCGCACTGGTAGATGTAATAAGGACGCACCCGCATGCGCAACAGGTGATGCATCAGCCGCTTCATGGTGTCGACATCGTCGTTCACGCCGTTGGTGAGCACCGTCTGCGAACCGAGCGGAATGCCTGCGTCGGCGAGACGCGCGCAGGCGCGATAGCTCTCAGGGGTGCACTCGGAGGGGTGCATGTAGTGCAGGCTCATCCACAACGGGTGATGCCTCTTCAACATCCGTACCAACTCGCGCGTGATGCGCTGGGGCAGCACGGCGGGCATCTTGGTGCCGATGCGCACGAACTCGACGTGCGGGATGGCACGCAGCCGCTCGAGGATCCACTCGAGCCTGTCGTCCGAGAGCGCTAGCGGGTCGCCGCCCGAGAGCAGGACGTCGCGGATGGTCGGTGTGCGCCGGATGTAGTCGAGCGCGAGCTCGAGCCGGTCGGTCGCGGGAGCGATCTCGCCGTGACCGACGACACGTGACCGCGTGCAGTACCGACAGTAGGTCGAGCAGAAGTCGAGCACCAGGAAGAGCACCCGATCCGGGTAGCGGTGGACCAGCCCGGGCACCGGCATGTGGCCGTCTTCGCCGAGCGGGTCATCGGCCTCGCCGGGAAAGCGCAGCAGCTCGTCGAGCCGTGGCACGACGGTCTTGCGCAGCGGATCCTCGACGGCGCGCGGATCGACCAGGCTCAGGTAGTAGGGCGTGACTCCCGACGGCAGCAGGGCGCCGCCACGCACGATCGCCTCGCGCTCGTCGGCCCGCAGCTCGAGGAAGCGCTCGAAGTCCGCGAGACGCGTGATGCGGTGACGCGACTGCCAGCGCCAGTCGTTCCAGGACGCGTCCGCGACGTCCGGGAAGAACCGGCGGCGGAAGGCGCGGGTCAGTGGCGACGAGGTCGGGGAGGAACGGCGGCGCGGTGGGAGCGCGACGGCGGGAGTGGGCGGAGAGGGAAGAGGCCCAGAGAGATGAGATCCAGAGAGAAGAGATAGAGACGGACGAGAGTCAGAGCTCGCTGCGGCGGGCCAGTGTCCGCCAGGGTCGGGGTCCTCCGCAGGCAGCTCGGTCGTGCTGCTGGCGCCCGGGCAGGGGGAGGAGGTCGTGTGTCCGGTCTCGGTAGATGGCATGGTCGCGGCTCCTTGGCGCGGTCCCGATGGGGACTGCTTTCGAGCCGCGTACCGTACGCCTTTCCGTTCCGGTCTTCAAGGGTTTTCGGGTAGCTTGGAAAGATTTCTCTGGGGCAGGAGGCTCGCCGCCGGGGG
>DATLFI010000344.1:0-8612 GCA_035524895.1 Thermoanaerobaculia bacterium | reverse complement strand
ACCGTCGCGGCTCCAACGGCGACGGCGACGCTGACCGTACCGAGCGAAGCTCCGGTCATCCCGACGCTTTCGTTCCGGATGCTCGCGCTGCTCGGGCTGGCTCTGGCGACGGCGGCGTTCTTTCTGCTGAAACGCTGAGCTTACTGCCGCGGTGACCCAGGGACCGCCCACGTTCCAGCGCGTCGAGGAGCTGTTCCACCGCGCCGCGGAGCTGCCCGCCGAGAAGCGAGCCGCCTTTCTCGCCGCCGAGTGCGCGGACGCGCCGGCGGTGCGCGCCGAGTTCGAGGCGCTGCTCGATCACGAGCGGCGCGGCGCCTCACCCCTGCTGCAGGCTCTGGGGGCGCCGCTCGACGTCGCCCGCCATGAGGCGGCGCCGCTCGAGATCGGCGGAGGTCCGTTCTCTCATGCCACTCGCTCCGGGTACCAGGTTGGGGCCCAGGCTCGATGGCTCGTCGCAGCGGACGAGCTTCGGCCCGCGCCGCGGCGCCCGCCGAGCTGGACTACCGCCGGTATGCCGAATCGTGGTCAGGGTGAAGAGAGATGACCCGCGGGAAGTCCCCGTCGCGATAGGCGATGGCTCGGATTCTCTCGCTGACGCGGAACGAGTACGCCGCGGCTTACTCCCTCGGTTCGATGTGCTCGCGAAAGAGCGCGGCGACGGTGCTCGGGTAGCGCGCCGCCCAGTTCCAGAGCAGATCCGTGTCGAGCCCTTCCCAGCTCCACTCGTCGAGACGTGGGCTCCGGCCCGAGCGCAGCTCCAGATAGACGAAGTCGAGCGCTGCCTTCTCGGCGCGGGCGCGTGGGACTCCCTGCTCGAGCGTGTAGCCGAAGAAGAGCGCCTGCTTGACCTGGTGGTAGCGGATCTCGCCGAGCTCGGTCGCGAAGCGCTTGGTGTTGTTGGTCGTCACGCAGGTGAGCAGCTGGGGCGCCTGATCGACGACACCCTCCGCGAACAGGATCGACGACAGCGAGATGTAGGCCGGCGGGTAGATCACCGCCGCGACCTCCTCGACCGTCGGCGGACCCTCTCGACGCAGCAGGTTCGCGTACCACCCCTTGCCCACTCGGGCGAGCCAGCGACGCCGCACCAGGCGGTCGACCGATCGTCGCGCTGACGACTCCGTGTGACCGGCCAGCCGGGCCAGCTCACCCAGTCGGTAGAGCCCCTTCCCGCGGTGCAGCACGTTCACCCAGTCATCCGACCGAAACGAGCTCGACGCGTGGCGAGGCCCGCCCGGCTGGCCGCGGTCTGGCGGACCGGGGCTCACGGGAGGTCGGCGGCCCGCGCCGCGCCCTCGAGCACGCTTCGAGCCCGGCGCCGGATCGCTTCGTAGCCTGCTTTGCCGAGCTGGGTTCGGTGGCGCTGAGGGAGGAAGCGATCCGGCAGCACGGCGGGTTGGTAGGTGGGAAAGCGCGCGAACTCGATCTTCAGCCGGATCCGCCGCTGGGTCGCTTCGGGTGTGAAGGCGTACCAGTAGGCGGAGACGCGGTCCGGCTTCGCCGGGACCTTCCATCCGTGCTCGCCGGCACCGAAAACCTGGACGACGAGCTTCTCGGCTTCCGGCCGGGCGCGTTCCACGATACGCCGCGCAGCAGCGGCGTCGAGCGCGCTGCCGGCCAGGTCGAGGTTCTCCGAGTAGCGATAGCCGCCGTGCACGAGATGCAGGCAGGTACCTCCTTGGAAGGCCATGATCGCGCTGTCCGGATGAGCGAAGAGAGCATCGAGCAGAAGGACGTGCAGGGCCTCGCTGGCGACGGTGCCGAGCGGCAGACCTTCGTCGACGGCGCGGTCCTTCAGTGCAGATACTTCCATTTCAACTACATTTTAGGACAAAGTCGTCACAAGTCGAAGACGGCGTGGCGGTACTCAGGAGCATCCCTAAACCGAGGTGCCGGTCAAGCTCACGGCTTCAATAAAGTCGTGGAGAGCGAGGCCATCGCGTCCTCGGGGAGCGGGAATCGTCGTGGGGCACCTAGACGACCCTCAGGTTGGGGAGCGCGCGGATCAGCTCGTCCGGCAGCTTCCGCGCGCGTTCGGGCGTCTCGGCGAGGAGGAACTCGACGGGTTCGTCGACGCGCTGGGCCGCGAGCGCCTCGAGACAGCGGCGAAGGTCCGTCAGCTCCGCATGGCTGGCCGTGTCATGGTCCGCCGCGAGGACGACGCTGACCGACGGTTGGTCGAGGCCCGCCGGGACGTGCTCAGCGTCGCGGCGCGAGGGCCGCGATGGGTTCCCGCCTGCGCTCATGCCTCGGCCGCGTTGGATGCATTGATGCGGGCGAGCTCCAGCGCGCGCTGGCCTCGTCCCGTGCCGAGGTCACGAGGGACGGAAACGAGCGTGCGAGTCTCCTCCGGCGGCCGCTCGTCCTGGCCGCTGGTGCGGCGGCGGTGGCTCTGGCGGCTCTCGCGCGCCACCGTCGAGAGGACTTCACGAGGTATACCCCATCAGGGTATAAACTGCGGCTGTGGCGATCCGGAGCTTCGCCGACAGCAGAGTAGAGGCCTTCTTCGAAGAGGGTCGGCTGCCAAGGCGCACCGGATGGGCGAGCGTGGCGGGAGTCGTGCGCCGGAAGCTCGACATGCTCGACTACGCCGGCGTGCTCACGGATCTCGCTTCGCCACCGGGCAATCGGCTCGAAGCCCTCAAGGGCGATCTGAAAGGCCTTCACGCCATCCGGATCAACGACCAGTGGCGAATCGTCTTTCGTTGGACTACTTCAGGTCCTGCCGACGTCGACATCCGGGACTATCACTGAGGAGCAGAGCATGGGCACACCAACGCGCCGTCGAGAGCCGACATCACCCGGAGAGATCCTGCGAGAGGAGTTCCTGGTTCCACTGGGCATGACGCAGAAGCAACTGGCCGATCATCTCGGTTGCGACGTCAAGGTCGTCAATCGCCTCGTGAACGGGAGAGTCGCTGTAAGCACCGAGATGGCTCTCCGGCTGGGAGCAGCGTTTCGTACCTCGCCGGACTTCTGGCTCAACGCGCAGAAGGCCGTCGATCTCTACCGCGCCTATCAGCGAGGGCCCGAGCTACCAGAGCCTCTGTTCAAGGTCGGCTGAGGGCTCTGGCGTCCGAGACTTCATCGCGTCCCCGGTCGATCCGAATAGACTGGTCGGTCTATGATTGCGCCCAGATCGATGTAGTTGCGCCGGACTCGATTCGGCGCCGAGACCCGACCCACCGAGGAGGCCGCGCAATGAAGACCCGATCCTCACGACGAGAGTTCCTCAAGCAGGCGGGGGCAGTGGCGGTGGCCGGTGCGGTGCCGGCACTGGGCCAGACCGGCGGCGAAGCCGTGCGGCGCCCGAACGTGCTCTTTCTCTTTCCGGACCAGCACCGGCCGGACTGGATCGAGGGCACCGCCGGGGTTCCGGTTCCGACGCCGAACCTGAGGCGGCTCCAGGAGCTCGGCGTCACCTTCGAGCGCACGCTCTGCGCCTCCCCGGTGTGCGCGCCGTCGCGCGCGTGCCTCGCCTCCGGCCGTGAGTACGAGCGCTGCGGCGTGCGCGGCCCCGGCAACAACTACCCGCGCCAGCAAACCACCGTCTTTCGTCGCCTGCGCGACGGCGGGTACCACACCATGGCATGCGGCAAGCTCGACCTGGCCACCGGCGAGATCGTGCTCGGTGTCGACGGCAGGCGCTTCATCGACGAGTACGGCTTCTCCGACGGGATCGACAGCCCCGGCAAGGGCCGCGGCTTCCGCGCCTACTTCCAACCGCCGGTGGGCCCCAAGGACGCCTACTACTCGTACCTGCACGAGCAGAGCCCAGAGCTCGCTCGACGCTGCGCCGAGGACTACGTGCGGCGCGAGGGCATGACGCTCGAGCAGGCGGCTGAGTCCAACCCCCGCGACCAGGGGCGTGAGGAGCGAGGCGCCGGTGAGAGCGATCAGAAGAGGGACCGGCAGTTTCGCGACACCGATCCCTCACCGGTGCCCGACGAGCACTACTGCGACAACTGGATCGCGCAGACCGGCCTCGATCTACTCGAGCGCGCGCCGCGCGAGAAGCCCTGGCTCTTGTGGGTGAACTTCGCCGGACCGCATCCGCCGATGGACATCACCGCGGCGATGGAGCGCCGCTATCGCGGCCCCGACCGCACCATCGACGGCTTCGCCCCGCCGCACGCGTACCGCGGCTCGATCGATTCGCAGCACCACCTGCGCATCCGCCAGAACTACGCTGCGATGATCGAGAACATCGATCGCTGGGTCGGCACCTATCTCGAGACGCTCGAGCGCCGCGGGGAGCTCGAGAACACGATCGTCGTGTACGCGAGCGATCACGGCGAGATGCTGGGCGACCACGGCCGCTGGGGGAAGTCGGTGCCGTATCAATCCTCCGCGGGCGTGCCGCTGATCGTCGCCGGGCCGGGCGTGCGCCGCGGCCATCGCTCCCAGGCGCTGGTCAGCCTGATGGACCTGTCGGCGACCTTCCTCGACTACGGCGGGCAGGCTGTTCCCGGCGACATGGACAGCCGCTCGCTGCGCCCGGTGATGGAGGGCGCGAGCGAGCACCACCGCGAGTGGGTGCGGTCGGGCCTGCGCGACTGGCGCCTGGTGTGGGACGGTCGCTACAAGTACGTCACCGGCTTCGCGGGCGAGGCGGAGCAGCTCTTCGATCTCGAGGCTGACCCCTGGGAGGACCGCAACATCCTCGCCGCGGCTCCGGCCGAGGCGCTCAGGCTGCGCGAGATCCTGCGCGCCGAGACGCAGCGCGCCGCGGCGGGCTGAAGATCGCAGGAGGGAGGACGATGCGAGCCGGCACCGAACCGGCCGAACGGCGCCCGCCGAGCTGGACTACCGCCGGTAGGCCGAATTCGTGGTCAGGGTGAAGAGAGGTGACGCGCAGGAAGTCCCCGTCGCGATAGGCGGCGAACGGTCGGGCTCCTCGACGGTCCATAGCTGGCTCTCGGGCACGACGGCGACCGCCAGTAGCAAGATGCTGCCATCCTCGAGCCGTTGCAGCTCGAGCGTCCTTCCCGCGTAGCGCTTGCCCAGCGAGATCTGACCGCTCTTGCCGACGACCTTGATCTCTCCGCTCGGGCCGAAACCATGCTCTGACTCCGCTGTGTCATCGTGGCCGGGTCCTTTGCTCGTGGTTTGGTGCCGCAGTGCGATCAAACCGCATGAAATGACGAGTCTGGGTTGCAGCGGCGCGATGACGCTGGTGTCCACCCGGCGCGCGTCGGCCTCGAGGCGATCGATGGGATCTGGGCGCCGGGGTCCACTCGCAGCTGTCGTTGCAGCTCACCCAGGACCTAGGCCGGCCGGGCGAGCTCGACCTCGACTCCCAGGTCGAGCTCCAGCCAGTCTCGATCGCCGGTCAGCACCGGCAGGCCCAGGCCGAGGCCGAGAGCGAGACAGGCGCGGTCTCCCAGGGATAGTCCGAGCTTCCTGGTGGACAGGCGGATCTCCGCCGCTCGATAGGCCAGGTCGGTCGTGAAGTCGTGAACCTCGATCGGGAGAGAACCGAGGATCTCTCGCGTCGTGACGGGGGCGCCGCCTGACTCCATGAGCTTGGCCGCCACCTCCGAGAGGTTGATCGAGCCCATGATGCCGCCCGGTAGTCGGGGCGCCAGCTCCTGCCAACCTGGTTCTCGCTGCAGCAGCAGAAGGAGCGCCGAGGCGTCCCAGACCACGCTCACTCCGACTCCCTGGCGGTCTCCTGGCGACGCTCGGCGATCAGCTCGGCTGCCAGGTCGCGTCCCTCGAGGCCGCCGAGATCCCGCACAAAGGCCTGGGCGCGAGCCACAGCCTGAGCCGAGGTCGACAGGTGCAGCCCTTCCTCGTCGAGGCGGAGAAGCACTTCGTCTCCTTCCTCGATCCCGAGCTGACGGCGAAGGGCTACAGGGATCACCAATCTTCCAGCTTTTCCTAGCTTTGCCACGGTTGTTGTCACCTGGCAATTTTAGCATAAAGTGGCATTCCACCGGCAGGATGTCACTGACGAAGATCGGCGCACCCGAAGTGCCCGGCGCGGCAGCCGACTCGATGACTGTCGTCGCCGCCGACCCTCACGACCGGCCAGCTTCACCGATGCTGATCGCGCACCGACAGCTGGCTCGAGTAGCAAGCGCCCGCCGCCAGGGTAATACCGATCAGGTATACTATTCTGCGTACCCGCGAGGCGTCCCATGGCCACCGTCAAGACCGCCATCTCCATCGACCGGCCGTTGCTCGAGCGCATCGATCGACTCGCGGAGGAGTTGGAGCTGCCGCGCAGCCGCGTTCTCGCCCTGGCGGCGGAGGAGTTCGTGCAGCGCCACGAGCGTCGTCGGGTGGTTCACGCCATCAACCAAGCGTGCCAGGACGACACCGAAGCGGAACGGGGTCTTCGTCGGAGGATCCGGCGCAAGCACCTCGACCTGGTCAGGGGCGAGTGGTGATCCGCCTGGTCAAAGGCGAGGGGTGATCCGCCAAGGCGACGTCTTCTGGGTGGCCCTCGAGGACCCGAGAGGCTCCGCGACGGGCTATCTCCACCCCCACGTCGTTCTACAGAACGACCTCTTCAACGACAGCGCTCTCCGGACCTGCGTGGTCTGCGTTCTGAGCTCGAACCTACGCCGCGCAGACTTGCCTGGCAACGTCCTGCTGGACGAGGGCGAGGCTGGTCTCCCCCGACGGAGCGTGGTCATTGTCTCGCAGATCTTCACCGTCGACAAAGAAGACCTGGTGGAGAAGATCGGGTCCCTGTCCGAGATCCGAGTGCGAGAGATCCTGTCCGGCGTCCAACTGACCCTCGAACCCACGGTCGACCACGAGGGTTGATGCTGCTGCGCGGCCCAAGGAGCAACCCGCGTGATAGCTTGCGCCCGCCCCACCTGGGTCACAGCGGCAGGCGGATCGAAGAGCTCATGGCGGCGGTGACCGATGCTCGAGAGCTTGGCTGCGATCGGCGTGATGGCGCTCCAGGCGGGGGTCGTCGCGGCGCTCCTCGGCCTGCTCTACCGGGCCCGACCGCGCATGGGGCTCCTGCCGCTGGTGGCCGCGGTCGGAACCCTCCAGTACCTGCACGTCGTCCTGCTGCGCTCGGTCTACGTCGAGATCGTGCCCGGGGTCGAGGTGAGCCCGGGCTCGGCGATCCTGTTCACCGCCACCATCTTCGCGATCCTCGTCGTCCACGTGAGCGAGGACGCGGAGCGCACGCGCGACTTCGTCTACGGCGTGGCCCTCGCCTACCTGGCGGCGATGGTCCTGTCGGCGCTCTTCGGTCTGACCCTCACCAGCTCCTCGGTGCGCAACCCGCTCGGCGTGCCGGCCGAGCTGCTGATGGGCGACCTGGTGTCGCGCACGCTGCGCTGGGTGGCCTTTCTCGTCGAAGCAGCGTGCGCGATCGCAGTCTACGAGGCGCTGCGCGTGCTCGCCGGTCGCCCCTTCGCGCGGCTGCTGCTCGCGGCTCTGGCCGCGCTCCTGCTCGACGAGGCGATCTTCACGGGGGTGAGCCGGGCGCTGGATACACCGGTGGACCCGCTGCGGGTCGCGCTCGACGTCGCGGCGGGAACAGGCGTGGCTGCGGGGTACGCGTGGATGGCGGAACGTTTCATCCCGGCGGTGAGCGCGAGAGCGGGAGTGGCTGTCACGCACGTCGCCGCCGGCGGCGGAGAGAAGGTCTCGACCGAGGTCGACGGCGCGGCAGAGGACGGCATCGCGAGCATTCCGCTGGCGCGCACCCCGGTCGGGAACCGCGCAACGGCCCGCGGCGGCCTGGCGACGGCGAACGGCGCCGGGGAGGTGGGGAGTGGCGCCAGCCTCGATCCGGCCCAGGCGCACCGCCTCGGCGTGAGCACGGCTGCGGGGCCGTCCCCACCGTCGCGCCGTTCCATCAGCCTGCGCGATCTGCTCCGTCTGCTCACCCTTCGCGAGGTGTACGACCCCGGGCGCGGCGTCGAGCAGCGCGATCCCCTCACCGGGCTCCTGCATCGCGGCTTCTTCGACGCCGCGCTGCCGCTCGAGATCGTGCGGGCGCAGCGCACCGACACGCCACTCAGCCTGCTCATCGTCGACATCGATCACTTCAAGAGCATCAACGACCGCTACGGCCACGCCACTGGCGACCGCGTGCTCAGGGAGGTCGCCGCCGCGCTGCGTGAGGGGGTGCGCGGGGGCGACGCGGCGTGCCGCATCGGCGGCGAGGAGCTCGCGGTGATCGCGCCGCACGCCGGGTCGGGAGCGGCGCTCCAGCTCGCGCAGCGCATCCGCGGGCGCATCGAGGCGCGGCTGGGAACCGCGGTCTCCGGGGCCGCGCTCGAGCGCGTCACGGTGACGATCGGCGCCGCCACCGCCCCCGCCGACGCGACGTCGGCGGAGGATCTATTCCGGGTCGCCGACGAGCGGCTCTACGAGGGGAAGCGCGCCGGCCGCGATCGCGTGATCGGCGCCACGCCGGCACGGGATCGGGTGTAATCGCTCAGGATGACGAAGATCACGTCGTTCGGTGGGAGAATGGCGAACCATGGCCGACATCGTCCTCTCCGGGCTGACCAAGCGCTTCGGGAACACGACCGTCGTCGACGCGATCGACCTGACCGTCGAGGACCGCGAGCTGATGGTCCTGGTCGGGCCCTCGGGGTGCGGCAAGTCGACGGTGTTGCGGATGGTCGCCG
>DATLFI010000343.1:0-4697 GCA_035524895.1 Thermoanaerobaculia bacterium | reverse complement strand
CTGCCCCGGGCAGCTTGCCTGCACCGACGTCGCCGCTGCGCGGCTCTGGTAGGGGGCGGCGTGGGGCCGTCTGCGGTGTTGCGCTCGCGAAGCGTGTGACCCAGCATCGCCACCGCTCACGCGCCAACGCCGAGCCGCCGGAAGAGCCCCTGCAGGCGAAGGACCCTCCCCGCGCACGGCATGAGCATACGGCCCCACGGCGCTCCCAACGCAGCCCACGGGGGTTCCACCACGGGCTGCTAGATCGTCCCCGCGGCGCCTCAATGCTCCGAGGTCCGCATGTGCTCTGCCAGCAGGTCGCGCCCGAAGTCACCGTCGCGCTCGCGCCATATCGTGTGCACGTGGTTCGGGCTCTGCGCCACCGCGCAGTACTCGAGCAGGAACTCGGGTCCGTGCACCCGGTAGTAGAGGCGATCCTCCGCCGACTCTCCACCGATGAACGCGAAGCGGACCGCCTGCCATCCGCCCCGGGCCACCGCGGCGCGTCGGCGCTCCGCCGCCCCTCCGCGCACGTTGCCCAGGAACTCGTCGACCAGCTCGCGCAGCAGAACCTGCGCCTCCGGACGCAGCTCGCCGAAGGCAACGCCGCGCGGCTCGCCAAGGTCGTACTCGCGATGGGCGCCGGCGAACATGTCGCGTGGCATCTCCGCAGCGAGCCGCGCGCGAGACCGCTGCGTCTCGTCGAGCGCGGCGAGCAATGCACGACCGCGATCCTCCTCGGCGGCGAGCACGCGCCAGCCGGCGTTCGGGCCCTGCTCGAAGCGGTGCGGCTGCGCGCCCAGGAAGGCGGGCGCCGAAGCCGTCACGCCCTGCGGTGTGACCAGGAAGTTGACCGACAGGTGATGCCCCTGCAGGCGCCAGCCCCAGGTATCTCCTGGCTGCGGGTCACCAAAGACCGCGAGCGAGTAGCGCTCGATGCCGTGCACGGGCACGACCCGGCCTCGGGCACGCTCGTCGCGAACCAGAAAGTCTTCGAGCGCGACGATTCCAGTGACCTTGGCAAAGCCCTGCGCGCTGAGACTGGCACCCAGGAGCTGGTGCAGCAGTACAACCTGTGTCAGCTCCATCTCGCCCAGCGGGAGGCCGCCCCAGGGGGGCAGAGGCGCCAGCCGCAGCTCGAAGCGCTCGTCGCCGGCGAGCGGATGCAGCGCGCGAGATCGCTGAGTCTCGTCGAGGCTGGCCATTAGGAGACGAGCCGCGCGCGTCGCGGCGGCGGCCGAGTCGCCATCTACCCCGCTGGCCGCGACCTGCCCCCGGGCGGGGACCCCCCAAGAAGCGAGCAGCAGGACGAACGATGCTCCGCCCCAGAACCACGACCGATGACACGACGCCATGGGACACCTCCTTGCTCAGAGCCCAGCGTGAGCGAGACTCCGCAGCGCCGTCAAGACCCTCCGAGCACCAGGTCGAGCGTGGCGGGCTCCACGACGTCGCGGCGCTGCGGCGGGTCGAAGGCCACCTCGCGGCGCAGCACTTGCTGACCCGGTCCGGTGACTTCGAGCTCCAGAGCCATAGGACTGTTCCACAGCAACAGCTCGTAACGACCGTCCTTGCCCGTCACCGCTTCCCACGAAGACGCGGGATCCTCCGGTGACTTCACTCGCACGGTCGCCTCGCGCACCGGCTTACCGTTGGAGACCGTGATCACCCCGACCAGGCTCGCGTGCAGCCGGTCACCGTCCGGCATCGCCTCACCCTCGCGATAGAGGATCGGGTGCAACACGGCGAGGGCGTTCTTCTCCACGGCGACCTTGGTCTCGACGCCGACATGGCCTTGCAGCTCGAAGCTCAATCGCAGCACCACACCGTAGACATCGCGCTCGGTGTAGAGCTGACCCAACCCACGCGCAAGGTAGCTGCCCGTCTTCCGGGTGCGCGTGCGCATCCGCTGTGACGGCGAGGCATCGTTGGCGACCCAGATCTCGACCTCGGGCAAAGGATTGCCGCTCGCGTCATAGACCGTGCCGCCGACACGCGTGTTGTCGCGGTCGGTGATGGAGCCGGTGGTGTCGGTGCCCTCGTTCTGCGGCTGGGGGAGCTGCCGCGCCTCCAGGGCGTTGCCGCAGAGCACACACACCAACGCAGCGGAGGCGAGCGGCGCGTGAACGATGTTCCGCCTGAGCTTGTCGATGCTCCGCCTCATGGCTGTTTCCTCCACCAGTGAGTCCGGCCTCCGCTCGGCAGTGAGCGTGGGCGGCCGACCGCGGTTGTAGCAGATCGCGCAGCAGACCGGCTCCTCGCCCCCCCTCTCCGCCGAGCGGCGGTCGGGACCGCTCTCCGATGAAGCGACACTTCCTTGGCAGCACCTCTGCTCGTCAATTGACCGACCGGCCAGTCGCCTAGAGTTGCTTTGACAACTTGTCACGGCTCGTGTTAGAAACTCCCGCCAGTCAAACACCTCACTCCACAGGAGGGAGCCATGAAGCGAGTCGTACTGCTCATGGCAGGACTTCTTCTTCTCTGTGCCGCGGCGATGGTCGCCGACGGACCGGAGACGGGCCTGATTTCCGGCGTGGTGACCGATTCGTCGGGCAATGCAATGCCCGGCGTTACCGTCACTCTGCGCGGACCAATGGGCGAGAAGGTCCTGCACACCGAAGGCGATGGCACCTATCGATTCGGCCTCGTCCGCCCTGGTCGCTACACCGTGACCGCAGAGCTGGAGGGCTTCCTTTCCAAGCAGGTGGCGGCCGAGGTGGCCGCCGGCGGTAGAGCCGCGGTCGACCTCTCGCTCGAGCTCGGCACCAGCGAGGAGATCACGGTGACCTCCGAGGCGCCGCTGGTCGACAAGTTCAACGTCACCGTCGGCGGCTCGGTGAAGGCCGAAACCGTCCAGGAGATCGCGCCGGTCAACCGCGGGATCTACGGCTCCATCAACGTGCTCCCAGGGGTCGCCAACGACCAGGAGAGCGTCGACCTGTCGTCGTCGCGACCCAGCTTCAACGGCACGTCGTGGCAGGAAAGTGCGGTGTTCATCGACGGCGTCGACACCACGTTCGTCCGCTACGGCGCGACGCGCATGTTGCTCCCCAACGCCGCGCTCACCGAGGTCAACCTGCAGACCAGCGGCTCGGGCGCCGACTACGGGCGCTTCGTCGGCGGCGTGACCAACGCCATCGTGCGCAGCGGCACCAATCAGTTCCACGGCGAGCTCACCGGGATCTACACCAACCTCGAGTGGGACGCCAACTTCGACCCCCACCAGGAGTTCGAGTCGCATCCGTCGCGGCCGCGCCCCGCGGACTTCTTCGTGCTCACCGACCAGGAGCGCAACGTCGACAAGCTCAACTACGAGGTCAGCTTCGGCGGCCCGATCAAGCGCGACAAGGCCTGGTTCTTCCTCGCCTCCTCGGAATTCGGCACCTTCACCCGCGACCGCACGCTCGCCGGCGACCTGATCGACCAGAGCACCGACAGCGAGTCGTACATCGCCAAGCTGAACTTCCAGCCGGCGGCCGAGCACAGCCTCGCCGCGTCGTGGATCGCCACACCTATCACCCGCCTGTTCCAGCTCGACAGCTTCGCCGACCCATACGTGCCGACGATGCACGACATCGGCGGCTCGTTGATCAGCGCCAGCTGGAACTGGTCGGCCAGCCGCAGCTACTTCCTCGAGACCAAGCTCGCACACCACACCTCGAGCGAAAACAAGCTGCTCAACCCGTGCCTGTGCACAGATCCCGCCGAGGCGCTGGCGCTCAAGCAGCAGGACCCGCGCTTCGCGCCGACGCCGCAGCTCGCCAACCGGCCGTTCTCGCCGGTCAACAACTTCGACGCCTACCTCGACAACGCCGACGGGACCTGGCACAACGGCTGGCTGCTCGACAACGGCTTCGGCACCAACGAGTACCCGCGCGACCAGGCGAACATCGGCCTGACCCAGTTCGTGGGCCAGAACCACGAGCTCAAGTACGGTATCGACTGGCAGCAGACCGAGTGGGAGCAGGACGTGCGACGCACGAACTTCTTCGTCGGCACCGGCTTCGTGGCCCAGAGCCCCTTCGGATTCACCACCCCCACAGCGCGGCTGAACTACAACCCGGCCGACGTGGTGGCCGCGGGCAAGGGCTCCGGCACCGCCACCGCGGAGAACCTCGGCCTGTACCTTCGCGATCGCTTCTCGATCGGCGACCACTGGACCTTCAACCTCGGCCTGCGGCTGGAGGACCAGGTCCACGAGAACGACATCGGCCGCACGGTGATCGACTCGGCCGACTTCTCTCCGCGCGCGACCGCGGTCTACGACGTCAAGGGCAACGGTCGCATGCTGTTCAACGCCAGCGCCGGCCGCTACCACACCCACATCCCGCAGGAGCTGATCAACACCTACCTGCTGGACGAGTGGAACGGCTTCAACGCCCACGATCGATTCTTCTATATCGCCGCGTTGGGCGGCTACGTGTTCCCGATCGGCGGCGTGCGTCCGGGCGCGATGTGGGACCTGGTCGACCAGGGGGTCTTGGACGTCGAGATCGACCCCTATGGTCGGGACGAGCTGATCTTGGGTTGGGAGTGGCAGTTCAGCGACAACTGGGCCACCAAAGTGCGCGGAATCGCCTGGGAGACCTTCAACCAGATTGGCGCCGGCCTGACCCAGCTCGGTCCGAACCGGCGGCTGATTCAGATCACCGAGAACGTCAAGGACATCGCCGACGTCATGCGCTCCTACGGCTGGGTCGACCTGTTCGTGGCCGACG
>DATLFI010000342.1:0-2089 GCA_035524895.1 Thermoanaerobaculia bacterium | reverse complement strand
GAGTGGCCGCCACCCGGGTCTCCCCCGCGAGCGTCTCCTTGGGAACGAAGACTACGGTCATGGGGTCTCCTCTGACTCTGAGCTGGATGCGTGACTGCGAGCCGGTGGGTCTTCAGGGGTCCCGTGGGGAGGAGGGACGGTAGCCCGGTCGAGCCCGAATCCTACCTGGTGGTGGCGAGTCCCGCAAGGCGCGGGACGGGTAGTCTCTCGCCTACCCCGGAGGATGGAGGGGGGCGTGGTGGCCGGCCGGAAGTAGTGGGCGGGGCGGGCCGGGGCATCCGTTCCTCCGGTACGGCTCGGGTCACGAGGGCTCCGACCGCCTCCCTCGCCTCGCACGGCCTGCGCGCGGGAGACGGGGGTGCCCTGCCACCGGGCGTGCTCGCTGCGCGGGCCGTGAGCCCTCCGGAACGGATGCCCCGGCCCGCCCCGCCTCAGCGCCGGTGGTGGGCGGGGCGGCCCCCCATACAGCACCGAAGCGCCCAGGGCGGTGATTCCCAGAGTGGTAAACTCCTAACCGACGAAGAGGAGGACGAAGATGCTGCCCCGAGCTGACCTTATTCTCTACGACCGAGACGGGCAACTGATCGCAGTGGCCGAGGTCAAGAACAAGGTGGGAACGTCGCGGGAATGGGCTGCCCAACTGCGTCGGAATATGCTCGCCCACGGTGGCTTCCGCCCCGTCGGCTTCTTCCTGCTGGCGACCCCAGATCAGCTTTACGTGTGGAGGGACGCCGGAAAGGAGACCGTGCCGTTCGAGCCCACCTATGAGATCGACGCACGTCCTGTCTTGCAGCCGTACTTCTCCAGGGCAGGAATAGACCCGGCGACGGTGAGCGGAGAGGCCTTCGAGCTGATCGTCGCGGCCTGGCTGGCCGACCTGACGCGTTCGCCGGACGCAGCCGAGAGGTCTACGAGCGAGGAGAGCTGGCTGACGGACTCCGGCTTTCTCGGAGCGGTGAGGAATGGTCGGGTCGAGTACGAAGCCGCGGCGTGAACGTCTACGTAGAAACCAACTTCGTCCTTGAGCTTGCGCTGATCCAGGAGCAGCAGGCGAGCTGCGAGGCGATCCTCCGTCTCAGTGAGGCGGGCCGTATAAGGCTCGCGATTCCTGCCTATTCCCTCGTCGAACCCTACGAGGTGCTTGTCAGGCGGCACAGACAGCGCAGACAGATGAAGATCGACCTGGACGCCGAAGTGGGACAGATGATCCGAACCGCGACCTACTCGGAACGACTCAGCGGGTTCCAGGACCTCACTGCTTTGCTGATCGACAGCGCCGACGAAGAAGCCAAACGCCTGGAGGAGGTGCGCCGAAGGCTCCTGACGAGCTGCGCATCCATTCCATTGAACGCAGAATGCCTGGATGCGGCCGCCCGCTACCAAGGCGTCCATGATCTATCACCTCAAGACGCACTGGTTTATTCGTCGGTGATCTCGCATCTGGCTCAGGCTGACTCGTCGGTGAACTGCTTCCTCAACCGAAACTCCAAAGACTTCGACGACCCCGATATCGTCGATGAGCTACGGAGCCACGCTTGCAAGCTCATCCCCCGGTTCGACGACGGCCTCGAATACGTGCGAAACCACATCGGGAGTGAAGGAACGTCTTCGAAGAATTGATCGCGTCGCGGAGCCAGCAAGAGCTATCGCTTGGCGTCTCGCATCTCCCGCACGATCTCGACCGTGACCACACTGACGCGAGTTACGCGCTCCAGAAGGTCGATCACCCTCTCCTTGTGGTCGGCGAACCGGTAGGTGTCGAACTCAGCGCGGATCGTGGGGTCCTTGGGCTTCTTCTCTTTGTACTGATCGAGGATCCACTCGAGCGCCGAGCGGATGCCGAGCTGGTACTCCCAAGCCTCGGGCGGCACCCCCGAGAGCCTGATCTCGCTGTCGAGCATGATGCTCCCGCCCTCCTCTGTTGGCCTTGAGCAGCGCTTTGGGCCGACCATCGACCAGCGCACCGGCGGCGGCGAGCGGCTGGTAGAGTCTTCGACATGCGGGGCCGCGTCGAGCGGGTGCTCACCGCTCTCGAACGGGGAGGGGTCCGGTACCTGGTGGTGGGCGGGGTCGCGGTCGTGCTCCACGG
>DATLFI010000341.1:0-33736 GCA_035524895.1 Thermoanaerobaculia bacterium | reverse complement strand
CGGCCCAGCGGATCGTCGAAGTTCGGGTACTCCATGAAGGTGGTGCTGTCGCCGTCGGTGAGCCCGGTCGACGGCGTCTCGTTGGGCTCCCACTTCACCGGGTTGCTGCTCGTACACACGGGGTCGTAGGTGTGCATGGTGCCGACGGGGCCGAAACGGTTGCGCGTGTTAGGAGTAACGAAGCCGCCCTCGCGCGCGATGAAGTCGAAGCCGAGCTGGCCGCCGCCGCTGGTGAACAGGATGTTCTCGGAGTCCTGGTCGTAGTAGGGCACGAAGAGAACGGTTTGCGGTCCAGAATCCGTCGCCGGGTTGCTGTTCGACGCGTCGCTGCAGGAGTTGTACGTCCTGACCCGGACCGTGAGCGCGATCTCGTGGGTCCAGGCAGATGTTCCCAGTGGCGGAGCCATTCCGGCAATGTTGATGCGGATGCGCGGGCCGGTATCGCCCGGGCTGGCCCAAGCCTCGAAGCTGGCGGTGCCGTTGTGGCCCAGCTTCGGGAAATCGGAGAGATAGAGGCGGAAGTTCGCGGCAGTGCCTCGGTAGCGGTCCGAGCAGCTCGTGCCCACGGCCGCCCTGCTGCCGTTGTTGCCGAACCACACCTGATCGTCGAGCACCGGCCACGCCAGAGTGTTCCACCACGGCGGGTTGCTCGAGCCGTCCCAGGTCTGGCCGGGCTTGCGCTGGTACAGCCAGTTCTTGCGGGAGATCGCGGGGTCGATCTGGTTGAACTTCGCGAAGCCCCAGCGCACGTTGGCGTTGCGGTCGTCGCGCACGATGTCGTAGAGCGCCGACTTGAGCTGGTACATGCGGCTGTCGGGCGCGTCGGCCGCGCCCAGCGTGTCGCAGTTCTCCCCCGAGCAGGTGGCCGGGCTCGCCATCGAGCCCGAGACGTCGAACATCGCGAAGATGTAGGGGGCGTCTGCCGCGCCGCGGAACAGGTTGCGGTCGTCCGCCGCGGCGTCCCCGACCAGCGCGGCCAGGGCCGAGCCGGCGGTGACCAGCGCCAGCAGCTTCGCCGCGCGGAATCGAGTGGGAGAGGGTTTGGAGCGCATGGCAGATCCTTCCTGGGAACTGAGGGCGTAACGGTCGATGCTCGGGTCCTGGCGGGTTCGAGTGGCGGCGGTGTCGTGTGTGGCAGGAGAGTGAGGACTACGGCGCGGCGTCAACGTGGGGGTGGCGTGCTGTCGTCGCCGTCGGCCGGGGACGAGCCCGTGCTCGAGTCCCGGTCGGTGAGCGCCACGCCGGCGGGTGTGAAGCGAACCTCCCCGTAGCTGAACACTCCGGGGAAAGAGACATCGAAGGTCGTGGAGCGTCCCGGCGAGATCGAGCTGCGGGCGAGGCTGGCGGTGCGCGTTTCGAGCAAGCCACCCGTCTCGTCGTAGACAGCGGCCTCGACGCGCAGCATCGTCGCGAAGCTCCTCGAGTCGTTGGCCAGCGAACCGGAGAAGCGAAGACCGGCCGTCGATTCTCGTTCCTGCCAGCTCGAGACCACCACTCCGGGGAGATCCACGCGGACGTCGGCGCTGGCCGTTGCAGCCCTCGCCGCCGCGGGTTGCGAGCCCTCGCGAGCGGTGCCCGTCGTCGTGGCGCCGCCTTGCGCGGTCTCGGCAGTGCCATTCTGGGTGCCATCCTGGGTGCCATCCGCGGTGCCATCCTCGGCACCTTCCGCCAACGGCTCGACGGTGCGCGCCCTGGGCACGTCGCTCTCGGTGAGCACGAGCACCGGCTCGACGCGCGGCGCTACCACCTCGGGTGCAGGTGCCGCGAGCTTCGCCGCGTAGGCATCCGTTGCGTCGAAATCGATGGTCGAGACTCGCATCGCAGTGAGCGCGCCGTTGGCGGCTTCGAACACGACGCGCGAGCCCTCGACCCGCCAGGGGCCGCGGGTCTCGATCCGATCGCCTTCGACCGTCACGAGCCAGTCGGCGTTTGCGGGGCCGCTGCAGACGAGCAGCAGCAGGGCCGGGAGCCACGAGGCGACCTTGCGCCGGCAAGCTGTGGAATCGATGGGCATGGGCACGATAGGTCCTCCTGCAGGGGTGGCGCCGGAACGCGGGTCAGAACGCGATGATCGACGACTCTTCCAGAGAGGTGTCTCCGGGAAGCTCGATGGGCTGTTGCTCGACCATCACGTTCACCTCGCGCCGGGCCACCGGCACGAAGTCGCCGCCGCCGCCGTCGGCCCTAGCAATACGCAGGCCGTGCGAGGTCATCGAGAAGTTCACCTTGTGGTACTGCACGTCGCCGATGTTGACCTGGCAGAGCTCGCAGGAGCCGTAGTTGAGCATCTCGAACTTGGAGGTCTCGATGCGATCGATCAGGTCGGAGCCGAACAGGCCGGGCGGGTTCCCGAGCTCGACCTCGAGCGGTCGATAGTCGCGCTGCAGCGAGTTCGAGACGGCCAGGCCGACGCCCGAGTCGGCGGCATAGAAAGCGCGCTGGATGGTGCGTTCCTGGGAGCCGATCACGATCTCGTTCTGCGTTACGAACGTGAGCGCGAGACCGAGCGCGGTGAGCACGAACAGCACGAGCAGCACGACGATGTAGGTGCTGCCCTGCTCCCTGCCCTGCTCCCTGCCCTGCTCCGAGGGGTGCGTCGAACGACGCGGTGTCTTCATGGTTCGGATCCTCTCCTATGCGATGAGCTGGAGCGCCGGGCTCCGAATGATCTGGTCAAAGATGATCTGGTCGAGAGATCAGCTGAAATTGCGAAGGTCGACCACGGTCGACATCCTGCGGCGACGCGACGAGCGGTCCAGCACGTCGGCGTCGTCGGCCGGCACCGGCGACTCTCCGTAGTTGCGGTTCTCGAGATCCACGAGGGGCGGCGACAGGTACCCTCGGTCGGGGCGATCGGTGCGAACGAGCGTCGAGATCCTCACGTTGAGCAGGGTGCGCCCCACCCATTGCGGATCGGCCGCGTCGTCGTTCGGGTGGTTGTGCAGCCACTCGTCCGCCGACCGATCCGCCGGGTTCTCGTCGATCGTGCCGTCGCCGTCCAGATCGAAGGCTCGCGCGATTTGGAGGTCGAGGACGTTGTCGGCGATGTCTTCGCCCGTCGTCGACGTGGGATGGACGACCTCGGTGTTCGGGTAGAAGCGCGCTCGCGCCAGCGAAGGCGCGAATCCGCCCGCTGGGGACTGGTCGTCGCGAATGTAGAAGCGGACCTCCTCCAGGATTGCGAGCGAGCCGATCCTTCCCGTGAGCTGCTCGGGGAACGTTGCGCCGCCGTTGGAGGACATCGCCATGAAGAGAGCGTTGTTGTCGCTCGCTGCGGGCGAGCCGGTGAATGTCACCACGATGGTGCCTTCGCCTTCTTCCGTGGTGCCGTTGCCGTCCACGTCGGACGCGGTGAAGACTTCACTGACCAGCTCGACCACCGCGAAGATCCGGTCATCGGTCGAGCTGACTACGATGAGCGACTCGCCGGCCACGACCTCGGAGATCGCGGTCAGCGGCTGGAATGCGCCCGAAGGCGTCAAGCTCCTCAACACGGCCTGCCCGATGTTGGTGCCGGTGTCGTAGGTGTAGTCGGTGTCGCTCCTCCAGTCGAGCTGGTAGATCGGCGTCGAGAAGACGCCACGGAGGATGAGAATGTCGCTCCCGGGCACCACTGCGTTGGCGCCGATCGTGACCGTGGCTTCGTTTGCGTCGAGGTTGACGTTGTCGCGCACGGTGAGCGCCCAGTCGAGCGGTAGCCCGCCGCGGCCAGCCATGCGCGTCAGCCGGACCACATCGTTCTGGGCGATGCGCTGCGCCTGCTGCATGTCGGTGATCGAGGTCTGCACTCGCGAGATCCTCGAGTTGACGTCGAAGATCAGGAGTGCGATCAGCAGGACCAGCACCGTGAGCGCGATGCCGACCACCAGCTCGGCGAGGCTGAAGCCGGCCTGGCCAAGAGGCGCCTGGCCGGCAGGCGCCGGACCCACAGCTACCTGGATTGCCGCGTCTACCTGGATTGCTGCGTCCCGCTTTGTCGGCTGTGCCTTCATAGTGCTCAGTGCTCCTCTGGGGCACGCGATTCAAACGGCCCGAACGCCTCGGAGGGCGACCTGCCTGGGTGGGGCGCCGATAGACCCTGCGCTCTCCACTTCCACCAGGATCTCCTTGAAGTGCACGGGCGCCGCTCCGGCGCCGGCGATCGCCTCGTCCGGGTGCAGGAGCCCGTCGTCCAAAGCGCTGTCCTCGAACTGGCGAACGGTGACGATGCGATGGAAGACGAAGCCTTGACCGTCGTACGCGGCCGCCGGCACCCAGCCTTCCTGGTCATTGGTGAAGTAGGCCTCGACGCGGAGCTGCGTTTCTCCGGCCGGCACCGACAGCTCGGGGTCGGCGAAGCCAAGCTGGAAGAGCCGCTCGAGCTCGGAGCGCGCCTGGTTGGTGATCTCCATCGAGTCGCGACCCTGCTGGTTGTTGCTGATCGCCAGGGTGAACATCGGCAAGAGTCCGATGGCGACGATCAGCAAGATCGCCGAGGCGATGGTCGCTTCGATCATCGAGAACCCGGCGATCGAGGAGCCGGCTGGGCCTGGTACCCCGGGGCGTCGCGCCGGATGGCGGAGGTGGCTTGGACGGCTGCGGTTCGGAGTCATGGATGGATCCTCGAGCCCAGGCACGATGTCGATCGTGGAGAGTCGATCGTGGAAAGTCGGTCGGGGAGATTGGTTGCGGGAGCCGCTCCCACAACCCTCATAGCACGAGCTGTACCAGCCAAGCGACAGGGTGGGCCGAAGAACGATCTCCACGTTTGGAGCTTGCCTCCGGTTGAGGCTGCAGCGAGCGCGGTCGAACGCTGTTGCCGTCGGGCCGGTTGTGCGGGGCCGCAGTCTCGGGCTGCAGGCCTAAGCCGGGTTACTTTCGGTAACGAGCTGGCCAGCGGGAAGCTCCAGCCTCGCGACCACGCCTCCGCCTTCGCGGTCGTCGAGAACGAGGCGACCGCCGTGGAGCTGCACGATCCGGCGGCTCACGGCAAGGCCGAGACCCACGCCCTCCCCGCCGCTCGTGAACGGCACGAAGAGACGCTCCCGAACCTGCGGCGGCAGACCCGCGCCCCGGTCCTCGACCTCCAGCGCTACCACCGGCTCGCCGGCGGCGTCGGTCCGGCTGCGAACGTGCAGCGTGACCGGCTCGTTGGCACCGGCCGCGGTCTGCGCCCGAGTGGCGTTGTGCAGCAGGTTGCGCAGCGCCCGCAGCAGCATCGGGCCGTCGCCCGACACCACGGCACCGTGGGCCGAGGGCTCGACGCGCACCCGCACGGCCGCGCCGGCGAGCGCGGGGTCACCTGCCGCTCGATGTGCCAGCTGCTCGACGTCGACCGGCTGGAGCTGCACCGAGCCCGGCCGCGCGAAGCTCAGGAAATCCTCGGCCACCCGATACAGGTGATCGGTCTCTTGCCGCAGCTCGGCCACGTACTCGAGGATCGTTGCGGGGCGATCGTCGCGCGCGATCAGGGTCAGGTAACCGCGCAGCGTTGCGAGCCCGTTGCGCAGCTCGTGCGCGAGGCCGGCAGCCATCTCCGCAACGTGGCCGAGGCTGTGGTCGAGCTGCCGCTCCCGCGCCTCGCGCTGGATCGCGGTGATGTCGGCGAACAGTACGAGGAAGCCGCGGACCGAGCCGTCGTCGCGACGCAACGGCGAGACCGTCAGCCCGAGCAGGAGCGCGTCGCTCCCGCCGGTGCGGGTGTGGATCTCGAGGCGCCGTCGTCCGGTGCCTTCGGCAACGGCTCGGGAGAGCTCCTGCGCTACCCCCGGATGGCCGGCGAGCGCTTCGGTCGCGGGCAGGTCTTGCCAGTCGTCGTCGGCAAGACCCAGGAGCTGTTTTCCGGGAGCGTTGAGGCCGAGGACTCTGCCCTGATGGTCGAGCAGGAGCACTCCGCTCTCGAGGGTGTTGGCGAGCGTCTGCCGCAGCGCTTCGAACTGGTCGCGGTCGCTGCCGCGGTCGCGCAGCGCCTCCAGCGCTCGATCGAACGCGGCAACGAGCAGCGTCGCCTCGCCATCGGCGCTCGCGGGCGCGGTGCCCGAAGGGTCGGACGGCCCGGTCAGCGCGCGGGCGCGCTCCAGGAGCAGATCGTAGGGGCGGAGCAGGCGTCGCACGTAGGCGAACAGCAGCAGCAGCAGGGCACCGTCGACGACCGCGACCAACGTCGCGAGCAAGGGGAGGGTGCGTCGTTGTGCCGCGAGCGCGGCCGCGGGAAAGTCGACCCGTAGGATGCGCGCGGGCGCATGCTCGGCGCTCAGCCCGGCGAACACGGCGAGCCGAGGCCCGGTCAGCCGATCCGGTCCCACGGCGACGATCCGGCCAGCAGCCGGCAGCTCGACGCCGCCCGCCCGGACCGGAGCGAGCGCGTCGACCTCGGGCACGTCACCGGCGCTTGCGAGCGCCAGCCCCCGCAGATCGAGCAGCAGGGCGCCCCTCGCGTCGCCGACCAGCCTGCGCAGAGCCGCAGCGTCGGGGGCGGAGCCGCGCAGCGCGACCACCATTCGTTCGACCCGGCGACGGGCGTTCGCCTCCTGCTCCTCGGCAAAACGCGCCGTCGCGTTGCGATAGAGCAGGAGCGTCACCACCGAGAGCACGATCACCAGCAGCGCCGAGCAAGGCACGACCAGCAGCGCCTCGCGGCGGAGCGGCAGGTCGGCGGAGCTGGGTAGCCAGCGTCTCGACGCGGCGCGCGATCGCGTCATGGCAGCGATCTTCCCACGTCCGGGGCCGAGCCGTCCTGACGCGGTTGTCGCGTCCCGTCTCCGGAGGCTGGCTGCGACTCAGAACATCCCGAGGTATGCCTCGACCAGAGGCTCGCCGAAGAACAGCGCGAGCGCAGCACCGGCTGCCAGGAAGATGCCGAACGGCAGGCGGCTCGACCAGTTGGCGCGGCCCGCCAGTAGGAGGACGAGCCCGATTGCGGCGCCGAGCAACGAGGCCAAAAAGAGCGTGAAGATTGCGAGCCGCACGCCGAGAAAGGCGCCGATCATCGCCATCATCTTGGGGTCCCCGAATCCCATCGCGAGCTGCCGGCGCACGAGGTACCAGAGTCCGATCAGGCCGAGCAGCACCAGCGCGCCGCAGAGCGTTGCCAGTGCGGAGGACGCCGGGGTAGTCCAGGATGCGAAGTAGGAGCCCGCCAGACCGATCAGGATGCCGGGGTAGGTCAGCTTGTCCGGCAGCAGGAAGTGCTGCGCGTCGATCACTGCCAGGGCCAGCAGCAGCGCGCAGAGGACGCAACCGACGACCATCGAAGGCGTCGCGCCGAATCGCGCGTAACAGCCCATGAACAGCGCCGCGGTGCCGGCCTCGACTGCGGGGTAGCGCCAGGAGATTCTTGCTCCGCACGCGCGACAGCGACCACGCAGCAGCAGGTACGAGAAGAGCGGCACGTTGTCGCGTGCGGCGATCGCTGCGCGGCAGCGAGGGCAACGCGAGCGCGGCAGGACGGTCGATTGGCCCCGTGGCAGCCTGTGGATCAGGACGTTGAGGTAGCTGCCGACGATCAGGCCGACGAGGCCGACGTAGCACGCCACCAGGTACCCGACCGGCTGGTCGTCCAGGGAGAGCAGCGCGGACGGACTCAGCGTGCAGGCTCCTCGGCGCGGTACGCCAGCTCGCGCACCGCGCGCCGCATCAGCTCGACCCCGGCGAGGAACTTGTCCACCGGGATCGCCTCGTCCTTGCCGTGGATTCCCCGGTTGTCGTCGCCGTCCAGCACGAAAGGCCAGAAGCCGTAGGCCCGGACTCCCCGCTCGCGGAAGTAGCGCGAGTCGGTGGTGCCCAGGATGAACGCGGGGACGACCGGAGCGGTCGGCTCGAGCAGGCGCTGGATCACGCGGTAGTCGTCGTGGTCCACGGGCGACGCGGTTTGCATCGGCGCTCGAAGCACCACCTCGACCGAGATTCCGGGTCCGACGGCGGCGCGCACCCGGCCCAGGAAGGCTTGCTCGTCGGTGTCCGGAAGCAGCCTCGCGTCGAGCGTGGCGACAGCGCTCGGCGCCACCACGTTGATGGACTCGCCGCCGCTCTTGAAGCTGGTGACCTGGATCGTGTCCCTGAGGTAGACATCCATGCCCGGCAGCAGCGGCGAGGTGCGCGCGGCCCGGCTCTGGGCCAGGGCACCGGTGGCCGCTTCGGCGGTCGGCTGTTGGAACACGGCCTGAAAGGAGTCGCGGTGGAAAGGCGCGATCGCTCCGAAGAAGAGCAGTGCGGCGTCGCCGACGCGCTCCCCGTGCTCGATAGCGAGCACCCGCGAGAGCGCTTCCACCATCAAGTGCGTCGGGCTGCCGGGATGGAAACCGGATGCGTGTCCGCCCCGGCCGGTCGCCTCGAGCCTGAGCCAGAGCGGCCGCTTCTGCACCACCTCGATGCCCCACCACAGGAGCCTGCCTGCGACCACTCGGTTCGAGCCGCCCTCGTTCAGTACCGCGGCGGCATCGTCGAAGAGCTCGCCGTGCTCCTCCAGCAGCCAGCCGACGCCTTCCAGTCCGCCTGCTTCTTCGTCCGCGACCGCCAGGTACACCACGTCCCGGTGGAGCCGGTCGCGCTGGGAGGCGGCCTCGAGGAAGGCTTGCAGGTGGGCGATGCCGAGGCTCTTGGCGTCGATCGCTCCGCGGCCGCGAATCTTGCCATCCACGATCTCGCCATCGAAGGCTGGGAACGTCCAGCCCTCACCGGGCGGAACCACGTCGATGTGATGCAGCAGCACGAGGGCGCCCGCGGTCGGCGCGGGCGACTCGACCCGTGCGTAGAGTGAGGTCCTGCCGGTCGGACTGATCAGCCGGCGCGTGGAGACGCCGTGCCGGTGCAGCAGGGAGGCGAGGTAGGCGGCGGCGGGCCCCTCGCCTCCCGGAGGGTTGCTGGTGTCGTAGCGAAGATAGGCCTGGAGCCAGCCGGTGGCCTCGTGCACGCGCTCGTTGGCCCGCGCACCGACGGCTGGCGCTACCACGAGCAGCGAGGCGGCTAGAAGAGCGGCGCGGAGGCGCATCCGAAGGAGCTGCAGTCCGATGCTGTGGCGCTTCAGGCAACCCATCCAGAGCGCTCGTCGCGCTGCTGGGGCCTCTGGTGAGCAGGCCGGTCAGCCGTACGAGTCGGTCTCACCGATGCTGGCACCATAGCCGAGCCGGGACTGCCGGCCGGGTCCCACCGGCTGGCCCGAGCAGCCCGTGGTGGAACCGGCCCTTGGGGCACCGCTAGCAGCCCGTGGTGGAACCCGCGGGGAGCTGCGCGCGGGGATCTGCGACCGCTGGCAAGGCGCGGCCGACGAACGCGATGCTGGGTCATCGTGCAGGAGGCCCAACGCAGCCAGCGGTCGCAAACCCCCGCGCCCCAAGTGGTTGGGGCGGCGTGGGGCCGTCTGCGGTGTTGCGCTCGCTCAACGATGTCCCAGCATCGCCACCGCTCGCGCGCCTACCATCCGGCCCCACGGCGCTCCCAACGCAGCCCACGGGGGTTTCACCACGGGCTGCTAGAACCAGACCCAGAGCGGCTCGCCGGTCGTGGCGTGGTTGCCGGGGGGGTAGAAGGCGGCGGTGCCGCCCTGCCAGGCGGGAGCGGGGTGGTACTTCAGTACCTGGACCCGACCGGTCGACCTGGGCTCGGCGCGCAGCTCGAAGTAGTTGCCCCGGTCGTCGCCGATTCGGAGTCCGCCGGTGTCGCGGATGGACCCGTTCGGCTCGAAGACGTAGGAGTTGGGCGCACCGGTGATCTTGGTGAGGTCGCGGATGGCCTTGTTGCCGTAGGGGCTCTTGTTGCCCGGACCCCAAAAATGGACGTCGCTGTCGGTGGGCAGCGGCACGCGGGTGATCAAGTAGTCCACCGTGCGCGCCGTGGCGGCGGGATCGGGCTCGAACACGAGGTTGCCATCCACGTCGGCCCACACACGCAGCTCGCGGAGATCGAAGTCGGGCTCGGCGACCACTGGGACGCCGCGCTGGATCGCTTCGGCACGACCCCGCGCCAGCGCGACCGACGCTTCCTGGACGTAGCCAGTGAGCCGTCGCTGGTCGATGATGCGTGATAGCGCCGGGAAACCCATCGCTGTGAACAGGAGGATCAGCGCGAGCACGACGAGCAGCTCGACCAGGGTGAAACCGGCGGTTCGGCTAGAGAGGAGGCGTCGCATGGGTGGCCTCTGGCAGTCGGTGAACGGGAACGGGTCGGTCCGAGCGCCCCTGTCGATCCACAACGTCGAGGATCGACAACGAGGAGCACAGGGAAACTCTGGAGAGGATAGCACTCCTGGTCCCGCAGGTTCGGTCAGACCCAACCGCGAGCCCTGGTCGCGGCTGGTGGCCACGCTGGCCGTGGAATCCGGTCGCACCAGGACTGGCCAGCGACCCCGGGTCGGTACCATGCGGGAGGCAGAGCCGAAACGAAAAAGGGGCGCCCCATGGCGCCCCTCATCCGAATGTCACTGAGTCAGAGAAAGGAGGCCCGGGGATCCTAGGCGCCCGATGCCACAGTGGCGAGGCCGCCCGGATAGGCGACGAAGAATCCATCAGCCCAGACGATGTCCTTGTCGTAGTCGGTAGCGACGAAGGCGCCGATGGTGTAGGTGGCGCCCTGCCACAGACCATCACGACCGGTGGAGCGGATGGCGATCACGTTGCCACCCTGGAACAGCACGCGCGGGTTCGTGTCGTATCCACTGCGCAGGTAGACCTCGAGATCGTTGCCCCAGCCATCGCGCTGCGGAACTTCCTGGAGGTAGAAGAACGTCGTGCTGGGACGCAAGATGCTCACTACGGTGCTGTAGGGGACTACCGAACCGACGTCTGTGATGGTGAAAGTGTTGGTTTGCCGTCCGGCAGCCGCGCCAGAGGCCTGATCGGTGACCCAGGACATCAGGGCAGTGCCTTCCGTCCGAATGTCCGCCACGGTCCGCTTCTGCTTGGCCTTCTGGATTGCGTCGATCAGGTTCGGGATGAGGATCGCGGCGATGATGCCGATGATCGCCACCACGATCAGGAGCTCGATGAGAGTGAAACCGCGTTGGCGGTTCCGTAGACGTTGGATCATGACCCGTGTGCCTCCTTGTGCCATTGGAATCTTGCTCGTCGTCGACGAGAGCTATCGCCGCAAGTGCAGGAACCGTACCAGGGGTAGCCCTGAGGAGCTCACGAAGGCAGCAACCCATGTGATTGCCGCAGGGGTCAGTGTTCCAGGGAAGCTTGCGCCGGGTTGGGCTCTTTCGGCGGTGACAGTGCCTGTCAGAGGCGAGACCCGTCTTCTGCCAAATGTTGTCAGCGAGCATCCCGGTCCAGGAGCGATAGGACCACCTCGCGATAGAGGTCGACTCCTTCGACGAACGCGCCGAGGGTGATGCGTTCGTCGACTCCCCCGACGGTGAAGCTGTCTGGCGTGAAGGCGATGAAAGGTGAGAAGCCGTAGGAAGGAACCCCCGCGGCGCGAAAGAACCTCGCGTCGTTGTCGTAGATGGTTAGGAAGTAGGGGCCCACGGCATCGGTCTCGTAGCGGCGGCGCACGACATTCCCCAATCCCTGGAAGACCGGATGGTCCAGGGGGCTGCCGGGCGCCGCTGGGCCTGCGTCCTGGTCGACGATCCGCACGCCATGGATCATCCACTCGGGCAGCAGCTCGCCGCGGACCTGATCCAGATCTTCGCCCGGCAGCAGGTGCAGCACGATGTCCATGCGGTAGCCGCCGGTGTTGGCATCGGCGACGACCTGCAGCGGGTGGACCTCGTTGCGGTAGAGCGCCTTGAGGTAGCTGGGCAGGAAGCGGAACGTCCAGGAGCCGTAGAAGCCCGACTCGGGCACCGAGGCGCGCTCGCGCAGGAGTGGCTCCTCGCGCGACGGTCCGTAGGTGGGCAGGAACTCGCGGACCTCGGGTGTCAGCACGCGGCGTGGGCTCTCGTGCTCCTGCAGTGCGCGCTGCAGCTGCTCGAGCTGCCCGCGGCTCGCGCTGCAGGCAGTCAGGCGCACGAACCACTTCTGCGCGAACGAGACACCGAAGTACTTGATCTTCCCGTTGCCCGCGACCTCGATGACGCCGCCCTCGGTGAGGAGTGCCCAGAAGCGGCTCACCAGATCCGGATGCTGCTCGACGATCCAGCGAGCCCCCAGCTCGCTTCCGGTCTCTTCGCTGCTGGTCGCTAGGAAGACGAGGGATCGCGGAGGTCGCCGTCCCGTTTCGCGCACGCGCTCCTGCACGGCGCGCACGGCCTCGAGCTGCGCCACCGCGACGCTCTTCATGTCGAACACGCCGCGGCCGTAGATCCAGGGGCCCTCGATGGCGCCGGCGAAGGGATCGTGACGCCAGACGGAGGGGTCGGGCACGTTGTCCGTGTCGAGGTGGTTGTGCAGCACGAGCGCCTCCGGCCGTTCGCCTTCGAGCACGGCCCAGAGATTCGCTTTGCCCTCCATCAGCTCCTCGACCACCGGTTCGAGTCCCATGTCACGAAGCTGCGCCGCGAGGTAGCGGGCGGCATCGATCTCCCGGCCGGTCGCGGCGGTGGTGTCGATGCGCACGAGCTCCCGGAGCTGCGTCACCGCAGGCTCGTTGCGGTAGTCGCGGTGAGTCCACTCCGGGTTGTCGGGGGCCATTCGCCGTTCGAGGTGCGGCAGCGTCACCACGGCGGCTACGGTGGTGAGCGAGAGGCTCGAGTAGAGGGCCACTCGTGCCGCCACCCGTTGGCGTCGCCGGATCTCGTCGTGCCCCATCATGCGGGCGCGAATGTAGCAAGAGGAGAGGCGAGATCGGGCTAGGAGCGGGACCGAGTTAGGCTCACGCCAACATGACGAAGCCGGCGACCCGCGCCGCACTCCTCGCGACGGGTCTTGCGATCTGCGTGTACTACGGGCTCCAAGAGCTCCGCGCGACCGGCGGCGCGCCCGGCCTTCCGCTCGACGATTCGTTCATCCACCTGCGCTTCGCGCAAAGTCTCGCCGAAGGGCAGGGCCTCGCCTACCAGGGCGGAGCGTGGGTGTCGGGCTCGACCGGACCGCTGTGGACCGCGTTGTTGGCCCTGGGCTTCCTGCTGCCCGTCGATCCGATCTGGTGGGCCAAGGCGCTCGGAGTCGCGGCGTACCTCGCGACGATTCCCGTGTTCCTGGCGCTGTTGCGAGCGTACGGAGTGGCCGCTACCGTGGCCGTCGCGGCCACGGCTCTCTTGCTGCTCACGGACTGGCTCGTGTGGTCGGCGCTTTCGGGCATGGAGATCTCCCTCTTCGTGTTGCTCTCGACCTGCGGGCTGCTGCTGCACGAGCTCGAGCTGCGTCGCGACGGCGGCGCGACGCCCGGCTTCGCGCTGCCGGTGCTCGCCCTCGCGGCGCTCGCTCGTCCCGAAGGCCTGTTGCTGCTGCTTCTGGCGATCGTCGAGCGCGTCTTCGAAGCTTGGCGCGGGCCTCGGAGCGGACGCTCCACCCAGAGCGCCTGGAGGACGCTGGTGATCGGCGTCGCGGTTTCAGCGATCGTGCTGGCGCCGGCGTGGGCCTTCTCGTGGATCGCGGGGGGCGTGCCGGTGCCGAGCACACTCGACGCCAAGACCGGCGGGATGCACAAGCTGGTGCCGGCGCTGCGGGACTTCTGGCGGGCGGGCGAGGTGCTGTTCCGCCCGCAGCCGTGGGCCTTCTTCTTCGCTGGCGCTGGCGCGGCGAGGCTCCTCGTGGCACGCTCGGCAGCTCCCGCCGCGCGCGGCGCGCGGCTGCTGCCAGTGCTGTGGCTGTTGGCGCTGCCGGCGGCCTACTCGATGCTGGCTCCGCCAGGGCAGCCTGCGCCGCTGGGCAACTTCGGCCGCTACGTGTTCCCTCTCTTCCCGTGTCTCCTGCTGCTCGGAGCGCTGGGTGTCTCTGCGGCGTGGCAGGAGATCGCGCGGTCGCTCGCCGGCCGTCCTCGACTGCGCGTGGTAGGCGCGCTCCTCGTGGCGATCGCGATCGCCTCACCCTCGGTGCTCGCTCTGCACCGGGGTGCCGGCCGCTTCGCGCTCAACGTTGCCAACGTCGAAGACAGTGACGTGGCCGCCGGCCGGTGGATCGCCGAGCGGCTGCCGCCGATGGCTTTGCTCGCGGTACAAGACATCGGCGCGATCGCGTATTACGCGCCCAACCCGGTTCTCGACCTGGTCGGCATCGTCGAGCCAGAGGCTTCGCGTGCCATTCGCAGCGGCGGTCTGCCAGGTCTGATGGACCTGGTGCGTCGCCGAAGGGCCGAGTACCTGGTGGTGTTTCCGGTGTCCTACGGCGGCTACGAGCACCTCGCCCGGCTGCTGCCTGGCCTGGTCGAGCTGAAACGGTTTCCGGTCCGCCAGAACATCACCATGGCCGGGCCGGAGCTGGTCGTCTATCGACTGCCGTCCGGCGCGGACTCGCCCGGCTCGGAGGCTCAGCCGTAGACGATCACCACCACGGCGGCTCCCCACAGGGCCAGGTTCACCAGGAACGGCACGTCTCGCAGCATGGTCTCGGTGGGGTTGCGGGCATCCTCGACCTGGTAGGTCAGATAGAGGTACCGAAAGATGCCGAAGAGGGCGAACGGAATGGTGTAGAGAAAGCCGCGTCCGCCGAACTTCGCCTGGGTCTCCGGAGCGGTCGTGTAGAGGGCATACGACAAGAGCGTCGACGCCGTGACCACGTTGATCATCTGATCGAGGAAGGTGCGGGAGTAGTTGGTCAGCACCCGCCTCTGGCCGGCCGGGTTGTCGGCCAGCGAAACCAGCTCGTGGCGCCGCTTCGAGACGATCAGGAACAGCGCCAGGAACACCGTGCACAGCAGCAGCCAGTCGGATACCGGCACCGCTACCGCCACGCCGCCCGCCATCACCCGCAGCACGTAGCCGAACGCCACCGCCATCACGTCGACGATGACCAGGTGTTTTAGCGCCAGAGAGTAGAGGAGGTTCAGCCCCAGGTAGGCCCCGGCTATGGCAAGGAAATGCCAGGACAGCCAGGCCGAAATCGCCAGGGAGCCTGCGAACAGCAGGCCCGCCGAGGCAGCCGCGACCGACGGCGCCAGCCGTCCGGCTGCGAGCGGGCGCAGGCGCTTGACAGGGTGGAGGCGATCCCGCTCGCGATCGACGAGGTCGTTGATCAGGTACACGCCGCTCGACAGCGCGCAGAACGCTACGAAGGCCGCCGCCGCAGCCAGCGCCAGCCGCGGATCTTCGAGCGCGCCGGCGAACACCGCCGGCGCCAGCACGAACAAGTTCTTCGCCCACTGGATTGGGCGCAACGAGAGGAACAGCGACGGCAGCACGGTGCGTATTATGGTTGTTGTCCTCCCCAAGGTTGCCTTGCCCGAGACGACTCCTTCGACGAAGCGCCCCCCGGCCCCGGCCGACCAGGGCCCGAGCGCGGCGTGGGCACGGTCCTCGAGCGCTTGGCCGTGCGCGTGTGCGGTCATGCTGCCGCTGTTGGTGGCGGTCGCGACTCTGGTTTCGGGCGGACGTACGCTCTTCTTCCGCGACATCTTCAACCTGCACTTGCCGGCGAAGTTGGCGCAGGCTGCCGCCTGGCGCGAGGGGGTGCTGCCGCTGGTCGACCCGTTTCGCGCGGGCGGGCAGCCCTCGCTCGGCAATGCCAATACCCTGCCCCTGTATCCCGACAACCTGCTGTACCTGGTCGCGGACGAGCTCTGGGCGCTCAACGCCCACTTCTGGCTCCACCTCCTCCTGGCGCCCGCCGCTGCTTACTGGCTCGGGCGGGCCTTCGGCCTGTCGCGACCCGCTGCCTGGGCGGTCGGCGGGACCTACGCCCTCTCCGGCGCCTACCTCTCGCAGGCAGGTTTCTACAACCTCGTGCCGGGTGCCACGATCGCCCCGGCGCTGGTGGCGGCCGCCTTGCGCACTGCGGTCCCGACGTCGCCTGGCGAGCGCGACGCCTTATGCAGGACGGCTATGCCCGCGGTGGCCCTTTGCGCTTTGTGGTGCCTGCTCCTGCTCGGCGGCGACCCGATGCTTGCTGCTCAGGCGCTCGGTGCGGCGGTGCTCGCGGTGGTCCTGGAACGCGGCCCTCGTGCCCATGGGAGCGAGGGCCCGCCGAACGCCCTGCGAGCCGGCGCTCGGCTCCTTCCCGCGCTGGGAGCAGGGACGCTGCTCGCCCTGCCCCAACTGGCGGGTCTGCTCCAGATCCTGCCCTTCTCCTATCGAGGCTACATCGGCTTCGCCGACGAGTCCTCGCTGGTCGCGAGCTGGGATCCGCGCCAGTTCCTCGAGTGGCTGCTACCGCTGGCGTTCGGCAGCCCCGAGCTCGGCTTCTGGGGACAGGCTTTCTCTGGCGGCGATCTGCCGCTGTTCTTCAGCGTGCACCCCGGCCTCCTGACGCTGGGCTTGGTGCTGGCAGCCGGCCGCCCGCGCAACAGGGCCGCGTGGTGGGGCTGGGCGACTGTCGCGGGCGGCATCTTCTTGGCGCTCGGAAGCTGGAACCCTCTGGTGCGACTTCTGATCCATCTGCCCGGTGCGGAGCTGCTGCGCTTCCCGGCGAAGTTCTTCCTGTTGGTCTCACTGGGCCTGGCGTTGCTCGCGGGGATCGGACTGGAGCGCGCTCTGCGCGAGGGCGGTAGGTCGCTGGTGCGCGCTCTGGGCGGCGTGCTGCTGGCGATGCTGGTGCTGCTCGCGGTGCTGGTGCAGACGCCGGAAGGGGTGGAACGATGGCTGGTCGCTGCCGGCGACATTTCCGAGCACCAGTCCAAGATCGTGAGGGCGCGGTGGTTGGCCGGAGCTGTGGTGCAAGCGTTCCTGGCCTTGGCGCTAGCCGTCGCCGCGCTGGGCCTGAAGCGGCGGCCGGCTGTCGCCCTGACCCTTCTCCTGGGGCTTCATTCTGTGAGTCAGGTCCTGTGGCTACGGTCGGCGCTGCTACCGACCGACGAGACCTCGGCGTACCGCGGGCGGCCGCCGCTCTTCGAACACCTCGACGGGGACGAGACGCTGGTCCACGGCGGCTTCGCCAATATGTTCGGCACGGCACGCTCGGGCGGCCTTCCCGACCGGCGGCTGCTGTGGGTGCAGCGACGTGGCTTCCTCGAGCTCTATCCGTTCGCCGGTGTGGGGCTCGGCCTCCGGTACGAGCTCAACGTCTCGGCTGAGGGTCTCGATTCGTTCCTCAGCAACCTCACGCTCAAGGTGATGCGCCGGCTCGACGACGCCCAGCGGCTGAGAGGGCTGCGCGCTTTGGGAGTCGAGGCGCTGGTGTTGGACCGCCCGCTCGCCGAGCCGTTGCCTGCCTGGGTGGAGCCCCGCGCCGAGATAAGCAGCATCGGCGGCCGCGCCTTCCTCTACGGGCTCGATGGAGCTCCCGACCTGGTCGTCGCCGGTACCGTGTACCGGTCGCCGAACGTCAACACCACCATCTCCAGGGTGATCGATTCTCGATTCGATCCGACGACGATGGCCGTCGTTCCGGGCGAGGGGGCGGCTCGCGACGGTCCGCCCGGCAGGGTGCTCCGGCTCGCGGCGTGGGAGCCCGAGCGAATCGAAGCAGTGGTGGAGGCGCAGGGACCGTCGGTGCTGGTGCTGCAACGCGCTTACCTGCCGTTCTTCCGGGCCGAGATCGACGGCCGCCCGGCGCGTCTCACCGTCGCCAACCTCGACCGCCTGGCTCTCGAGCTGCCTGCGGGGGTGCACGACGTGCGGATCTGGGCCGACCGGCGGCCGCTTCGCTGGTCTTTGCTCGGGCCAGCGGCTGGGGCCCTGTGGCTCGTCGCCGTCGGCGCCGGGTGGCGTTGGAAGCTGCCCGGCAGCGCTTCGCCGTCTCGACAGCCCGCCGCCGATGCAGGAGAATGACAGCCCTCGCAGGGATGCACGAAGCTGCCGCTCGCCTCACTGGTACCTCGAGCCCCGGCCCACCGACAGCGGCACTGCCACCTCTTCTGCCACCCCGTCTGGCCACCACCCGAGCGAACCCGGCTTGACTTTCCGACGCCTGCGCAAGGTCCTGGTGGCCAACCGCGGCGAGATCGCCGTGCGGGTGGTTCGGGCGTTACGCGAGCTCGACATCGCCTCGGTGGTCATCTTCTCGACGGCGGATCGACGCGAGCTGCCGGTGTTGTTGGCCGACGAGGCCTACGAGATCGGCCCGCCGCCGTCGAGCGAGAGCTACCTGAGAGCCGCAGCGATCGTCGACCTGGCGCGCCGCGTCGGTGCCGACGGCATCCACCCCGGCTACGGGTTCCTGTCGGAGAACGCCGACTTCGCCGCTCGTTGTGAAGCGGCCGGCATCACGTTCATCGGACCGAGCTCGCGCGCGATCGCCGCCATGGGCTCGAAGACCGAAAGCCGGCGGCTGATGTTGGAGGCCGGCGTGCCGGTCGTGCCAGGAGGCACCGAGGCGCTCGCGGACCACGACGCCGCCACCGTCGCCGCGGCCGAGCTGGGCTACCCGGTGATGCTCAAGGCCGCGGCGGGCGGTGGTGGCAAGGGCATGCGTATGGTGCAGCGGGAAGCGGACCTGGCTTCAGCCTTCCGAGCGACTACGTCGGAGGCGCTGGCGAGCTTCGGCGACGGCGCGGTGTACGTCGAGAAGTACGTCGAGCGTCCGCGGCATGTCGAGATCCAGGTGCTGGGCGACCACCACGGCAACGTGGTTTCGCTCGGGGAGCGCGAGTGCTCGCTGCAGCGGCGCCACCAGAAGGTCGTGGAGGAGGCACCGTCGGTGGCGGTCGACTCGTCGCTGCGCCGTCGGATGGGTGACGCCGCGGTGCGCGCGGCGGCGGCGGTCGCCTACACCGGCGCCGGGACCGTGGAGTTTCTGCTTGCTTCCGACGGACAGTTCTTCTTTCTCGAGATGAACACCCGCCTCCAGGTCGAGCATCCGGTCACCGAGCTGGTCACCGGGATCGACCTGGTGGTGGCGCAGATCCGTGTGGCCGAAGGCGAGCCACTGCCGCCCGAGGTGCAAGGCGTCGAGCCGCGGGGTCACGCCGTGGAGGTCCGGCTCTACGCCGAGGACCCCTATCGCAACTTCGCTCCCTCGCCCGGCCGCATCGAGCTACTCCGGTTGCCGGAGGGGCCAGGCGTCCGAAACGACTGCGGCGTGCTCCAGGGTTCGGAGGTCACCATCCACTACGACCCGATGCTGGCGAAACTGATCGTCTGGGGGGAGGATCGGCCGCAGGCGCTTCGCCGTCTGCGCCGCGCGCTCGGCGAGCTCCGCATCGAAGGGATCCGGACCACGGCGCCGTTGTTCCTCGACCTGCTCGAGGACGAGGACTTCCTCGCGGGGCGACTCGACATCGGCATGCTCGACCGCAAGCTGCAGTCCGGGGATTGGCCACCGCGGCGCACTGCCGGCGAGCCCGGCACGCCAAGTCTCGACTCGGACCTGTCGTTGATCGCAGCGGCCATCTGCCACGTCCAGCGTGCGGGGCGTTCGAGAGGCGCTCCAGAGGCGGCGCAGTCGGCTCGCCGCCGTTGGCACGCAGCAGCCCGGGGCGAGGCGCTCCGGAAGCCCGTCTGATCACGGCGCGGTACCGAAGGGAGCGTGCAAGGAGTGGAACTGGTAGTGCGCAGCGCCGATCGCGAGGTTCGCATCGCGGTCGAGCCGCTCGGCGACGGACGAGCACGAGTGCTCCTGCGCCCCGCAGGCGGAGGCGAGCACGAGGCGCGAGAGCTGCTCGTCGAATACCGGTTTGCTCACGGCACGATCAGCTTCCTGGTCGACGGCCGCCAGTACGAGCTGGCAACCAGCGAGCGCGGGAGCGAGGCCGGCGCTACTCGATACTGGGTCCACGACGGCCGCCGGGTCGAAGAGGTCGAGGTGCTCGAGCCCCTTGCTTACCTGGCCCGCCGAGAAACTCGGCAGCGCGGTGGCGGGGGGACCCGCCGCGTCACCGCGTACATGCCGGGAAGGGTGGTCCAGGTCCTCGTGTCGGAGGGTACGAGGGTGGAGGCGGGACAGGGCGTGCTGGTGCTCGAGGCCATGAAGATGGAGAACGAGATCGCCGCGGAGCATGCGGGCGTCGTCACGCGCGTACTGGTCGCTTCCGGCCAGGCGGTGGAGGGTGGCGATCCGCTCTTCGAGCTGTCGACCGAGAGCGCGCTCTAGCAGCGGAGCGACGGCTCACTCGGAGCGGCCGACGCGGGTCTCGAGCCAACTCCAGAATGCCGGTTCGGGCAGCGCGCGCAGCTCGAGGACATGCGGCTCCGGGACGAGGCCGCCTGACAGCTTCATCGCGTCCTTGCTCGTTGTGAGCACCGGCGCCTGGTGCCGCTCGGCGGCGCTGCGAATGCGCGTCAGGCTCGCCGGCGGGTACTCGTAGTGATCGCGGAAGGCGAGGTGCTCGACTACCACCAGGCCCAGTCGCTGTGCGGTCGCAGCCACTCGTCCCGGACGCGCTACGCCCGTGACCAGCACCACCCGCTCGCCGGCTTCGGGGGATCTCGAGCCGGCGGGTCCCGCGCCGACCCATGCCGTCTCCGCGACGGCGAAGCCTTCGCCGGCGAAGCCGAAGGGCCGCAGCGCAGCCGCGAGGTCCCGCCCCCTGGAGACCTCGGCCTCCGGGACGCCGGTGAGCAGCACCGCGTCCGCGCTCGCCGAGGCCCGCAGCGGCTCGCGCAGTCGTCCGGATGGCAGGAGCCGGCCGCCCGCGAAGGGGTCGTTCGCAGGAAAGGCCAGCAGGTCGAGGTCGCGCGCCACGCGGACGTGCGAGAACGCGTCGTCGAGCAGGAACAGGTCCACCGGACCTGCGCGAACGACCAGCGCCGCGGCGCGGGTACGGTCGGCACCCACCGCTACCGTGACGCCGGGCAGGTTCTGAGCCAGCCAGAAGGGCTCGTCGCCCGCCTCGCGCCAGCTCACGAGAGGGCCGGCGCCGGAGCTCACCACCAGGGGCTCGCGTCCGCTTCGCCGGTAGCCGCGCGAGAGGACTGCTACCGCGGCGCCGCCCGCGGCGAGGCGCTCGGCGACCGCGGCCACCAGCGGCGTCTTGCCTGCGCCTCCCCAGTGCAGGTTGCCGACCGAGATCGTCGGCCGCGGCAGCCTGGTGGCGCGGCTGCGACCTCGTGCACGCCGGAGCGCCAACGCGGCGGCGTAGAGCCGCTGCCACGGACCGCGCGCGGCGCTCGGAGGGTGGAGCTCGATTGGCATCAGCCGGGACTTCCGCCGGAGCCAAGGAGCGGCCGAATCAGCGCGAGGGTGCGCTCCAGGGCGCCGCGGTTCGCCTCGACGAGCGCGCGACCACGCGCTCCGACCTCGCGCGCCAGCTCTGGGTCGGCGAGCCAGTCTCCCCACGCCGCGGCAAGGGTGGCGGCGTCTTTCGCTCGTCGCCATGCCGAGGCACCGTCGAAGGCGTAAGCGATCTCGCGGAAGTTCTCCATGGAAGGGCCGACCACGACCGGAACTCCGAAGCGCGCGGGCTCCAGCGGGTTCTGCCCGCCGCGGGGGACCAGGGTGCCCCCGACGAAGGCGGCTGACGCGAGGCGGTAGAGACCCGCGAGCTCGCCGAGCGAATCGAGCAGGAGCACGTCGGGCGGAGAAGCGGGGCTCCTGGCCACATCCGATTCGGTGCGACGCTGGGCGGTCAAGCCCCGGCTCGTGATCAGACGCGCCACCGCCGCGCAACGTTCGGGGTGACGCGGTGCGAGCACGAGCAAGGCCGCGCGTCCGGCGCCGAGGCGCTCGAAGGCCTCGAGCACCTGGTCGTCCTCTCCGGCCGCGGTCGAGCCAGCGAGGAGGACCGGCCGACCGCCCGCGAGACGCTCGACGAGCTGCTGCGCCTGGGGCACGGGGGCAGGCTCGGCGGTCTCGAACTTCAGGTTTCCGGTGACCGTCACGCGCGCGGCGGGCACGCCGAGGGCGAGCAGGCGATCGCGGTCGGCTGCGGTCTGCATGCCCCAGTGCATCACCGGCCGGTGCAGGGGACCAAGGAAGGCGCGCAGCGGTCGCTGGCGCGCAAAGCTGCGATCGCTGATGCGGCCGTTGACCACCACGACCGGGATGCTGCGGTCTCGGACGCGCTGCAGCAGCAACGGCCACAGGTCACCCTCGACCAAGACCAGCGCGCCGGGGGAGAAGCCGTCGAGGAACCGCCGCACCGCCGGGCCCAGGTCGAAGGGCAGGTAAGCGACGGTGGAGCGGTCCCGCAGCTCGGGCCGGGCAGCCAGGGCGCGGGCACGCTCCTGGCCGGTCGGTGTCGTGGTCGTCAGCAGCAGCCGCCTGCCCTCACCGAGCCTCGGCGCGAGCGCGGCAGTGAGGGTCGCCGCCACGCCGACCTCGCCGACCGAGACCGCGTGGAGCCAGAGCGCGTGAGCTCCCTGGGTCGCCGGTTGGGTTCCGAGTCGCGGTGCGAGCGTGGGCAGGTAGTGGCGACCGCGTATCGCGAGCAGCACGGGAGCCGCCACCACGAGGGCCAGCGCGTAGCACACTTGATAGATAGTCCACATTATGGAATGTGTGGATCGAGCACCACGGAGACAGGCATCGGATGCGACTCGAAAGTATAATGAGCGGTCGCGCGATGGCTGCGACCCTTTTAAGTCGCGGCGGCAACGAACCGGCCGCCTCCGTGTGCCCCTCGACGAGATAGACGCCCGAGGTCGCCCCTCCGTAGAACGACGAGATGTCGCCCCTGCCCAGACTCGCGTATTCGCGCACCCTGCATCGGGAACAGATCGGGCAACTCGACGATCGCGAGCTCCTGTTGCGGCTGCAGGACTCGGACGAGGTGGCTCTCGACGAGTTGGTGCGCCGCAAGATGGCGCCTCTGGTCCAGGTCGCGTACCGCATCCTGGGAGACCGTGAAGAGGCGCGCGATGTGGTGCAGATCGCGTTCGTGAGGATCTGGGAGCACCGCCGCCGCTACCATCCTCGCTACAGCGCGAACACCTGGATCTACCGCATTGCGACCAACCTCGCGATCGACCACCTGCGTTCCCGCCGGAGCCGCGAGCGCGTGGCAGAGCCGCTCCGCCTGCACCTCGAGAGGCGCCAGGACGCCTCCGGGAGCCGCGCACTCAGCGAGCTGGGCGAGCGCGAGGTGGCCGGAATCTTCGATCAGCTCGCCGCCGGTCTCACCGAGCGCCAGCGCGCGATCTTCGTGATGCGCGAGCTGGAGGGCATGTCGTCGGCCGAGGTCGCCGAGATCGTGGGCTGCCGGGAATCGACGGTTCGGAATCACTTGTTCAATGCCCGCCGGGTGCTGAGGGTGGCCTTGCGGGAGCGCTACCCGGAGTACGCGCCCGCCGGCCACGAGACCACGGAGGCGGTCCCGTGAGCTGCCCCTTTGCCGAGCGAGTCGACTGGCAGCGCCTGGGCGAGGAATCGGCGGCAGCCGAGGCCTTTCGCGACGAGCTGCGGCCGCACCTGAGGGTCTGCGGGTCCTGCCGCGATCGCGCCGTGCTGGCCGACGCGTCGATGTTCTTCGCAGCGATGCCAGCCGTCGAGGTCTCGGCCTCCGAGCGCAGCGAGATGCAGCAGCGGATCGCTGGTGCGCGACGGCTGCTCGCCGGCGCTCCCCCGGCTCCGCTGCGGCGCCGGCTCGTGCCGCGCCTGAGCGCCGGACGCGTGGCCGCGGTTCTCGTTCCTGCCCTGGCGCTCGCCGGTCTCTGGGGCGGCAGCCTGGTGCGCGAGCCCGAGGATCCGAGCTCGCGGCCAGCCCTGGTCGAGGAGACCGCAACGGCATCGGCCCTGCACGCGAGTCACCTGGCGCAGCACCTCGAAGGTATGCCGTTGGTCGATCGCTCGGAAGACGACGCGCCGGAGATCGTCTATCAGGTAGAGGGTGCGACCTTCGACCTGGTGCTCTTGGTCCACGCAGGGCTCGACCTCGGCGGGCCGTGACGCGACTCCGTCGCACACCCGCTCTGCTCCACGCCGGTCCCATGTCGTCCCGCGTGCTCTTCGGGCTCGCCATGGCCGTCGCGATCGCGCTCGGCTGCTTTCCGGCGCAGGTAGCCAGCGGTCAGCCGCTGGTAGCCAGCGGGCAGCCGCAGGCAGCGAGCGGGCAGCCGCTGCCGGCTCGCTCTGCCGCTGGCGGAGCTCCCCAGGAGCAGCCGGTGGAGCGTGCGGAGACCCTCGTGTTGCACGCGCACCAGCTCGAGCACCAGCCGGCACGCGAGGCGCTGCCATTGGTCGAGCCGATGCTGTCGCCGCGTGGCTCGCTCGAGCTCAGGGCACAGACGAACACGCTGGTGATCCGCGACCACGCGAGCATCGTCGACGCGGTTCGCGCAGCGCTCAGGGAGTTCGACCACCCACCGATCGATCTGGTGTTGGACCTCTACATTCTGAGTGTCAGCCGGCGCGAGGGTGAGCTGCCGCGCGGCGCCGACATCTCCGACCTGCCGCCGGCGCTGGTCGAGGGCCTCGGCAGCATGGTTCGCTTCAACGAGTACCAGCTCCTGGCGGAAGGGCAGCTCCTCACCCGCGAGGGTCAGCCGGTGAGCTACGAGCTGGGCAGCCGCTACACGGTGAGCTTCCAGGTTGGCACGGTGCTTGGGGCGCGGCGACTCAAGCTCCGCGGCTTCGAGGTCAGCAGCCGCCGAGGGACCCTTTCGGAGACCCTCGTCGCCACCGACATCAACCTGACTCTCCGCCGCATGCTCGTGCTCGGCTTCGTCGCCTCCGAGAGCTCCGATCGGGGTCTCGCGGTGGCGGTGACCTGCAGGCCGCGCAGCGCGCTGGACGTGCGCCTGGGAGGCTCGTGATGGAGTTCCTGTGCCGGGTCGGTGCGCCCGACGGCCGCGTGCTCGAGGAGGTCCGCCTGGCGCGCGACGAGCGCACCGCCCGCAACGAGCTCGAGCGAGCGGGCTACCGCGTGTTCGAGATCCGACGACGGGGGCTGCGCCTTTCGTTACCCAGCCTGCGTCGGCGCCGGCGGGCGATCCCGCTGCGCGAGCTGCAGTTCTTCAACCAGGAGCTGGCTGGTCTGCTGCGCGCCGGGCTGCCGCTCCTGCAGGGCTTGCAGATGCTGACGGAGCGCCAACGCAACCTGGATCTCCGCGAGGTGCTCGAGGACGTGCAGGGCAGGGTTCGCAGCGGCCAGGAGCTGTCGGACGCGTTCCGGTCCCACGGCGACCGATTCCCGCCGCTCTTTGCCTCCACGCTGCAGGCCGGCGAGCGCAGCGGCGAGTTGGAGCAGGTGATCCGACGGTTCGTGCGCTACCTGCGGCTGGTGCTCGACGTGCGCAAGCGCGTGGTCAGCGCGCTCATCTACCCGGCGCTGCTGGTGCTGCTGTCGGCGGCGATGATCGCGGTGATGATGGTGGTCGTGATTCCGCGCTTCGAGGTCTTCTACAACGCCATGGCGGTGGACCTGCCTGCGCTCACCCGCGCGATCCTCGCGGTCTCGTTGTTCTTGCAGCGTTACGCGATGTTCCTCGGCGCGGGGCTGGTGGCAGCGCTGGTCGCCGGCCGCTACTGGTCGCGAACGGAACCAGGAAGGCGCCAACTCGACGCGATCAAGCTGCGCCTGCCACTGGCAGGGGCCATCCTGCACCGCTTCTCGATCTCGGAGTTCTGCCGCTCCCTCGCGACCCTGCTGGCAGGTGGGCTGCCCCTGATCTCCTCGCTGCAGGTCGCAACATCCTCGGTCAGCAACGCCTACCTGCGCGCCAAGCTCGATCCGGTCGTGGGGAAGGTGCGCGAGGGTCAGTCGTTGCACAGCGCGCTCGAGGAGAGCGGCGTGGTGCCGGACCTGACCATCGACATGGTCAAGGTCGGCGAGGCGACCGGCGCGCTCGACGAGATGCTCAGCAACGTCTCCGACTTCTTCGACGAGGAGATCGAAACCCGCATCCAGCGCCTGCTGTCCCTGGTCGAACCGCTGATGCTGGTGTTCATGGGGCTGATCGTTTCTCTGCTCCTGATAGCGATGTACCTACCGCTGTTCTCCGTCCTGGGAAAGCTCCAGTGAGGGAACCGGCGATGTCAGCCCGCGACTGGACGCGCCACCCCGCTGCTCCGTACCGTGTGCGGAGCGAGCCGGCGGGCCAGCCGAGTCGCTGCGCCGGCAACCCAATCCTGCGAACCGAGACGAGCCCGCGATGAACGACACCTCGAGCCACCGTGACGGCGCGACCCTGGTCGACGAACGTCTGGCTGTCGATGCGGCTCTCACCGCGGCGACCGCCAAGTCCACCGCAGAGAACGTCGATCCGGCCACGCGGTACGGGGCTGCCGCGCTCGCCGAGCAGCAGCGGCAAGCGCGCCGGCTCGCAGAGCGCTTCGGGCTGGAGTACGTCGATCTCGCCCACTATCGGATCAACAACGACCTCTTCCGGACCATCCCGTTCGAGCTGATGCTGCGTTACGGGTTCATTCCCGATCAGCAGCTCGACGGCCGCATGGTGATCATCGTCGCCGACCCGGCAGACGTGGAGAAGCTCGACCAGCTCGAGATGCAGTTGGCCCAATCCGTCGAGATGAAGGTCGGAGCTCCGGCGTTGCTCGAGGAGATCCTCAGCAAGTCCGAAAGCGCCCAGCGGGTTCTCGACGAGGCCACCGAGGATTTCCGGCTCCAACTGGTGCAGGACGACGAGCAAGGCGAGGAGGTGCTGTCGATCGACCGCATCTCGCTCGACCAGAGCCCGATCATCAAGCTGGTCGACTCCACCATTCTCACCGCCATCCAGCGTCGCGCGAGCGACATCCACGTGGAGACGCGCGAGCACGAGGTCATCGTCAAATACCGTATCGACGGTGTGCTGTACCAGGCGATGGAACCGATCGACAAGCGGCACCACCAGACGATCATCAGCCGCATCAAGGTGATGGCAGAGCTCGACATCGCAGAGAAGCGCGTGCCGCAGGACGGTCGCTTCAAGCTGCGCATGGGCGGCCGCACCATCGACTTCCGCGTCTCGATCATGCCCTCGGTCCACGGCGAGGACTGCGTCATCCGCATCCTCGACAAGGAGTCGATGAGCAAGGAGTTCCGCAACCTGCGGCTCGACATCCTCGGGTTCGACGAGGGGACGATCACCAAGCTGCGCAAATTCATCCGCGAGCCGTACGGCATGGTGCTGGTCACCGGGCCCACGGGTTCCGGCAAGACCACCACGCTCTACGCGTGCCTTTCGGAGATCCAGTCCTCCGAAGACAAGACCATCACCATCGAGGACCCGGTCGAGTACCAGCTCCGCGGCATCACGCAGATCCCGGTCAACGAGAAGAAGGGCCTGACCTTCGCGCGCGGCTTGCGCTCGATCTTGCGGCACGACCCGGACAAGATCATGGTCGGCGAGATCCGCGACGAGGAGACCGCGCAGATCGCGATCCAGTCGGCGCTCACCGGTCACCTGGTCTTCACCACGGTGCACGCCAACAACGTCATCGACGTGCTCGGCCGCTTCCTCAACATGAAGGTCGACCTCTACAACTTCGTGTCGGCGCTCAACTGCGTGCTGGCACAGCGGCTGGTGCGCAAGCTCTGCCCGTCGTGCCGCCACGAGGTCGAGGTCACCGACCAGTTGCTGTCGGAGAGCGGCCTGTCGCGCGCCACCGTCGCCGGGTGGCCCTTCTACGAGGGCGGCGGCTGCATCGAGTGCAACGGTACCGGCTACCTGGGCCGCCTCGCGGTGTCCGAGCTGCTCGACCTCTCCGACCACATCCGCGAGCTGATCCTCGACCGCAGGCCAGCGTCCGAGATCAAGCGCGCCGCGCGCGACGAGGGGATGACGTTCCTGCGCGATAGCGCGCTGCAGAAGGTGCAAGAGGGAGTGACCACGCTTCGTGAGATCAACAAAGTCACTTTCGTGGGTTGACCGCCTGCTCGGCGGCGGATCGATCGCGGCACCGCCGCACGTGGTCGCGTTGCGCGACGACGCGCTCGTCTACGCTCGCGTGGAGCGTCGTTCCGACGGCAAGCTGCAGGTGTTGCGCTACCTCGAGACGGCACTGGCCACGGACTTTGGCGACGGGCCGCTCGGCGGACCGCCGCGCGATCCCGAGGCCTTCGTGGCCAGCGTCCGGGAGCTCTTCGAGCGCGCCGGCGGGCGCATCGAGGAGACCACCCTGGTGTTGTCGGACCGCTTCATGCGCATGGTCTTCGCCGAGTTCACGGAGCTGCCGACCGCAGATGCTGCGCGCCAGGAGGCGCTGCGGTTCAAGCTGCGGCAGTTGGTGCCGTTCCGCGCCGAGGAGCTGCGGCTGCGCGCGGTCGAAGTGGCGCCCCTGCCCGGCCAGGAAGAGCCGCGCCGGATGGCGGTGGCGTTCGCGTTCGAGGCCTTGCTCGGGCCCATCGAGAGCGCCTTCGAGCGCGCCGGGGTGCGCATCGGCATGGTGACCACCGAGTCGCTGGCTCTGGCCTCCGCGCTTCGGGTCGAGGGTCTCGGCTTGCTGGTCGTGGCCGACGAGCGCAGCTATACCCTGCTGGTATCCCGTGACGGGGAGCCGCTCCTTTCGAGGCACAAGGAGCTCGCCGCGCCGCCCTTCCGCCAGGCAGGGTCGGCGGTGACTCGCGAGCTGCGGCTGACCGGCACGTTCCTCGAGGAGCGATTGCCGGAGCGGAGGCTCGATGGCGTCTTCGTCGCGGCGCCGGAGGCCGCGTCGTGGTCGGAGCTGGTCGCAGATGCGCTGGGCACGGGGTGCGTGGTCGTGGACGCGTCGGCGCTCGGCGAAGAGCTCGGCGACCTGCCTCCGGGCTTCCGCGTCGACCGCGATGGCGCCCTGCTCGGCGCGGCGCTCCTGGAGGTCGCCTGAATGCTGCGCCCCGAGCTGGTCGCGCGCCTCAATCTGGCGCGCCACCCTCTGGTGAACCGCCGGCCGCTGCAGCGAGTCGCCGCAGCCTTGTGGGTGGCTGCCGCCCTGGTCTTGTTGGTCGATGTCGCGGTGCTCTTCCGGCACTTCACTTCGTCCACGGCCGGCAACGAGCAGCTGGTCGGGCTGGAGCGCGACATCGCGCAGGAAGTCGAGTCGCTACGCAGCTTGGAGCGAGCCTTGAACGGTTTCGCACTGGTCGAGCAGAACCGCCAGGTGGAGTTCCTCAACGCGAGGATCGCGCAGCGCACGTTCCCCTGGAGCCAGCTCTTCGAGCAGCTCGGCGAAGTCCTGCCCGATGGCGTGCGCCTCCAGAGCCTGCGTCCGGCGGTTGCCGAGGATGACGAACCAGCCCGGCCTCGCTCCACGCGCACGAGGACTTCCGTGCCGGAAGCCAGGCCACCCCGTTGGGTCCAGTTGCAGATCGCCGGGGAGGCCGAGACCGGCGCCGCGATCCTCGATCTGGTCGACGCGCTCTTCGAGCACGCCGCGTTCAGCGAGCCCAACCTTCGCAACGAGGCCCAGCAGCGCGGCCTCTACCGGTTCAACCTGACGGTGCGCTATCTCCCAGACCTGGAGCTGGAGGAGAGCGGCTCCTCTGGCGAGACCGTGGCGACGGCGATGCAGCTGGACGGGGCCGCGGCGACCGGAGGCGCGCCGTGACCGGCAAGCAGTTGTGGCTCGACAATGCGCGGGTGTGGGCGCTGCCGCTGGGCCTGCTGGTCGTGGGCGCTGTAGGCCTCGCCGCCTATCAGGTCGCCTTCGCCGACCGCGTGGGAGCGCTGCGCGCCGAAGTGGAGCGCGAGAGCGGGGAGCTCGATCGGTTGCTCGAGCAGCGGGCCGAGCTCGAGGAGCTGGTCACGCGCGCCGAGCGCAGTCGCGACGGTGTTCACGAGCTGTACGAGCTCCACTTTGCGACCGAGAGCGAACGGCTGACCTCCTTCATCCGCGAGATCAAGGAGCTCGCGGAACGTTCCGGTCTCAATCCGACCAGCATCAGCTACCCCGAGCAGGCGCTGGAGGACTTCGGGCTGATCGAGCGCGCGATCGTGTTCTCGGTCGACGGGACCTATCGGGAGCTGCGGCAGTTCGTGAACTTCCTCGAGCTGAGCGACTCGTTCGTGATCCTGCGATCGATCCAGCTCCGCGGGGGCTCGAACCAGCTGGCGCTCAACCTTCAGCTCGCTACGCTCTTCACCGGACGCGATGCCGGCGAGGTCCGCTTCGAGCCTCTCGAGGACGCCATCGACTCGTTCGCGCCGGAGGCGGGGGAGCCCGGACCATGAGCTCCTCGCGCCGCCAGGTTCTGCTGCTCATGGTTCTGGTCGTGTCGTTTCTCGCGCTCCTCGCGCAGCGCTTCGCTACGTTCGACGGTGGAGTGGTGTTCGGCGGCGGCAGGGGTCCCGACTTCTCGGCTGCGCTACGCGCCGAGGTCTCCGCTCTCGAGCTCGAGCGGCTGTCACGAGCCGGTGGCGAGTACACCCCAGGCCGCGATCCGTGGCGGTTCGCCGAACCGCCGCCTCCGCCTCGCCAGGAGCCGCTCCCGGTAGTGCAGCCGATGCGCGTCGAGCCGGAACTCGCGCCGCCTGTCGCCGCTGTGCCACCCCGACCGCAGCCGCCGGCCATCGACGTCCAGTACCTGGGTCGATTCGGTCCAAAGATGCGGCCGATCGCGGTGTTCGTCGACCAGGATGGCCAGACCCTCTACAACATGCTGGAGGGCGACGTGCTCAAGGGCAAGTTCCAGGTGGCGCAGATAGGGCTCGAGTCCGTGCAGATCGCTTTCGTTGGTTTTCCCGACGCGCCGCCGGCCAGGCTGGCGGTCCATGGGGCAGGGAGATGATGTCGAACAGAAGGAGCTATCACGGCTCGCAACCGGCCGAAACGGCCGTGCGAGCGTTCCGAGCCACGGGGCGATCGTCGCTGCTGGTCCTGATGGCCTGCGCGCTGCTCGCGCTCGCGGGTTGTACCAGCTACCGGGGCTACCGGCATGCCCAGGCGGCCGAGGCCACTGGAGACTGGGACCGCGCGGTGATCCACTACCTCGAGTTGGTGGCGCAGAACCCTTCCGACCTGCGCTATCGGACCGCGCTCCTGCGCGCCAAGATCCAGGCGTCGCACGCCCACTTCGAGCAGGCGAAGAAGTATCGGGACGCCGGTCTGCCGCAGCAGGCCCTGGTGGAGCTGCAGCAGTCCGTGCAGCTCGACCCCACGAACCAGTATGCGCGCGCCGAGCTCCAGAAGGTGCGAGAGGAGCTCGACGCGCAGCGCGCTGGCAGCCAGCGCGAGACTCTGGAGGCGATCAAGAAGCGCAGCCAGGGCCTGCAGGCACTGCCGCCCGTGCTCGACCCGCGCTCGCCGGAGCCGATCGATCTCGACTTTCCCGAGGCGGTATCGGTCAAGCAGATCTATCAAGCCCTGGGCAAGGCATTCGGCATCAACATCCTGTTCGACCCCAGCCTGCGCGACCAGGCGTTGCCGATCCAGCTGCGCGAGGTCGACGCCCAGAACGCGCTAGAGATCCTGATGCGCACGGCCGGCCACTTCTACAAGGTGCTCGACACGCAGTCGATCATCGTGGTGCCCGACACGCCACAGAACCGCCGCAAGTACGAGGATCTCATCATCCAGACGTTCTTCCTATCCAACGCCGAGGTCAAGGACGTGATGACCATGCTGCGCAGCCTGGTCGACTCGCGGAAGATCGCTGGCAACGAGCAGCTCAATGCGATCATCCTGCGCGACACCGCCGACCGGGTGAAGATCGCCGAGAGGATCATCCGCGCCAACGACAAGGCCAAGGCCGAGGTGGTGGTCGACGTCGAGCTGCTGCAGCTCAACACCACCAAGCTGCAGGATCTCGGTGTCTCGCTCGACGCCTACCGGCTCGGGTTGGAGCTGGACACCGGCGGCGAGGACACTCCGCTGCGCTTCTCGGACCTCGAGTTCCTCAACGCCAACAACTGGGTGCTGACGGTGCCCAACATGTTGCTCGATTTCGTCAAGACCTCGACCGACGCGCAGACGCTGGCCAAGCCGCAGCTGCGCATCTCGGAAGGCGAAAAGGCGCGCCTCAACATCGGCGACCGGGTGCCGATACCGGTGACCAGCTTCAACACCGCGAACACCGTGGGCAGCAACATCGTGCCTATCACGTCGTTCCAGTACCAGGACGTCGGCATCATCATCGAGATCGAGCCGCGAGTGCATCACAACGAGGAGATCTCCCTCACCGTGACCATCGAGGTCTCGAACATCTCGGGGAACATCCAGAGCCAGCCGATCATCGGCTCGCGGCGCATCGAGACGACCATTCGACTCCAGGACGGCGAGACCAACTTCCTGGCCGGTCTCATCCGCACCGACGAGACGTCGTCGGAGCAGGGCGTCCCGGGGCTCTCCGACATCCCGGTGCTGGGGCGGCTCTTCGGCAAGAAGCGCAACGAGAACCAGCGCACCGACATCGTGCTGACACTGACGCCGCACATCATTCGACGCGCCGACATAACCGCCGAGGACTTGGCGCCGATCTGGGTCGGCACCGAGCAGAACCTGACGTTCCGCGGCGGATCGCCGAGCGTCGAGTCCGACGTCGAGGGCCCCTTCGACGGCGAAGACCCCTCTGCCATCGATCCCGCGGAGCGCGTGCGCGAGCGGCTCCGGCAATTGCCCCCGGGTCTGCGAGATCAGGCCGGACCGGGGCTCAACCCGAGTCTGACCGGTGAGGAACCGGCGCCGGAAGAGCCGGCACCGCCGGCCGGCGTCGAGCTCGTGCCGGGACGGCGCAGCCCGTTCGATCGGTCCGAGCCCGAGGAGGAGCCACCGGTCGAGGAGGAGGTGATCGAGGAAGAGGAGCCACCGAGGCAGATGTCGCAGCGCGGCTCGAGGTCGCCTGGTGGCTGGCAGGCCGCGGCGTCCTCGGCCGCGGCGGATCTTGGTACGAGTGCTGCGTTGTCGATCACCGCGAGTCTCGGGGAGCCAGCGGCAGTCGGAGGTCAGGAGCGCCGAGACCAGGCGGAGAGAGACCAGCGCCTCGGCGTGCCGACACCGGCGCCGGTGGCGGTCGAAGTCTGGCCCCAGTCGGTGTCGGCAAAGCCAGGCGAGATCTTCAGCATCGAGCTGCGGCTCAACGCGCAGCTCGGCGTCGCGCACCTGCCCAGTCGCCTGCGCTTCGACCCGGCGGTCGTCCGCTTCGTCTCGGCTGCCGCTGGGCCGCTGCTACAGTCGGCCGGTACGCCGCAAGTGCTCGCTCACACTTTGTCCGACGGCCTGGTGGTCCTGGGCGCCAGCTTGCTCGGCGCGCAGGACAGCATGAACGGAGGCGGCACCGTGCTGCAGCTCCAATTCGAGGCGTTGTTGCCCGGCTCGACCAGGATCAGGCTCGCGCAGACGACGCCGTACGGCCCCTCGCTCGAGGGCCGGCGCACTGCGTTCGGCCGGCGAGCGGTCGACGTCGCGGTCGCGCCCGACATCGGAACGCCGAAGCCCGGGGACCCAGCGCTGGCTCCGGGGACGTCGATCCCGGAAGTCTTGGTCGGGCCCGACGGTTCTCCTAGAGAGGGGGCGAAGCCCCCGGGGCGAGGAGGTGCGTCGTGATCCAGGATTTGCACAATGGCCTGGCCGGCCGGCGAAGGCTCGGACATCTCTGGCAGGGCGGTTACACGTTCGCCGAGTTGGTGATGGTGTGTGCGGTGCTCTCGACCCTGGCCGCGGTCACGCTCCCGGTCGCCAAGTTCAGCGTCAAGCGAGTGAAGGAGGCCGAGCTGCGGTCGGCGTTGCGGACCATGCGCAACGCGATCGACGAGTACAAGCGCTACAGCGACGCCGCGCTCCTCCCCCAGCAGTTGGGGGCCGACGGCTACCCGCAGGAGCTCGAGGAGCTCATCGAGCCGATCGACGTGGTCGGACAGGTGGACAAGCAGATCCGGTTCCTGCGCCGCATCCCCGTCGACCCGATGACAGGCGAGGCGGAGTGGGGTATGCGCAGCACCTCCGACCCGCCGGACTCGACCAGCCACAGTGGCGACAACCTGTTCGACGTGTACTCGCTGAGCTCCGGTGTAGGTCTGGACGGGGTGCCGTATGCGGAGTGGTGAGCCGCACGTAGC
>DATLFI010000340.1:0-7275 GCA_035524895.1 Thermoanaerobaculia bacterium | reverse complement strand
TCCACCACACCCACTGCGGAGCCCCGAACCGGGCGGGCCGGAGCACTCGTCCCCGGGGCTCCTCCTGGCGCTGGAACCGCACCGTCTCCGCAAACACCTCGTAGCAGTCGCGGCAGCGGTCGAGATGCGCCATCACCTGGTCGCGCGGGTCGCCCGACAAGCGCCCATCGACAAAGGCAGCCAGCGCCTCCGGGCTCGGGTGATTGAATTCATTCATCGCAATATCTCTCGTCCCTCAAATGAGACGGACCGGAGGTCCGGTCTTCCCTGGACCTGAAGCGTCCGGCCTGCCCAGATCGTCTTTGCCGGAGCGGGGCGGAAGGAGGGGCTCCCTCACGCCCACCACCCGTCCGCGCTCCGCAGCCCCCGCGCCTCGAGCCCCCGCCGCAACTGCCCTTTCAACCCCTCGATGCGCCGGTAGAGCGGCTTCTGCTCCAGGTGCAGGCCGCGGGCGATGTCGGCCACCGTGAACTCGTCCTCGAAGCGCATCCGCAGGATCACCCGGTCCTCCGGCCCCAACTCCTCGAGCGCTTCCGCCAGCACCGCCACCACCCGCTCCGACTGCTCCTCCCGCTCCCGCTCGAGCGCCGCCTCGTCCGGCCGCTCCACCGCTCCGGCGAGCGCGTCGGCGCGCTCTCCGCCCTCGTGCCGGCGCTCGATCGCCCGCGGCGGCAGCCGCCCGGCCAGCGCCTCGAGCTTCCGCCAAGAGAGCTCCACCCCTTGGTTCTCCTGGAGCAGGCGGCAGGCCTCGTCGAAGCTGAAGCCGTCCCAGTAGAGCAGGCGCTCGAGCTGGATCGCCACTGTCCCCATCCGCCGCGCCTCGGCCGAGGCCCGCGGCCGCCCCTTCTTCGCCCGCAGCCAGTCGAAGAACAGCCGTTGAACCACGGTGGTCAAGTACGTAGACAGACGGCTCTGCCCCTGGAACTTCCGGAAGACCGCGTAGTCGTCCTCGAGGAGCTTCATCTTCACCACCGAGGCGAACTCCTCCGCATCCGCCTCGCCGACGTGGTGCCGGCGGCAGGTGTAGGCCACTACCCGCTCGACCAGGGGGAGGTGCGAGAGGAGGAGGTCTTGGGGATCGCTCCGGCCGTCTTCCCGGCCGGGGGCTCCATTCCTCGACCTCAAGGGATCACCCGGATGCCTGGACGCTCTGATGCCGCGTTTCTTCAGAAGTGAGGGGCACGTGCGCCAATCTTACCCGGAAATGTACCGTCGCGTCCGTCACAGATGGATGGGGCGGCGCCCCAGGCACGGTCCTTAGGAGGATCGGGCTGGCGATCACCCAGTGGTGCGAATGCTCCGATGATTCGTGTTAACGTAATGGCAGCTCTACCTGATCGGAGGTCCATGGCGGTCCATGAGGTGCAGGCCGAGAGGTCTGGCCCCAGAAGGCGTGCTCTCGGATGGGCGGCGATCGCAGCGGCCCTCTGCGTGATTCTCGTCAGCGGCTGGCTTCGCGCTAGGCAAGAGCGCTCCGCGCCTCTTCCGGAGTCGGATTCACTCTATGCCGCAGTAGACCGAGTCCTCGCCCTCCGGCCGATCTCGGTAGGTCGGGCGAGCCGAACCCCCGCGAAACCGGCTATCGGTGCGCCCAGCGCCGTTCTTGGCTTCGGTCCCTCGGAGGCGGTGACCGAGATCGCTCGAGCCACGGCCGATTTCGAACGTCTCGCCGCATCCCGCGAGGACTCGAGCCGTCTGCATCCGCTCGGGCTCCTCCGGGCGGCGGAGGGGAAGCTGGACGAGGCGATCCTCCTCCTCGAGGCAGCCCGTCTCGCCGACCCAGCCCGCGCCGATGTGTTAGCCGACCTCGCCTCGGCTCATCTGAGCAGGTTCGGGGAAATCGGAGACCCGGAGGACCTCTTCCAGGCCTTGACCGCCACCGAACGAGCCCTCGCCAAGGAGCCTGGGTCACCGGCGGCCCTCTACAATCGCGCAATCGCGGTCTCCTGGCTCCACTTGGTCTCCGAAGGGAAGGTGGCCTGGGAAGCGTATCTTGCGGCAGACGCGGCCGAGCCCTGGGCATCGGTGGCGAGGCAGAATCTCGAGCACCTGAGCGCGCCCACCATCGAGGACCGCTGGCAGGAGGCTCGAGCCAGTCTGGTGGCGCGGTCTCCGGAGCCCTCGGAAGCGGAGATTGCGCAAGCGGTCGCCGAGCAGCCCCACAGAGCCCGGATGTTGGTCCTGCAAGAACTCCTTCCGAGATGGGCGCGGGCCTGGCGGGCCGGCGACCGGGGAGAAGCCGCGGCCCGCCTCAAGCTCGCCCGCAAACTCGGGTGGGCTCTCGAGGCCGAAACCGGTGACGCCCAAATTCGGGAGTCGGTTGCCGCCGCCGAGGATGCCCTGTCCATGGGAGAAGCCGGCCGGGTGGCACGCCATGCCGTCGGTTACGAGCTCCTTGCTTCAGGACTCGAGCTGTACTACGGGCAGCGCCAAGAGGAGGCTAAAGCCCCGCTTCTAAGGGCGCGACACCTGCTCGAATCCCTTGGCGACCCGCTCTGGGGCGCACCCGCCTTCTTCCTCGCTTCGAGCGCACAGTTCTCCGATCCCGTCGGCTCGAGCCGCATGCTCGTGCGGCTGCAGGAGCGGTTCCCCGCGGATCGTTATCCCCACCTCTCGGGCTTCTGCGACTGGGTGCTGGGCACGATCCACAGCACCACAGGTGACTCCGAGCGAGCTCTTCGCTTTTTCCGCGATGCGCAGTCGAAGCTTCATCGTAGCGCGGCTGACTACGGTAGAGGTCCGGTGCATGTCCTCCTTGGGGAAGCCCACCGCTTGCTCGGCCAGGAGGGCGCGGCCTCCCGGGAGTACCTGGCGGGTATCGAATGGGCCGCTCGCTCCGGCGATCTCCACCGGTACCACATGGCGCTCTATCCGGTGGCCGAGATGCTGGTCGAACGTGGGGAGTCGGTGGTCGCGGGGGCCGTAGGCGAGGAGCTCGTCGCCAACGCAGAGGCTTCCGGGAGTGCGCAGAAGCTCTCCGAGGCGTATCTTCAGCGCGGCCGGATTCGGACCCTCCTGGGGCTCGAACAGGGAGCCGAGCAGGATTTTCGGAGCGCCAGACGGAACACCGAAGTGATGGCCGACGGTGCCGTCCGTGACCGTATCGCTGCTGCTCGTTCACTTGCCGAAGCCGAGCTTCTCATCGGCCAGGACTCCAGATCCGCGGTCGCCAGGCTCAACCGAATACTCGACAGCAAGCTCGAGACCGGCTACCTCTACCACCTCACCCGAACACTCTCCCTGCGCGGGTTGGCATACGACGACCTGGGGGACGTCGATCGTGCGCGGCGCGACCTGCTCGCAGCGATTGAAGAGTACGAGCGCTTGCGCTCCGCCAGCGAGGCGTTGAGCCATCGAAGATCGACCTTCGAGCTTGCCCAGGAGACGTTCGACGCCCTGATCGCCCTGGAGGTCAAACAGGGCTCGCCGCCGGCGCTCTCCCTGGCGCTTGCTGAGCGGAGCAAGTCGCGGCAGATCGCGGATCTGCTAGGTGAGCCGGGGGATCCCCGCCTGGTGGACTGGCAGGAAGAATCCGCATTTCGCGGAGTCATTGCCGCCTTCGAGAGCCCCGCCTTTCGTGACTCTGGGGTCGCCTTCATCGAGTACTGCGTGCTCCCGCACCAACTCCTCACCTGGGTCGTTTCGGCCGATGGTGTATCTCTTCACAGCGAGCCGGTGCCCCGAGCCGAACTCGAAAGGCGAGTCGCGCTCCTTCGAAACGCCCTTACTCGACGAGCGTCCGAAGACCAGATCCGAACCTACGCGGCTAGTCTTTACGACCTGCTCTTGGCGCCGATTGCTTGGGCCATCCCGCCTGGAACGCCTCTCATAGTGGTACCTGATCGTTTCTTGGCGCGTGTGCCGTTCGCGGTCCTATATGACCGGCAGGCGCGCAGGCACTTGATCGAGGATCACGCGGTCACTCTCTCCCCAGGGATCCATCTGCATCCGGCGCTTCGAGGGTGGGAGGCTTGGAGACCACCCGCTGGCGCCGAGCAGCGGATGAGCGTTCTCGCCGTGGCAGGTTCCGCGATCGACCGAGAGCTCTTCCCTGAGCTCGAAGCTCTCTCCTCAGCGGAAGCGGAAGCCAGCGAGGTGGCGCTCCTCTACCCGGCGAGGTCCAAGGTCCTATTGGGTCTGGAGGCCACGGTGAGGGCCTTCAGAGAGCAAGCTCCGCTCTACGCGGTGGTCCACTTCGCCGGCCACGCGCTTGTCGGTGCGGATAGCACCGACCCCGCGAGTTTGGTGTTCGCGCCATCGACCTCGGACGGAGGAGCGTTGGGCGCAAGGGAGATCGCCGCCCTCGACCTTCGAAGGACTCGACTCGTAGTTCTCTCGAGCTGCACTGCCCTCGACGGCGACCGAGGCGGCCGAGAGAACGTGACAGGACTTGCCGCTGCGTTCTTCGCTGCTGGCGCAGAGACCGTCGTGGCCGCTCTCTGGAACGTAGAAGACCGTGTGAGCCGAGAGGTGATGATACGGTTTCACCGAGCTGTCTCCAACGGCACGAGCCCGAGTAACGGGCTGCGGGCTGCCCAACTTGCTTCGCTTGAAGGCGCAGATCCTCGTCTGCGTACTCCCGCCGCGTGGGGGGCGTTCGCAGCGCTGGGTGATGCGTCTTGCCTTCACCAGGCGGGCTCAATCCTCGACAGGGTGAGCGACCGCCGTCCTAATCCCATCAGGAGGACAGCGAAATGACCTACGATTTCAGGCTCATTTTTTCAGGCCTTTGTCTCTTTCACCTTCCTGAATCGGGTCCCCGATCGCCCCAGGTCTTGCTCGTCAAGGCTACGGATCCAGATTCAGTACCCGAGTTTCGGGAGCTTGAGCCAGCCGTAATGCCTCATCCTCACAAACCCAGGCTCGTAGTTGACCCAAGGTACCTCGATACCGAAATATCTAGGAAGCCCGACGGTCTCAATGTAGGGTCTGACGGGTTTGATTATCCACTTTTCGACATCGAGTTCCAGAATATCGAAGTATCGATTCCCGGCGCCAGTAGTCTTGATGTCACGAGAGGGCGACGCCCTGGAAGCGGCGATCCGTACAGGTCTCCAGACGACGACGAGGCTCAGAAGGACTGGTTCGACTGGGTGATCTCAGTGCCCCACGTGAGTAAGAGTACCTCTTCGGCAGGAGTGGGAAACCTGAAGAGGGAGTGCTGGGGCGACCTGACGACTCCCGACTGCCCGGTGATCTCGCGAGTCAAGTTGTCGGGAGGTAAGCTCAGGACTCATACCCACTCACGGGAAGGAAAGGATTATATGGTTTATAATTACCTCGATCTGTCTAACACGCCATCCGACGAAAAGCCGCACGTATTCGCAGACACGGTCAAGCTTGAAGGCAGCGACATCCCTAATGACGTGGCGGTTGCACTGGATACTGGTCATAAGGGGATCGTCTTTCTAAAACCTCCAGCTGGGACAAGTGAGAAGAGTCTAGTCACCGCTTCGATCACCAACTTCGACGTCAGCTTTCAACCCGCTCGGAAGAGAATTTACGACTTCTTGTGGTATTATACGCTCTATAATCGGCAGGCTAAGCCTCTCAATTGGCCAGTTCCGCGCCCAGAGGGCACTTCACGCTCTTTGTACACACCCTCCACCACTACGTGTCCGCCAGGTGGGGGTTAGGCTCTAGGCCCAGAACTTTGTTCTCGGACAATCGACATGAGCAATGTTACGCGAGCAGCGGTTGACGTGAAGAAGGCTCTCACGCGAGCCTTGACGAAGACGAAGGTTTACCAGGAGGACAAGCTCGTAGAGGGGCAAACCGAGGAGCAGGCCCAAGTCACGCTTCGGCACGTACTGCATGAGGCCGAGCAGTTGGGAGTCAAGGTCAACTGGTCGAGCCTGGACATCCTTTACGCGCGCAGCGCCAAGGCGACCCTTTTGGGTCTTGTGAGGGCTGACGCGTTGATGCTGGTTCTCCACGGCCAAGCTACGGACGCCTATCCTGAGTGTCTATCCGGGGGCATCGCAGTTACCAAGAAGCATTATTCCTCGGAATACTCCTGTGTTTTGGTGTCGGATGGTTTGGTAGCGACCGCCGCCCATTGCATGACAGGCGACGACGCTCTTAGTCATGTGAGCCCTGACGAAGTGACGAGCATGCAGGGACGATGGTATGAGGTAAATCAGAAGTGGGTGGGAAAGGCTGGAAGTGGAGCGAGGAACGATATAGCGCTGTTGGAGATCCTGGATCCAAGCTTTCCTCGTAGCATCCCTCTGCCGAGGTTGGCAAGACCTAGCCTCTTCGGGAAGGCGAGGGAGGCGCTTCTTGTAGCCTACGGGCCGAACGCCGTCAATGGCAGCGGGAGAGGGACACGGAGATGGGGATCTGTTAGACCGATCTGGGAGAAGGAGATTCGTAATTACGGCGGCCAACTGGTGGACTTTGATCCGGCGACGGAATTCGTCTGCGGCGCGGGACTGGTGATCCCGGAAGAGCCTCAGGATGGCCTCCCAGGTGATAGCGGAGGATCGCTTTATCTCAAGGATGAAGCATCCGGAGGGTGGGAGCTAGCAGGTCTATTCTCGAGAGGTGCTGAACAGAGCAAGCCGCTAGCGGATGGGGGTGGCGGAATCTATGTCAAGATATGCGCATACAGATCGATTCTAGAGCACCACATACCGAATTTGTGTCCTACTGAATGAACCCGCGGAGGATCGCCGCAGCCACCCTGTAGCGACGCTGCAGGGACCACGCGCGGGGTACCTAGACCGAGTCCGGTAGAGGTTCTGCGGGAACTACTCCAGTGAAAGTTGAATTGCGTCGCCCTCTGCCTCATAAGGTCCCCAGAGCACCAGGAAGTACCTGTGGCAGGGCGGTTGACAATCCGGACCAAATCGGGCCAGGATAGCTTCGGTCACTATTGAGAGTAAGTCTTAAGAGGAGGTTGGACGGGCGGCGCGGGCCGCTGGTCGGTCTGGACCCAGACGAATGGTCGCGGAGAGGGAACGTCAGGAGCTCATCGACTACATCCGGTCCCAGGGGATGCGGGTTACCCGGGAACGGATGGCATTGCTGGACGAGGTCTATCGCCAGCACGGGCACATCGACGCCGAGGAGATCCTGGACGGGCTGCGGGCGGCGGGAGCCAAGGTGTCGCGGGCTACGGTCTACCGGAACCTCGACCTGCTGGTCGAGTGCGGGCTGGTGCAGCGCCAGCGGCTGGGGCGGAACCGCTTCCTCTACGAGCACGTCCATCCGGGGCAGCAGCACGATCACCTGGCCTGCCGGCGGTGCGGCCGGGTCGTGGAGTTCGCCAGC
>DATLFI010000339.1:0-33752 GCA_035524895.1 Thermoanaerobaculia bacterium | reverse complement strand
CCTGGGGCGCGGGGGTTTGCGGCCGCTGGCTGCGTTGGGCCTCCTGCACGATGTCACCGCATCGCGTTCGTCGGCCACGCCTTGCCAGCGGCCGCAGATCCCCGCGCGCAGCCTCACGCGGGTTTCACCACGGGCTGCTAGTGTGATCCGGGTGTTCCGGCCTCGAGCGTGAGCGGGCCCTCCAGGGGTGGAGGGTCCGGCATCATGTCGTACCGGGTGGCGTAATCGAGGATCGTCAGGCCGAAGAGGATGAGCAGCCAGAAGAAAGCCGCGGCCACGACCACCTGCACCAGTTTGCCGGCGTACTTGACGTGCATGAAGAACAGCACCACCAGGCTCGCCTTGGTGATCGCGACACCGAGGGCCACCACGTCGTTGAAGACGCCCCAATCGTGGTCCGCTACCTCCACAGTGACCACGGTCAGCACCAAGAGGGTCAACAGGATCCCGAGGTAGACCCGGACCGGCGACACGTGGACTTCGGCCATCTCTTATCGCTCCGTACAGGTCACGCGTGCGGGATGTTCCGGCCCAGCAGGTAGAGCAGGGGGAACAGGAAGATCCAGACCAGGTCCACGAAGTGCCAGTACAACCCGAAGTTCTCTATCGGGTTGTGGTAGTCGTGGTTGAACCTACCCTTCCATGCCGGGAAGAGCAGCCAGACGATCAGCCCCATGCCGATCAGCATGTGCAGCGCGTGGAGGCCGGTCATCGCGAAGTAGATCGAGAAGAACACCCTCGCCCGCTGTTGCATCACCGCCACGCGTTCCGCCGACAGCGCGAAGTGCTCGACCACGGTCGGCGGCACCTCGAAGTGGAAATCAGACATGCCGGGGAAGAGGTGGTGTTCGATCTTCGCGGTGTACTCGATGTACTTGATTCCCACGAACACCCCGCCCAGCAGCAGGGTCAGGATCAGGAACAGCACCAGCGGATTCCGCTTGCCGAGCTGCGCGGCTCGCACCGCCATGGCCATGGTGAAGCTCGACGCGATCAGAACCGCCGTGTTGAGGCCGCCCCAGAAGACGTCGAGCTCGCTCGAGGCGATCGCGAAGTCGAGGGCGTTGCGCGACCGATACACCAGGTACACGGTGAACAGCCCGCCGAAGAAGAGCACCTCCTGGGCGATGAAGAACCACATGCCGAGCGAGGAAGCCTCGCGCTGCTGCTCGTAGCTGTTGAAGTGGTGCGCCAACGGGGCGTCGCCATGGCCGGTGTGTGCCGGCACGTGAGCGCCGTGGGCGGAAGCCTGCTCAGCCAATCGGCACCTCCCGGGCGATTGCGGCGCGCTGGCGGAGCTCCCGCACGATCGTTTCGTCGGTGTAGTCGTAGACCTCGGTGACGACCGGGTCACGGTCCCAGTTGTGCACGGGCGGCGGCGAGGGCGCTTGCCATTCCAGACCCACCGCACCCCACGGGTTGCGCGAAGCCTTCTCGCCGTACCACAAGGACCACCCGAAGTAGACCGCCGGCAGCAGGTAGCCCACCCCCAGGATGCTCGCGCCGGCCGACGACATCACGTTGAGCACCTGGAACTCCTCCGGGTACGAGGCGTAGCGGCGCGGCATGCCCATGTAGCCGAGCAGGAACTGCGGGAAGAAGGTGAGGTTGAACCCGGCGAAGATCAGGATCGCGGAGAGCTTCGACCAGCCCTGCGCGTACATGCGGCCGGTCATCTTCGGCCACCAATAGTGCAGCGCGCCCATGAAGCCCATGATCGCGCCGCCCACCATCACGTAGTGGAAATGCGCGACCACGAAGTAGGTGTCGTGCAGGTGAGGATTGATGCCGAGCGTCGCCAGCATCAGTCCCGTGAGCCCCCCGATGGTGAACAGGCCGATGAACCCGACGGCGTAGAGCATCGGTGTCTCCCACGCCACCGATCCGCGGTACATCGTGGTGATCCAGTTGATCACCTTCACCGCCGTGGGCACCGCGATCAGCATCGTCAGCACCGAGAACACCGTCGCTGCGTAGATCGACATGCCGCTGGTGAACATGTGGTGCGCCCACACCAGGAAGCCGAGCACCGCGATGCCGACGCTCGAGTAGGCCACGAACTTGTAGCCGAAAATCCGCTTGCGCGAGAACGCGGCGATCAGCTCCGAGATCACGCCCATCGCGGGCAGGATCATGATGTACACCGCCGGATGCGAATAGAACCAGAACAGGTGCTGGAACAGCACGGGATCGCCGCCCAGGGCGGGATCGAAAATGCCCAGCTTCGCGACCCGCTCGGCCATCACCAGCAGCAGCGTGATCGCGATCACCGGCGTGCCGAGGATGTTGATGATGCTGGTGGCGTACATCGCCCAGACGAAGAGCGGCAGCCGGAACCAGCCCATGCCCGGCGCGCGCATGCGGTGGATGGTCACCAGGAAGTTCATGCCCGTGAGGATCGAGGAGAACCCCGCGATGAAAGCGCCCATCGCGGCGAGCAGCACGTTGGAGTTCGAGTAGACCGAGCTCAGCGGCGTGTAGAAGGTCCAGCCGGTATCGACGCCGCCGAAGAGGATCGCGCAAACCCCGAACAGGCCGCCGAGGCTGTAGATGTACCAGCTCGCCAGGTTCAGCCGCGGGAACGCGACGTCGATCGTGCCCAGCATCAGCGGCAGCACGAAGTTGCCGAACACCGCGGGAATCGACGGGATGAGGAAGAAGAAGATCATCACCACGCCGTGCTGCGTGAACATCCGGTTGTAGGAGTCGGTGGACAGCAGGTCCGCCGCCGGAGTCAGCAACTCGATACGGATCATCATCGCGAAGAGTCCGCCGACCATGAAGAAGGCAGACACCGACACCAGGTAGAGGATGGCGATCCTCTTGTGGTCGACCGACAGGAGCCAGGACTTCAGGCTCCAGTCCGCGTTCAGGTAGTTCTTCTCGGGCGGCCTCGGGGCCGGGACCGTTGTCGCGCTGCTCATCACGTGATCTGCCTCGATGGACTGTGCGTTTCCCGAAACCTCTTTCCAGCGATGCGTGCCGTCGCCGGATTCATCCGCCGGCAACCTCGGCGAGGCCCGCTTCCGGCGCAGGCGGCGCGGTCAGCCCCTTGATGTAGGTCACCAGGCTGACCACCTGCTCCTCGGTCACCTGCCCGGCATAGGTCGGCATCAAGGGCAGGTAGCCGGGCCGCACCTTCTGGAGCGGATTCAGGATCGACTCCCTGAGGTACCTCTCGTCGACCTCGATCGTCGTTCCGGATGCGAGACGCACCTCCGAGCCGAACAAGCCATGGAGCGACGGACCCCGCTCGCTGTCCTCGACGCCGTGGCACGTCGAGCAGGCCAGCGACGTGAAGAGGTCTTCGCCCGCCGCCGCCGGACTGGCCGTGGGCTGGCCCTCGCCGCGCAGCCACGCCTCGTACTCTTCCTTCTCGAGCACGGTCACGATGCCACCCATCTTCGAATGGTCGGTGCCGCAGTATTCGGCGCAGAACATGCGGAACTGGCCGGTCTTCGTGGCCTCGAACCACACCACGTTGTAGCGGCCGGGCACCACGTCTTGCTTGACCCGGAACGCCGGCACGAAGAAGGCGTGCAACACGTCCTCGGAGGCCAGGGTCATCTTGATCGGAGTGTCCACGGGAATCGTGAGGTCGTTGATCTGGCGCAAGCCGTTCGGGTGCTGGTACTTCCACATCCACTGCTTGCCGAAGGCGAAGTACTCCACGGCGTCCTCGGGCGGCCGCCGCAGGTCGATGTAGACCTTCGTGCCCCAGACGAACATCGCCATCGCGATGACGAACGGCACCGCCATCGAGAGCAGCTCGACCGCCGGCGCCTCGAAGTCGGCCTCTCCCGCGTCGCCGACGCGACGCCGCCGGTAGCGCACACCGAGGTACACCGTCGCGCCCACGATCAACACCGAGAAGATCAAGCTCAGGGCCACCCACGCCAGGTACAGTGCATCGACCGCGGGCGCCACGGTCGACGCTTGCTCCGGGTAGAGCGGCAGGTGCTGGAAGAAGCTGGGCAGGAACTGCCTGAGGGTTTCCAAGGTGGGCTCCGGGTCAAGTCGACTCGACGTTCATTCCATCTCGGTGCGTCGTCACGCCGTCGTCAGCCTTCGGCGCGCGCGCTCGCGGACCAGCATCAGGGTCACGAACGCGGCGATCGCCGCCACGGTCAACACCCCGCCGAGGCGCACCACGTTCATGGTGACCGCGCTGTACCGGCCGAGCACGGGGTCGTAGCGATAGCAGAACAGCATCACCTGGTCGACGAGCGAGCCGATGCGCCCCTGCGAGGCCTCCACCAGGCCCAGGCGCACGTCCCGCGCCGGGAACTCGACGCCGTAGAAGTAGCGCGACACCTCGCCCTGCGGCGTGAGCAGCACGACCACGCCGGCATGCGCGTACTCGCCGCTCTTCGGGTCGAAGCGGTAGCGGAACCCGATCGCGTCCATGAGCCGGGCGACCTCGGGCTCCTCCCCGACCAGGAAGCGCCAACCCTGTTCCGCATCGGGGCGCCGATAGCGCTGGAGAGCCGTGGTCCGACTCGCCGCCGCCTTCTGCGGCGTGTCGCGAGGATCGAAGCTGACCGCGACGACATCGAAGTCCTGCCCCGGCGTCAGGCGCAGCGGCTTGAGCGATCGCACAACTCCGTCGAGAACCAGCGAGCAGAGCATCGGACAGTCGAAATACACCGGTGCGAGGAGAATCGGACGCTCTTCGAGGAGGGCACCCAGCTCGATCGTTCGCCCGTCGTGATCGGTCAGCTTCACGTCCAACGGCACTCGGCCGCCCAGCTTCTGCTCGGTGCGGAGGTCTTCGAGCTCGGACGGGAGCTGCACCTCGACACCGTTCGCGAGGCTCTCCCGGCTCGGCGCGATGAGGGCCTGTGTCTGGCCCTGGACCGGGCCCTGGAGCGCGCCGCTCACAACGGCAGCGACGAGCACCACCAGAACAGCGCCGAGCCGCCGGAAGAGTCCACGGCAGACCCGCGGCGACGAGGTGAAGAAACGCGCGAACCGCCTCATCTGCGCCTCGATCCTGGGTCGTCTTCGGTCGCGGACGCTCGAGGGGGCGCCGTGACGGCGGTATCCACTGCATCTTCCATATGTTCTCGTCGGGCTTCTCTCTGGGCTGCGGCAATGGCGCCGACGCCATCGGCCAGCACCAGCTCCAGCGCGCGCTCCACCGGCACGCGAGCGATCCCGGCGCTGCGATCGACCCAGTCGTAGCTGTCGAGCACGCGCTGCTCCTGGCGGCGAAGCTCCGCGATCTCGGCGGTCGGGTTCACCTGAAGCAGCGGCCCGGCCGGCCGCGACCGGTCGATGCGTTCGATGGCGCGGTCTGGTGGCGGCTCGGAACGGAAGAAGCCCCAGGCCAGCGGCCAAACCAGCACCGCGAACACGACGGTGACCACGGCGATCGCGAGCAGGATCTTGGCCACCGCGGTCACCCGGATCTCGGGGTCTGGATCGCCATGATCAGCATGGCCGTGGCCGTGGCCGTGGCCGTGGTCGGCGGGAACGGCCGAGGGGAGGTGGCGCGCTTCGTCACTCATGGGCGACCATCTCCGGGAAGTAGGGATCGCGGATAGGCACCATCGTGCGGCTTCGCAGCTCACGCACGAACAGGAACACCCACAGGCCGCCCACGCCGACGAGGGTCGTGGCATCGAGCCAATGGAAGGTGAGCTCGCGGTGGAAGGTCGGCGCCACCTGCCAGTAGAGGTCGAGCCAGCGCATCACCAGCAGGTAGCAAGCGACCAGCACCAGCCGCGACGGCTGCTTCTTGAGCGCGGCCGAGAGCAGCATCAGGAACGGCACGAAGAAGTGGAAGATCACGAGAAAGTAGGTGTAGGGCCGCCAGCCGCCGCTGTTGCGCGCGTGGTACCAGATGGTGAACTCCGGCACGTGCCCGGCCCAGGTGATGAGGAACTGGGACAGGGTCATGTAGGCCCAGAACATGACCAGCGCCAGGCTCAGCTTGCCGTAGTCGTGGAAGTGCTTGGGCGTCAGCAGGCGATCGAGCGGCGGCCGCTGCGCCAGCCACCACGCGCACACGATCATGAACAGCACGCCGGTGAGCGCGGTGCTCGACACGAAGTAGAAACCGTAGAGGCTCGAGAACCAGTGCGGGTTGAGGGACATCAGCCAGTCCCAGCACGCGAAGGTCGAGACCAGCACGAACACCACCACCCCCGGGCCGCTGATGTTGCGCAGCCGCACCGTGACCTCGGGAGCTCCCGTCTCGTCCTGACGCCGCGAGTAGTGGCTCAGGGTGTAGGCGAGCACGGTCCAGATCGCGAAGTAGATCGCCGCGCGCGCCCAGAAGAACGGCACGTTCAGGTAGGCGGCTTTCTTCTGGATCAGCTCGTCGTGCGCCGCGTGCTCGGTCGCCCACTCCCAGACACTCTCCATGCCGAAGTAGAGCGGCACGAAGAGCAGGAACAAGAACGGCAACGTGCGCGCGCCCGCTTCCAGGGCCCGCCGCAGCACGAGACCCCAGTAGCCGGCGGACAGGTGCTGCACCATCTGCCAGCCCAGGCAACCGAGCGCGACCGCGGTCCAGAACACCCAGGCGACCAGGTACGAACGGAAGAACTGCTCGCGATCCAGCACGACGCCGACGACCGAGAGGACGATTCCCGCGGCGCCGATCCACAGCGCCCGGGTCTGCACCCCGGCGAGCGACTCCGGCGGCCGGAACTGCTCGGCCGAGACCTTGACGTCGCTCATCGCAACTCTCCTGGCTCCGAGGCGCCGTGCGACGACGGGTCCGCTTCGTGTGGCTCCGGCCCGGCCTCGCTGCCTCCGTGGCCCGGGGCCGTGCCCCCCGCCGCTCCCACCGAATGGCCCTCGTCGACCCAGCGCTGCTCCTGCTCCGCGAGTCGAGCGACCTCCACCGTTCGCGCCCGCTGCAGCACCCGCACCCAGGCGGCAACCGCCCAGCGGTCGTGCACCGGCATCTGAGCGGCGTAGCCGGACATCTGTCCGTAGCCGTTGGTGACGACGTCGTAGAAGTAGCCGATCGGCATGCCCAGTAGGCGGCTGTCCCAGTAGGACGGCGGCTGCTGGAATCCGCGCTGCACGATCATGCCGCGGCCGCCCCCCGTGCGGTCGTGGCACGGCGAGCAGAAGATCTCGAAGCGTTCGCGCCCGCGGCGCAGGAGCTCGCGGTCGAGCTCGACCGGCAGCTCGGCTACCCACTCGCCGCCGTCACCGATCCCGGTGTGGAGCGCGCGGTCCTCCTGCAGGAAGCCCTGTGCGACGGTGTGAGGAGGGAGTGGCCGCGAGGACGCGCCGTCCGAGAAGAGCCGCGACGCCTCGAGGGGCTCGTGCTTGGCCTGGTTGTGCATGTCCTGGCGGCAGCCGACGAGCGCCGTCGACGTCAGGAGCGCCACCATCCAGGGCGCAACCCGTTTGGTCTCAGTTCTCAACTTCGCAGACCTCTTCCGGACCGAGACCCTGCAGAAACGCGGCCGTCGCTGTGCGGTCGAACCTCGGATCGGTTGCCTCGATGACCAGGAAGTACCGGTCCTGGGACGCGCGCTCGAACCCGGGAGCGTTGAACACCGGGTGATACGGCTCGGGCAGCCGGTTGACCAGGAACATGCCGATCGCCGCAGTGAGCCCGGCCAACAGGATGGTGGTCTCGAAAGCCGGCGGGATGAACGCGGGCCAGCTGAACAGGGGCCGTCCGCCGATGTTCCAGGGGTAGGCGATCACCTGGGTCCAGGTGATGAAGCCGAAGCCCAGGACGCACCCCAGGATGCCGCCGATCAGGACCAGCTTCGACATCGGGCTCTTGTGACCCATCGCCTCCCAGGCGCCGGGCACCGGGTAGGGCGTGTAGCAGTTCCAACGCCGGTAGCCGGCGTCGCGCGCGGCCTCCGCCGCAGCGACGAGCTGAGTCGGCTTGGCGAACCGCGCCATCACCCCGTACGGACCGTGCGGAGCGTCGTGGTAGTCGTGGCTCATCGTGGCGTCTCTCTCGCTGCAGCGCGGCTGGCGGCGAACGACGGTGGGTCGTGCTCGCCGGCAGTCTTTCCCTCCGGCGACAGCGCTCGCAGCTCGGTGAGCGAGAGCGCCGGTAGCACGCGGATGAACAGGAAGATGAGGCTCAGGAACAGGCCGATGGTGCCGACGAAGAGCGCGACGTCCCAGAACGTGGCGCTGTAGGTGCCCCACGAGGAGACCAGGAAGTCGCGGTGGAGGCTCGTGATGACGATCACCCAGCGCTCGAGCCACATCCCGACGTTGACGAACTGGGCAGCCAAGAACAACCAGAACGCCGACGTGCGGCAACGCTTGATCCAAAGGATCTGCGGCACCAGCACGTTGCACAGGATGAGCATCCAGTACATGTAGCCGTAGTGCCCGTCCATGCGATTCCACATCATGAACCGCTCGAACACGTTGCCGCTGTACCAGGCCATGAAGGCTTCCGTAAAGTAGCCGTACGTGACGATCAGGCCGGTTACCAGCATCACCTTGCCCATGTTCTCCAGGTGGCGGGTGGTGATGTAGGCGTGCATCCAGAACAGCCGACGCAACGGGATCATCAGCGTGAGCACCATGGCGAAGCCGGCGTAGATCGCACCCGCGACGAAGTAGGGCGGGAAGATCGTCGCGTGCCAGCCGGGAACCTGCGCCACCGAGAAGTCCAGGCTGACCACGGAGTGCACCGACAGCACCAACGGCGTCGACAGGCCGGCGAGCAGCAGGTAGGCCTTCTCGTAGTTGTGCCAGTGGTCGGCGGCGCCGCGCCAGCCCAACGCGAAGAAGCCGTAGATGCGCTTGGCGAAGAGCCTCTTCGCCTTGTCGCGCATCGACGCCAGATCGGGCACGAGACCCGTGTACCAGAACGCCAGCGAAATGGTGAAGTAGGTCGACACCGCGAACACGTCCCAGATCAAGGGGCTGCGGAACTGCGGCCAGAGCTGCATCGTGTTCGGGTACGGCAGCATCCAGTACGCGAGCCAGGGGCGGCCGGTGTGCAGCAGCGGGAACATGCCGGCGCAGGCCACCGCGAACAGCGTCATCGCCTCGGCGAAGCGGTTGATCGATGTGCGCCACTGCTGGTTCAGCAGCAGCAGCACCGCAGAGATCAGGGTGCCGGCGTGTCCGATACCGATCCACCAGACGAAGTTGATGATCGCCCAGCCCCAGGCGACCGGCATGTTGATGCCCCAGATCCCGGTGCCCTGGAACAGCAGGTAGCTCAGCGCCAGCCCGAAGGAGCTGAAGAGCGTGAACGAGATGCCGAGCGCCAGGAACCACCAGCGGTACGTCTTGCCGAAGACGACGCCGGCGATCTTGTCGGTGACGGTGGCCGGCGTCTCGGCCGGATCGATGAAGAGCGGCTTGCCCAGCTTGGCGACGGTCATCGTGTCTCCACCTGACCGATCTGCGCTTCGTGAGCGCTGCCAGCAGATCCGTGCCCCGCAGGCCCGGCCAGCGCCAGGGAAGGATGGGGGTGCGTCACCTTTGCCAAGTAGGTCGTGCGCGGCTTGGTCGCCACCTCGGGCAGCAGCACGTAGTCGAGCGGCAGCGCCTTCCAGCGCGTCACCTCGGACTGCGGGTCATTGACGTCGCCGAACACGATGGCCTCGGTCGGGCAGGCCTCCTGACACGCAGTCTTGACCTCGCCATCGCGGATGCGCCGGTTCTCGCGCTTGGCCTCGATGCGCGCCCAGTTGATCCGCTGCACGCAGTAGGTGCACTTTTCCATCACGCCGCGCGAGCGCACCGTGACGTCCGGGTTGCGCAGCATCTCGAGCACGGGAGTCCGCGCGTCGTTGAAGCGCAGGAAGTTGAAGCGGCGCACCTTGTACGGGCAGTTGTTCGAGCAGTACCTGGTGCCGACGCAGCGGTTGTAGACCATCTCGTTGAGGCCTTCGTCCCCGTGCACCGTCGCCCCGACCGGGCACACGACCTCGCACGGCGCGAGCTCGCAGTGCTGGCACATCACTGGCTGGTGATGGATCGACGGCCGGTCGAGCTCGCCCTCGTAGTAGCGATCGATTCGCAGCCAGTGCATCTCGCGACCACGGCCCACCTGCTCCTTGCCAACCACCGGAATGTTGTTCTCGGCCTGGCAAGAGACGATGCAGGCGTTGCAGCCGGTGCACACCGACAGATCGATCGACAGACCCCAGGCGTAGCCTTCGTACGGCCAGTCCGGGATCAGGGGCGCCACCGGCACGTGCTCGGCGTGGCGCTTCGCGAAGTCAGGCTCGGTGCGGAATCGCTCCCAGGTCCCGTGCTGGACCAGGTGCCGCGCCGCCGCCTGCTCGGCCTGGATCTCGATGTCGAAGTGCTGCTGGGTGCTCGAGAGCGGGTAGGTGCGACTCGTGACGGCGACCTTCGCGCGCAGGTTCCAGCCGTCCCCGCTCGACCGCAGCGCGAGCGCGTTGGACCCGATGCCGTTGCCGACCTTGCCGGCGCGTCCTCGGCCGTACCCGAGCGGCAGCACGATGACGCCGTCGGCCTGACCCGGGTTGATCCACACCGGCGCCTCGAGCGACCGGCGGCCGACCGAGAGCCGCACGACCTGTGTGTTGTTCACACCCAGGCGCTCCGCGGTGCGTGGGCTCACCAGCGCGGCCTGATCCCAGGTCAGCTTGGTGATCGGCTTCGGGAGCTCCTGCAGCCAGGCATTGTTCGCGAAGCGCCCGTCGTAGAGCGAGGGATCGGGACGCAACGCCAGCTCGAGCTCGCTGGCTCCCGCTCCCGCTCCCGCTCCGGCGCCTGCGGCGGCCGGCGCGGCATCGCCAGGCGCGGGCGGGGTCGCAAGGAGCTCGATTGCCGGCGGCGCGGGCTCTGCGACTGCGCCGCCGTCGTAAAGCGAGCTCGAAGCGTCCGGAGGCGACCAAAATCCGTCGTGGAGGACTCGCCGCCACGCGGACTCGCTATCGCCGTTCACCCCCTGGAGCATCCCGCGTTCCCAAACCGCCCGCACGATCTCGTGGTCCGAACGCTCTCGGCCAGCCAGCGCAGAAAGGAGCTGGAGGTCGGTCTTGCCCTGGTAGAGCGGAAGGATCAGCGGCTGGATCACAGTCAGGGTGCCGTCGAACGAGCGCGCGTCCCCCCAGCTCTCGAGGAAGTGCGCCTGGGGCAGGTGCCAATCGCACAAGTCGCCGGTCTCGTCGAGGTAGAGACCGAGGTGCACCGAGAGATCCACCTTGGCGAGTGCGCCGGCGAAGTCGAGATCGCCGGGCGCCTCGTACACCGGGTTGGCGCCGAGCACGAACAGGGCATCGACCTGGCCGGCAGCCATCTCTCTCACCAGCTCGGCGAACGCGGCCTCTTGCCCGGCCGGTGCAGCGATCTGCGGCCTGCCGACCAGCACGGTGCTACCGATCGCGCCGAGCGCCTGGTTGAGGCGCAGCGCTAGAACATGGACCTCCTCGGGCGCCTGGTCCCCAGCGATCACCACCGCCTGCCCAGCTTGGGCGCGCAGGTCGTCGACCACGGTCGACACCATCGCACCGAGCCAGTCGGGCAGGTCTTGCCGGGGGGCGCCACCGCCGAGGCCGTCGAGCAACGCCTGCGCGACCACTTCGAGCTCGCTCGGGCTAACCGGGGCGCGGTGGTCCGCGAGCGTTCCGGTCGGGCTCGGCGCGCACTCGAAGGCGTAGAACCGGGTCGGCTCGACCGAGGCGTCGCGCACCCGCTTACGGCGCGAGAAGTCACGGGCGTATCGCAGGTGTCCCGGGCCCGAAGCCAGGAAGTCGGACTCGAGCGCCACGACCACCTGCGCACGCGCCAGGTCGTAGCGGACCGACGCATCGCCCAGGCCGGCGCGGCGCGCGGCACGCCGCGGTACATCCTCGTTGATCGGCTCGTACTGGACCCACACGGCCCGCGGGAAACGCTGCCGCACCTCGGCCATCATGGCCTCGAAGCTCGGCGAGGCGACGGTGCCGCTGAGGATGCGCAGGCCATCGCCGCCCAGCGCCTCGAAGGCTTGCAGCACCGGAGCCATCTCGGCGACGAAGGCCTCCCAGGGCAGGATGCGGCCACGCCGCGAGATGCTGCTGGAACGATCGGGGTCGTACAGGCCCAGCGTCGCCGCTTGGTGCAGCGCACTGGTGCCGCCGAGGCTCGCAGGATGCCGAGGATTCCCGGTGAGCTTGGTCGGCCGGCCCATGTGGCTCTCGGCCAGCAAGCCGGTCGCGTACCCGCCGATGGTCATGGCCGTGGCGTAGTACAGCGGCTTGCCAGGGACGAGCTCGGGAGGCTGCTCGACGTAGGGCACGATCAGCTCGGTCGGCTGGCGAGTGCAGGCGGCGAGACCTGCGAGGGAAATGGAAGCGCCGGCGAGCTTCAGGAAGTCGCGGCGGCCGGCGTCGTCGGGCGCGTCGTTGTTCGACTCAGCCGGGTTCGACTCGGCCGGGTTCGACTCTGGCGGGCTCCATTCGGCCGGCGCCCAGCGCGGAAACTCACGGACGACGCGCTCCCGGAAGCCCGGCGTGTCCGCCAGCTCGTCGAGGCTGCGCCAGACCACTGGCGCGCCGGCGGCGACCCGCTCTTCGCCGACGACGCGCAGCGTCGTGCGCGGTGCCGGCCGCTGGTGCCCGCGATCCTCGGTCGCCCGTGGTCTGTCGCTCAAGATCTCTCCCTCGATTGACGGCTGGTCCATCGTCGCGCGCTCGCCCGGATCCAGACTCCCGCCGTTCCCGTTCACCGGTGACAGACCGAGCAGTTGTCGAGGCTCTCGATCGCGTACTCGGCGACCAGACTGGGACCGAGCTCGCGTTGCGTGGTGCCGACGCTCGCCGGAGACCAGTCCATGTTGAAGACCTCCTCGCGAGGCCGCACGTAGTTCTCGGGGTTGCGGTGGCAGTCGAGGCACCAGCGCATCTGGAGCGAGGCGTGCTGGTAGACCAGCGGCATCGCGTCGACCGCGCCGTGGCAGGTCTGGCAGCCGATGCCCTTGTACACATGGATGCTGTGGTTGAAGTACACGAAGTCAGGCAGGTCGTGCACACGGTTCCAACGCAGCGGCTCGCGCGTCGCCCAGCTTTCGCGCACCGGCCGTAGCATCTCGGTGTTCGCCCAGATCTGCTTGTGGCAGTTCATGCAAGTCGCCGTGGGTGGAATGCCGGCGAAGCTGGTGGTCTCGACCGAGGTGTGGCAGTACCGGCAGTCGATGCCCAGCCCGTCCGTGTGATGGTCGTGGCTGAACGGGACCGACTGCTCCACGAACAGGCCCTGCCGCGTGTGGAACGGCGAGCGGTCGATCACCCAGAGCGCCGCGCCGGCGGCCGCGGCCCCCACCGCCACCAGCACGAACGAGACTCGAACGACCTGGTTGGCGCTGCGGGGGAATACCTGAGGCATCTGCGAGACCTCGTACGGTCGACGACCCTGACGCTTGGCGACCTGGTTCTCGGGGGACGGCGCGGGCGCCCTGGTGCGTCACGGCGAGGGGCCGATCGCGGCGGCCACGATACCCGCTTGTGAAACTTTTCACAAGCGGCCCGGCAGGGCCTGGAGGGGACAGCCGGGAAGCTACCAGAAGCCAAGTCCTCTGTCCCCGGAGGGCCCGCCAATCGGGGGGAAGCTGATGGCGTGAGTAAGCTCGCTGCGATGGCGAGCACTCCCCTGATCGATGCCGCCGAGCTCGCGCGCCTCTTGGCGCGGTCGCGAGGGGCGATGCCGCCCCTTCGCCTCCTCGACGCGCGTCCCGGCGGCGATGGTTTGCGGGCCTACCGGGACGGGCACCTGCCCGGGGCCCTCCACGTCGACCTCGACTCGAAGCTCGCCGCGATCGGCGACCCTGCTTCGGGTGGCCGCCACCCGCTTCCCGACCCTGCGGACTTTGCCGGGACGGTGGCGCGTCTGGGGATCACACCCGAGCACCTGGTCGTCGCCTACGACGCGTCCGCCGGCGCCAACGCGGCGGCTCGACTGTGGTGGATGCTGCGCGCACTCGGCCACCGTCGCGCCTCGGTGCTCGACGGCGGTTTCGCCGCCGCGATCGGGGTCGGTATCGACCCGGCGCGAACGCCGCCTCCCGCGCCGCGGCCCGCGGCCCCGATCGCGGCACCCGCGTGGCAGTGGCCGATAGCCGGCGCCGACCAGGTCGCGGCGGCAGCGCGGGATCCCGACGCCTTGGTGCTCGACGTGAGATCGCGGGAGCGGTACCGCGGCGAGGTCGAGCCGTTCGACCCGGTCGCCGGCCACATCCCAGGAGCCGAAAACGTACCGTTCTCCGAGAACTTGCGTACCGACGGCCGCTTCCACAGCCCGGAGACGCTGCGCACTCTCTACCGCGATCGCTTCGGTCCTCGCCTCGAGCGCTCGATCGTGCACTGCGGCTCGGGCGTGACGGCCTGCCACACGCTGCTGGCGATGGAGGCGGCCGGCCTGCCGCGACCCGCCCTCTATGTCGGTTCCTGGAGCGAATGGTGCCGGTCGCCTCGACCGCAGGCACAGGGAGGAGAGCCTGGTGGTTGACGAGATCGACGGCAAGCGACTGCGCGCGGTGCTCTTCGACCTCGGCGGCGTGGTACTCGGCTCGCCGCTGCACGCCATCGCCGCCTACGAAGAGGAAGCAGGCGTCGAAGCCGGAGCCTTCAACCGCATGGTGGTGGCGAACGGCACCGCCGGAGCATGGCACCGCCTCGAGCGCGGCGAGCTGGCGCTCGGCGCCGACTTCTACGACGCGCTCGACGACGAGCTCACCAGAGCCGACCTGCCGCTGCGTGCCCGCGAGCTCATGGCACGAGTCGGCGCGGCGGGCGAGGTCAGGCAGGAGATGCTGCTGGCGATCGACCGGCTGCGCGCCGCGGACTTTCTCGTCGCCGCGCTCACCAACAACTGGAAGCGCGAGGGCGCGGACGACGGCGCGCTGTCTCCGGAGCTGCGCCAGCGCTTTCACCACGTCGTCGAGTCCCAGCGCGTCGGCCTGCGCAAGCCCGACCCGAGGATCTACGAGCTGGCTTGCCGATTGGTCGGCGTCGAGCCGGTCGAGGTGGTGTTCCTCGACGACATCGGGTCCAATCTCAAGAGCGCCCGCGCCCTCGGCATGACCACCATCAAGGTGGAGGACCCGCGAGAGGCGCTACGCGAGCTGGAGCGGGTCGTCGGCATCGCGCTGCTGTAGTGCTGTGAGTGCCGCGCGCGACGTGGCCCGGCGGGCTCGCCCGTCCCACGGGCTTCTCTCGCGACGTAAGATCGGATCGTGAGCCCCAAGCGCAGCCCGCTCGCGCGCCTCGCGATCGTCGGCACCTCGTGGCGGGACGCCGGCGTCGAGAGCCTGACCCGATTCACGCTGCCGATCGAGTGCCGGAACGAGCGTCTGCCGGCGCTGGCGCAAACGCTCGGCAGCTCGGAGCTGGTCTACGTCGCGACCTGCAACCGAGTCGAAATGGTGATCGTCCTCGGTGAGGACGGCGATCCCGCGGTGCTTCGTCGCCAGGTCTTCTCCGAGCTCGCCGGTCTGGAGCCGAGGCCGGGCGAGGTCGAGCGCACGCTGCGCGTCTGGACCGGGATCGCTGCGGTCGAGCATCTGTTCGAAGTCGCGGCGGGGTTGGACTCCGCACAGGTCGGAGAACGGGAGATCCAAGGCCAGCTGCGGACAGCGGTGGCGGGGGCGCGCGAGCTGGGGCTGTGCGGCGCGATGCTCGAGGAGATCTTCACGGCGGCGCTGCGCACGGCCAGACGAGCCCACCGCGAGACGCGCGTCGGCGCCGGCAGGCTCTCGCTGGCCGAGATCGGCCTGGACTACGTGCGCCAGCGCCTGCGGCGAGCTCCAGGCACCGTCGCGCTGATCGGCGTCTCGACGATGACCCGGCGGTGTGCGCGGGTCCTCGCGGCAGCGGGAGTGCCGGTGCTGGTGGTGAACCGGACGCTCGACAAGGCAGAGCAACTGGCCGCCGAGATCGGCGCTCGTGCCTGCTCGCTCCACGACTTCCGAGCGCGTCCCGAGCCGGTCGAGGCCGTGATCAGCGCCACGTCGGCCACGCAGCCGGTGCTCGGCCGCGGCGACCTGGAGCGCCTGCGCGCCTGCGCCCCGAGCGGCGAGCCGCCACTCCTGGTCGATATGGCGGTGCCGCACGATGTCGACGCGGGCATCGCTCGGGCGCTAGGGCTGGCGCGGGTCGGCATGGCCGAGGTCACCGCGGTGGCCGAGACGCAGCGCGAGCAACGGTTGCAGGAGGCGGCGCCGGCGCGCGCCGTGGTGCACGCTGCCGTCGAGCAGCTCCGGCGTCGCATCGGAATACGCGAGCTGGCCCCGGAGCTCTCGCGTCTCGAGCACCGGCAGCGGGCGCTGGCCGTCGACAGCCTCGAGCGGCTATTGGCCGGCGAGCTGGCGGGGCTCGGAGACGCGGAGAGAGACGCCTTGCACCGCACGCTCCTCGCGCTGGCGCGGCGTCTGTCGCGGGTGCAGGCAGCCGGGCTCCGTGCCCTGGCAGAGGAGCACGGCACGGCGGCGGTCAGGACCTTCCTCGCAGCCGGAGAACGGCCCGTCGGAGCGCAGCGGTCCACCACCGCGACCGAGGGCCTGGAGGAAACCGGGTCCGCATACGCGACGCGACCAGCGCTGCGATTGGTTGGCGGTTCGGAGGACTGAGTTGTCGCATCGAGACATGCTCGCCGACACGGCAGGTGCCCGCTCCCGCGCGCTGTTCGAGCGTGCGCTGCGGGCGCTCCCGGGAGGCGTCAGCTCGCCGGTCCGCGCGTTCCGCGCCGTCGGCGGAACGCCTCGGTTCGTGGCGAGCGCGTCCGGCGCCACCGTGGTCGACGAAGATGGCCGCTCCTATCTCGACTTCGTCGGTTCCTGGGGACCGCTGATCCTCGGCCACGCCCACCCCGAGGTGGTCGAGGCGGTGCGCGACGCCGCCGGACGCGGCCTCACCTACGGCGCTCCCTGCCGCGCGGAGCTGGCGCTCGCGGAGAGGGTGATCGGCAGCTATCCGGGGGCCGAGCAGGCGCGCTTCGTGTCCTCCGGCACAGAGGCCACGATGACCGCGGTGCGACTAGCCCGCGGCGCCACGGGGCGCGATCTGGTGGTCAAGTTCGCGGGCTGCTACCACGGCCACGTCGACTCGCTGCTGGTGGCCGCGGGCTCCGGGCTCGCCACGTTCGGCACGCCATCGTCTGCCGGAGTGCCGGAAGCGGTCGCCGGCCTCACGCGCGTGCTGCCCCTCGACGACGAGGAGGCCGCGGCGGACCTCTTCGCTCGCGACGGGGACCGCATCGCAGCCGTCATCCTCGAGCCGGTGCCGGCCAACCACGGCCTGCTGCTGCAGCGCCGCGAGTGGCTCGAGACGCTGCGCCGCCTCACCGCCGCGGCGGGGGCGCTGCTGGTCTTCGACGAGGTGATCTCGGGCTTCCGGCTCGGCCCCGGCGGCGCCGCGACACTCTTTGGGGTGACGCCGGACCTCGCGACCTTCGGCAAGGTCATCGGCGGCGGCATGCCGGTGGGGGCGATCGCCGGCCGACGCGAGCTGATGCGGCATCTCGCGCCGGAAGGTCGGGTCTACCAGGCCGGAACGCTCTCCGGCAACCCGCTCGCGATGGCGGCGGGGCTCGCCACGTTGCAGGTGCTCGAACGCGAGGACGGCTGGAGTCGGCTCGAGCAGCTCGGGATCGACCTCGAGCGGCGACTCGCGCCCGTGCTCGCGGCTGCGCCCTTCCCCGCGCGCCTGGTGCGTCTGGGCTCGATCTTCTGGATCTGCCTGCAGGACACGGCCCCGCGCTCGGCCGAGGCGGTCGCGCCCGACGCCGGCGAGCGGTACCGGCCGCTCTTCCACGCTCTGCTCGAGCGCGGCATCTCCTTGGCACCCTCGGCGTTCGAGGTCGGGTTCCTGTCGACGGCGCATTCGGAAGGAGACGTCGAGCGTCTCGCAGAGGCGCTCGGAGCGACACTGGCTGAAAGGGATTGAAGCGCGCGATGTTCCCCGCCCACCGCCCCCGCCGGCTCCGCCGCACCGACGCCTGGCGGCGGCTCGTGCAGGAGACGCGCCTCTCGGTCGAGCAGCTCGTCTATCCGCTCTTCGTGGTGCCCGGCGAGGGTGTCGAAACACCTGTCGCGAGCATGCCGGGTGTGAGGCAGCTCTCGATCGATCGGCTGCTGGTCGAGGCTGGCGAGGCCCATGCCTTCGGCGTACCAGCGGTGATCCTGTTCGGCATTCCGGAACAGAAGGACGACCACGGCAGTGAGGGCTACAGCCCGCACGGCATCGTGCCGCGCGCGATCGGGGCGCTCAAGGAAGCGCTGCCGGATCTCCTGGTCTGGGCCGACATCTGCCTGTGTGAGTACACCGACCACGGTCACTGCGGCGTGCTCCGCGACGGCGAGGTCGACAACGACGCGACGCTGCCGCTGCTGGCGCGCGCGGCGGTGGTCAACGCGCAGGCCGGCGCCGACGCCGTGGCGCCGAGCGACATGATGGACGGCCGCGTGGCGGCGATCCGCACTGCGCTCGACCACGCCAACCTCGAGCAGGTTCCGATCGTCTCCTACGCCGCGAAGTACGCGTCCGCGTTCTACGGGCCGTTCCGCGAGGCGGCCCAGTCGACACCGGCATTCGGCGACCGACGCGGCTACCAGATGGACCCGGCGAGCTCGGACGAGGCGTTGCGCGAGGTTGCGGCCGACCTCGAAGAAGGCGCGGACATGGTGATGGTCAAGCCGGCCGGGCCTTACCTCGACGTGCTGCGCCGTGTGAAGGACACCTTCCGTGCGCCCACCGCGGCCTACCAGGTGTCCGGCGAGTACGCGCTGATCAAGGCGGCCGCGGAGCGCGGGTGGGTCGACGAGCGACGGCTGGTGCTCGAGACCCTCACCGGCATCCGCCGCGCCGGCGCCGATGTGATCCTCACCTACTACGCGAAGGACGTGGCGCGCTGGCTCCGGGAAGGCTGATGGCCCGCCCGCAGGACTGGGCCGATCGCGTACGCGCCTCGCTGCTCCTGTTCCTCGTCCTGGCCCAGGGCTCGCTCGGCTGGATGGTCCGCCAGCACCCCGGCTGGCTGCCCTTCCATCTCCTCCTCGGACTCACACTGCTGTTGCCCGTCGCGATGCACGTCGGACTACGCGCGGCGTTCGCCGAGGTCACCGCCTCGCGCGTCCCGAGCCTCGTGGCCGCGCTGCTGGTCTTTGCGCAGCTCGTCGTGGGCGGCTTTGGCTACCTGGTGCCGAGCTCGATCCAGGCTGGACGCTTTACCGGAAGCCTCGACCGAGGGCTCGTGCTGCTGCACTGGATCGTGGGCATCGCTCTCGTCCTCGCGAGCCTCGCGCTCGTCGCTTCGACCTGGCGCCCGATCGGCGAACCGACTCCTACTCGGGCTCCAGCCGATTCGACCTGAGGCGCTCGAGAGATCGCGCCCGCTTCAGCGAAAGCTCTTGGCCACCCGGAAGCCGATGTCGTCCGCGCGCAGGTCGGGTGATCCGCTCCGCCGCAGCGAGCAGGAGATCACGCTGCGATCGATCCGGAAAGAGCCGCCGCGCAACACGCGCGCACCCTCGGGAGTAGCGACGGGATCGGTTGTGACCACAGCAGGCCGGCAGTCTTCGAGCGGACAGCCACGCCAGGGCGACGCCGTCCACTCCCAGACGCCGCCGAGCATGGCCTGCAGCCCGAAACCGTTGCCGCGGGAGCGATCGAGACCCTCGAGACGACCGTGCCAGTTGCGCGCGTCGAGCAGGTGCTCGTCGGCTGCACCTTCGTCGTCTCCCCAGTACCAACGGCCGGTGGCTCCTGCACGACAGGCGTGCTCCCATTCCACCTCGGTGGGCAGCCGCATCGGTTTGCGCGACACTTGCGCGTACCAACGACAGTACTCGGCTGCGGCCACGTAGCTGACGCCGACTGCGGTGTCGCGATCGCCCGGCGAATGTGGAGCTCGCTCGAAGGCCGGGTCGAAGGCCTCGAATTGCTCGTTGGTGATCGGCCACTTGCTCAGGTAGAACGGTTCGACCGCGGCCTCGAGCACGGGACACGAGTCGGGCTCGTCGCCGCCGACGATGGTGCGGCCGCCCGGCACCAACCAGAGGATGGTGCGTGGAAAGTCCGTGTACCGTGGCCGGCGGCTCATCGCCGCGGCTGCTCAGCGAGCACCCGCAGCACAGACGCCGCCGCGTCCCGACCGGATGCGATGCAGTCCGGAATGCCATAGACGCCGAGCGCGCTCCCCGCCACCTCGAGCCCGGGGATCTCCCCCAGACCCCGGCGCACGTTTCCGGTATGCGTGTCGCTGCCGACCACGAGCTGCGGGATGCCCTCAGCATGGCGGTCGACGCGCGCGACCAGGGGCCGTCCGTCCAGGCCCAGCCAGGCTGCGACAGCGCGATGCGCGAGGTCGATCAGCTCTCGATCGTCGCGGACGAGGATCTCCGGATGGAGTGCGCCGCCCACGAAGACCCGCAGCAGGAGCTGTGACGGCGGCGCGCGACCGGAGAACTTCTCGCTGGCATACGACACCGCCAGAATGGGCGTGCCCTCGGTGCGTGGCACGAAGAGCCCGAGACCGCGAAGCGGCTGGCGGAGCGCCGCGCGAGGATAGGCCAGTCCGACAGTCGCGCACGACGCGTACGACAGCCGCCCCGCAGCCGCCGCGAGCGCGGCGGCCTTGCCGTGGTCGAGCGTGCGTAGCAGCCTCGCGAGCGGTGCGGCGGGCACCGCCAGCACGACCGCGTCGCAACGCACCGGATCTCGACCACGCAGCTCGACCACGAAGCCGCAGCCTCCATCCCCACTACGGAGCGCCACGGCCTCGGCGCCCCTCGCGATGGCGCCTGCCGAGCCCGCGCAGGATTCGGTCGATACCGGGACGTCGGCTCGCTCGAGACGTTCGACCAAAGCGCGCACCAGCTCCGACATGCCCTGACGGGGCGCCACCTGCGCGGCGGACCACTCGAGCGGCGGCGAGCTCGCTCCGTTCCCGCCGGCAGCCGCGGAGCGCCGCATCGCCTCGCGCCAATCCGCGCGCGCCCCGGCGCTGAGGCTCCCCCAGCGCGACTCCAGCTCGACCAGTCGCGGCACCACGAGTCTCGCCCCGAAGGTTCGAGCGTCGCCGGTGAAGAGCCCGCCGACGACGGGCTCCACCACTCGTTCGAAGGCCTCGCCACCGAGCCGTCTCTCCACGAACTCCAGCAGCGTCTCGTCCGTGCCGTCGCGCCGCGGACGCACGAAACGCTCGGCCACCAGCCTCGCTTTGCCTGCCGGCGAGTAGAGGCGATCGCGCAGCAACGCGCCGAGCCCAGAAGGCATCGCCATCCCCGGGCCCGCCGGCAGGTCGTGGCGCTCGCCGCGACGAAGCACCTGTGCCGCGGGCCGGGTCGTAACGGCCGTCACCAGCTCCGCGTCCAGTCCCAGCTCGCGGCACAGATCGACCCCCGCCGGCTTTCGGGTCACCAGACTGTCGGGTCCGGCCTCCAGCAGCAACTCGCCTTCGCGGACCGTGCGAACGCAACCACCGAGCCCAGGGCCGGCTTCGCACAGGAGCACCGCCGGAGAGCCTTCCGACCTGCGCCCGGAGGTGACGATCGAGTACGCCGCGGCGAGACCGCTGATGCCGCCCCCTACCACCACGACGCGGGTCGCCACCGGCGCGCTCACGGTGCGGCTTGCGCTTCGCGGGCGTCGACCCGCAGGCCGTCGTCCAAGATCCGCACCAGCGCGTCGACCCACACCGGGTCGCTGTTCGGCGCCGGGAGCAGCGTGAGCGACTCACCGCCCCAACGACGCCAGTCGGCCACCGCGCGCATGCCGAGCTCCTCGAGCGTCTCGAGACAGTCGAGCACGAAGGAGCTGAGGATCGCCGCCCGGCGCACGCCGGCGCTCGCGGCCGCGCGCAGCGAGTCGTCTGCGTAGGGCCGCGTCCAAGGAGTCCGTCCGAGCCGTGACTGGAAACACACCTGGTAGCGCTCCGGCGGTAGGTCCAAGCGCTCCGCCAGCAGGGCAGCCGTGCGCAAGCACTGTGCGCGGTAGCAGCCGCAGTTCTCTCCATCGTAAGGCACACAGCAGCTGTCCTCGCCGAGGCAGCCGGTTCGCTCGCGCCGGAGCTGGCGCACGGGCACGCCATGAAAGGTGAAGAACACCTTCTCGGGCCGTTGCGCCACTAACGACGGCCGTGCCAGCGCGGCGCGCGCGTCGAGGTAGGCAGGATGATCGAAGAACGGGGGCACCACCTGGAGCGCTGGAGTCCGCCAGCGCTCGGCGGCAGCCGCGTACGTCTCGGCGAGCGCCGATCCGGTCGCCGAGGCGCTCCAATGCGCGTACAGCGGCAGGACGACGACACGCCCGCAGCCGCGCGTTGCGAGCGCGTCCAGCGCCGAACGGATCGACGGCTCGCCATAGCGCATCGCCGGCTCGACCGCGACCACGCGCCCGCCGAGCCGGGCCTCGACCTTGCGCGCCAGCTCGCGCGCGTGGCGTAGCAGCGGCGACCCCTGCTCCGTCCAGATCTTTCGGTAGGCGTCGGCCGAACGCCGCGCGCGCCTGGGCAGGATCAACAGGTGCACGAGCAGGGCGCGGCGGAACGCCGGCACGTCCAGTACCCGCGGATCCATCAAGAACTGTCCCAGGTAGCGGCGCACCGCCGCGGTCGTCGGCGCGCTCGGCGTGCCCACGTTGATCAGCAGGAGACCCGTGGAACCGGAGCTCGCGCTTCGCCCCCCCGAATCCTCGATTTCGCCCACGGGTAACAGGGGAGCCAAGTCGGCGAGCTACCCCCGCAACCGATGGACGCGGCTCGCCACGGTCCGCGAGCGGTGGAAAACCTCGTCGAGCCCCTGCTCGCCGGTGTCGTAGTAGCCGCGGACGCCCCCATCGGCATCCACCAGCACGAGGCGCCCGGTGTGCGCGATCTCGATCAGGCCACCCGAGCCCTCCGGCTCGCCCATCGCCACCAGGAAGCCCTCCACCACCAGCCGGCGCACGGCATCGGTGTCGCCCGTCACGAGCCGCCATCGCGCGGGGTCGAGCTCGCGGGTGCGCGCGAACTCGCGCAGCACCTCCGGGGTGTCGTGCTCGGGATCGACGCTCACCAGCAGCAGCTTCACTCGGTTGTCGCCGGCATCGTCGTAGCGCTGCGCCAGGCGCGACAGGCTCGCGGTCACGAACGGGCAGACGGTGGTACAGCGCGTGAACACGAACCCCACCACGTGGACGCTACCGCCGAGCTGTTCCCTGCCGAACGCGTCGCCGTCCTGGTCGACCAGCGCGAACTCCGGCAGCGACGCGATCACCGGCGGGGGCGGAGGCTCGAAACGCAGCAACGGCCTCATCAGCGGGATCAGCACCAGGCCGGCGAGCGCCGCCCACAGGTACGGGCTCTCGAGCAGCGAGCGGCGTTGCCGCTCGTCGCCCGCGCGACTGGGATCCGGGTCGGAGAGAGAGTCCACGCTCACTGGCGTCATCGTAGCAGTGCCCCATGGGCCCTGGGTCCATGGGGCACTGCAGCGCGCGTTTCTCCGTCGAGCCGATCGTTTTCCCTTGACCCTCTTCGGACCGTCCCAGTAGACTGCCGCGCACTCGGAAGGTAAGTCACCAACACCCGTGGAACCCAAGGCTCGGCTCGGGCCGGGCCTTCACCGCTCGAGGAAACGCGCTGTCGGGGCGTCGGTTCTTCGCTGCAAGAGGGGCCCTCGAAAGCGTGCCGTCGCGGAGCTGGTTCGTTCCTGTTCCAAAGAGTGGTCGTTGCTGCGGCACCGGCCGGCGGCGCGCTCGGGTTGCGCCGACGGGGATCGGTACGAGCTCTCGCAACCCCTAAGCAGGTTCGCAACCCTGGTTCTCGACCTTGGCGCAGATCTTCCCCAAGTGGACGCTCCGAATCCCGCTCTACGCGGTGCTGGGAGCCCCGCTCGTCGCCGCCGCGGCGGCCGGCGGAGTCTGGTACTGGGGATCGCCTGAATTCACCGACGTCGGTTACCGGCCCAAGCAGCCGGTGCCCTACAGCCACGAGCTGCACGTCGGGACGCTCAAGCTGGACTGCCTGTACTGCCACGCCTCGGTCGAGTCGTCGGCAGTAGCCAACGTGCCGCCGACCCAGACCTGCATGAGCTGCCACCACGTCGTGCGACGCGACAGCCCGCTGCTACGAGCGGTGCGCGAGAGCTGGGAGCGAGGCACGCCGCTGCGGTGGGTGCGAGTTCACAACCTGCCCGACTACGCCTACTTCCAGCACGCGGCCCACGTGCGCGCCGGCATCGGTTGCGTGTCCTGCCACGGGCGGATCGATCAGATGGTCGAGGTAACGCAGGCGGAGCCGCTGAGCATGGGCTGGTGCCTCGACTGCCATCGCGACCCATCGGGTCACCTCCGGCCAACCGAGGCGGTGACCGAGATGGAGTGGTTCCCGCCACGCGACCATGACGAGTGGGCGGCTCGCACGATCGACGAGAGAGGCATAGCGCCGCCCGAGGACTGTTCGGGGTGCCACCGATGAGTCGGGCAGCACAGGAGTATTGGCGCAGCCGCGAGCAGCGCGACGGGGACCCGTCGGTGCGCCCGTTCGTCGAGCGAGAGTTCCAGGAGGGCGCCTCCGAGCTGCCGGAGGGTGTCAGCCGACGCTCGTTGATCCAGCTCGTGGGTGCTTCGCTCTCGCTGGCGGGCCTCGCGGCCTGCCGCCGGCCGGTCGAGCACATCGTGCCGTTCGTGCGCGCCCCAGAGGACATGCTGCCCGGCATCCCGCGCCTCTTTGCCACCACCATGCCGTCGGGGCTCGACGCCGTCGGCCTGCTGGTCACCAGCCACGAGGGACGGCCGACCAAGATCGAAGGCAACGAGGTGCATCCAGCGTCGCTGGGCGCGACGAGCGCCTGGGCGCAGGCGTCGATCCTCGACCTCTACGACCCCGACCGCTCGCAGCAGGTCCTCCACCAGGGGCAGAGGGCGTCGTGGCAGGCTTTCGTGGACGCCTGGCGCGCCCTCGAGCCGGAGCACTTGGCAGACGGCGGAGCGCGCCTCGCGGTGATAACCCGGCCGTTCGCGTCGCCGACGCTGGCGCGCCTGATCGCGGCGCTGCGCGCGCGATTCCCCCAGGCGCGGGTCGTCGGCTACGAGCCGGTCGGCGACGAGCTGATCCTGCGCGGGCTCGAGGCTGCGACCGGTGCGCCGACGCTGCCGTTGCTGCACCCGGAGCGAGCGCGCGTGGTGGTCGCCATCGACTCCGACTTCCTGCTCACCGGCACCGGCAGCGTGGCCCACGCACGCCGGTTCGCCGACGGCCGGCGAGTGGCCAGCAGCGACGGCACCATGAGCCGCCTGTGGTCGATCGAGGCGGTGCATTCCCTCACCGGCGCCAACGCCGACCACCGGCTGCCGCTGCGCTCCGACCAGATCGCTCCCTTCGTCGCGGCTCTCGGTTCGCGTCTCGGCATCGGGACCGGCCTGGCGCTCGACGCTGGTCCCGCAACCTTCGATAGCGCCTGGCTCGAGGCGCTCGCCGCGGACCTCGAAGCGCACCGCGGTGCCAGCTTGCTCACCGCCGGGCGCCGCCAGGCGCCGGCGGTCCACGCCGCGATCCACGCGCTCAACCAAGGTCTGGGCAACCTCGGCGTGACGGTCGAGTACGCCCGCCTCGCCGACGCCGTGCTCCCCGACACAACGGCCTTCGCGGCGACCCTCGAATCGATGCGGGCGGGCGAGATCTCGACCCTGCTGCTGCTCGGCGCAAACCCGCTCTACGACGCGCCCGCCGAGCTCGACGCGGCCGGGGCACTCGCCGCCGTGGAGACGTCGATCCATCTTGGACTGCACACCGACGAGACCGGCGCCGCCACCACCTGGCATCTGCCCGAGGCGCATTTCCTCGAGGCGTGGGGCGACGCGCGCGCGATCGATGGCACCGTCGGCGTGGTACAGCCGCTCATCGCGCCGCTGTACGAAGGTCGCAGCGCGATCGAGCTGCTGGCGGTGATCGCCGGCGAGGCCGCGCCGCCGCCCACCCTCCCGGAAGGCGAGACCGCGGACGCGGCGGCACCGCCACCGACGCCCGAACCGGCCTCCGGATACGACGCGGTGCGCGCCACTTGGCGACAGATTCTGGGCACGACCCAGTCTCTCGCGCTCGATGGGGGCTGGGAGCGAGTGGTCCACGACGGCTTGCTCTCTTCGGCCACCTCCTGGGCGGGGATCCCTCTCGCCGCCGGAACGGGCGCGACCGCTGCGCCACCTGCCTCGGCGGGCGCGCGCTCGGCGTCGGACGTGGCCCTCGACCTCGTGCTGGTCGATTCTCCACGCGTCTTCGACGGCCGCTATGCCAACAACGCCTGGCTGCAGGAGCTGCCCGACGCGATCACCAAGGTGACCTGGGACAACCCCGCGATGCTCGCGCCGGCCACCGCCGCCGAGCTGGGGCTGCGCAACGAGGACCTCGTGCGGATCGCCGCCGGAGATCGCCAGATCGAAGTCCCAGTGTGGATCGTGCCGGGCATGGCGCCCGGCACGGTCGCGGTCGAGCTGGGCTACGGCCGCGCGTTCGGCGGGCGCGTCGCCGACGGTGTCGGTGCCAACGTCTATCCCCTGCGCAGCGCTGATGCGCCCTACCTGGTCGCCGGAGTGCGGGTCGAGCGCAGCGGCAGCCGACGCGAGATCGCTCAGACCCAGGACCACGGCTCGATGGAGGGTAGGCCGATCGTGCGCGAGGCGACGCTCGAGGCGTACCGCGCTCATCCCGAGTTCGCGCGCAAGGCGGTCGAGGTACCCCACACCCGCGCTCTCTGGAAGGAAGAGTGGTCGTACGAGCAGGGCTACCAGTGGGGCATGACCATCGACCTCAACGCCTGCACCGGTTGCAACGCCTGCGTGATCGCGTGCCAGGCCGAGAACAACGTGCCGGTGGTCGGCCGCGACGAGGTGCGCCGCGGGCGCGAGATGCACTGGCTGCGCATCGACCGGTACTTCGCCGGCGACGAGGCCGCGCCGCAGACGGTGTTCCACCCGGTGCCTTGCATGCAGTGCGAAAACGCGCCGTGCGAGCAGGTCTGCCCGGTCACCGCGACCGTGCACGACGCCGAAGGCCTCAACGTAATGGTCTACAACCGGTGCATCGGCACCCGCTACTGCCTCAACAACTGCCCGTACAAGGTCCGCCGCTTCAACTACTTCAACTTCACCAAACACACGCCGCAGGTCCTTCGGCTGCAGAACAACCCGGACGTCACCGTGCGCTCGCGCGGCGTCATGGAGAAGTGCACCTACTGCACCCAGCGGATCAACGAGCGCAAGATCGCGGCCAAGCTGGAGGAGCGGACGCTCCGCGACGGCGAAGTCAGGACCGCCTGCCAGCAGGCCTGTCCCAGCCAGGCGATCCAGTTCGGCAACATCCTCGATGGCGCGAGCGCGGTGGCGCAGGCCAAGGCCGAGCCCCGCAACTACACGCTCCTCGACGAGCTGTTGACCAAGCCGCGCACCAGCTACCTGGCCAAGCTGCGCAACCCTCACCAAGAGCTCGCCGAAACACATCAGGTGGAAGGCCACGCGCCGGCGGGTAGCGGGCAGGCCACCCGCGACCACGGAGACGACAGCGCATGACGAGGTCGCGCGCCGCCGGTCTCTGGCCGTTGCTGCTGCTCACGTTGGTCGCAGGCTGCCGCGGCTGTCCGTCTCCCTTTCCGCCCATCCACATCGTGCCCAACATGGATCACCAGGAGAAGGCGCAGCCGCAGGGTGAGAGTGCCTTCTTCTACGACGGCATGGTGATGAGAGCGCCGCTCGCCGGCACGGTGGCGCGCGGCGACCTCGACCGTGCTCCCTCGCTGGCCACCGGGCGCGATGCCTCCGGGGAGATCCTGGCGGCTTCGCCGATCGAGCTCGACGAAGTCGTGCTGGCGCGCGGCGAGGAGCGCTACGCCATCTACTGCCAGCCCTGCCACGACCCGCGCGGCAACGGACGTGGGATCCTGTTCGAGTACGGCAGCGTACCCACGCCCAGCTTCCACGACGAGCAGCGGCGCGGCTACAGCGACGGTCGCGTCTTCGACATCATCACCCATGGCTCGGGCCTGATGCAGGGCTATGCGTGGCCGATCCCGCCGGAAGACCGGTGGGCGATCGTCGCCCACGTGAGGCGGCTGCAGCAGGAACGGGTCACGGCGGAAGCCGTTGCGATGGCGCCGTAGAGGGAGGGCCGGCGAGGATGGATCGGAAGCTACTCGGCGGCGGACTGATCGCGCTCGTGCTCGCGGGCGCGGCGGCGGTCGGAATCGCCGGCTTCCTGCTCTCCCGCGAGTACCAGCCGCCACACCTCGCCGAAGCTGTCGAGACCACGCCCCGCGAGCAGGGCATCGCCGACGAGCAGGCGGCGGCCGAGGCGGCGGCGCGCGCGAAGCCCTACGAGGAGGCGGAGTACCGGCAGTTTCCGGTCGTCGGCAGCCGGGTGGTGGTGTGGGTGCTTGCCCAGCTCCACCTGTTGTTCGCGGCGTTCGTGCTGGCGGTGCCGATGTTCGCCCTCATCATCGAGGCGATTGGCTACCGCACGGGCGACAAACGCTACGACAGGCTCGCCTACGAGTTCACCAAGCTGCTGTCGGTGTCGTTCTCCATGACCGCAGCCTTCGGGGCATTCCTGACCTTCATGCTGGTCATCCTGTACCCGAAGTTCATGAACTATCTGTTCGCGATCTTCTCGCCCACCTTCATCCCCTACGTCGCGCTGTTCTTCTTCGAGGCCTTCTTCCTCTACGCCTACTACTACGGCTGGGGCAAGTTCCACCCGCTGGTGCATCTGGGTCTTGGCCTCGGGCTCAACCTGGTCGGCACCGCCATCATGTTCATCGCCAACGCCTGGCTGACGTTCATGATGACTCCGTCCGGCATCTCGGACAGCGGGGCGCTGATCAGCACCTGGGAGGCGGTCAACAACTACACCTGGAACCCGATCAACATCCACCGCATCATCGCGAACGTCGCGTTCGGCGGCTCGATCGCCGCTGCCTACGCCGCCTTCCAGTTCCTCCAGGCGCAGACCGACGAGGAGCGCGCGCACTACGACTGGATGGGGTACATCGGCAATTTCGTTGCCATCTGCGCGTTCCTGCCGCTGCCCTTCGCGGGCTACTGGCTGGCGAGCGAGATCTACGCCTTCTCCCAGGCCCTCGGCATCCAGATGATGGGCGGCGCCTTCTCCTGGCTGTTCATCATCCAGGCGGCATTGATCGGCAACCTGTTCCTGGCAGCCAACTACTACCTGTGGCTGGGCATGGGGCGAATCGAAGGTGCCGGGCACTACCAACGGTTCATCAAGTACCTGCTGATCGCGATCGCGCTGTGCTTTGCCGTCTGGGCAACACCGCGCTCGATCATCGCCACGGTCTCCGAGGTGCGCACGATGGGCGGCTCGGCCCACCCGGCACTCGGCTTCCTGGGTGTAATGTCGGCCAAGAACACCGCCGTCAACATCCTCATACTGTCCACCTACATGAGCTTCCTGCTCTACCGGCGAACCGGCAAGCGCGCCGTGCACCCGTGGCGCAAGGGTCTCAACACGGCGCAGTTCGGCTTGTTCGCGGTGTCGGCGGGAATCGTCATCTTCTACGGCGTCTACGGATACTTCGTCGACGCGGCCACCCGTATCTCGTTCTCGATCCCGCAGGTGATGTCGGTGCTGATCGCAATGGTGTTGATCACGGCGATCGACATCGTGCTGTTCCGCAAGGCCGAGAGCATCGGCGACACGCACTGGGGGAGGATTCCAGCGATCTCCCAGTACGTGCTCATCTTCATCGCGCTCAGCTTCACCTGGCTGATGGGGCTCATGGGCTACGTCCGCTCGGGCCTGCGACAGCATTGGCACGTCTACGGCGTGATCCGCGACACATCGCCCGACGCCTTCACGCCCACCCTCGGCTTCGCCACCAGTGTCGTGTCGGTGACCGTGCTCATCTTCTTCGCGCTGATCGGCGTGGTGTTCTGGCTCGCGAGCCTCTCGGGACGGAAGTCTTGGGTGAGCCACCAGGAGCGAACCGCACAGCTCGCCGCGCAGGCAGCGGCGGTGCGCCCTGCGGCTAGCGAGACCGCCTGAGACACCGACATGCACTTCACCATCCCCACTCCTCTGAAGATCGGCCTGGTCGTGCTCGGAACGACCGCGCTCTACACCTACATCGGCCAACTGGTGCCGCAGAAGGAAGTGCTGCCGCCGGCGGAGACGGTGATCTCGTCCGAGATGACCACCGAGCAGCTCGTCGAGGTCGGCAGGCAGGTCGCGGAGAACCAGGGCATCTGTCTCACCTGTCACACCATCGGCCAGAGCGGCAGCGCCCTGCGCTACCCTGACCTCGCGGGCATCGGCTCGCGCGCCGAGACTCGCGTGCCCGGGCTCGGCGGCGTCGAGTACCTGGCGCAGTCCCTCTACGAGCCCGAGGCGTTCATCGTGCCCGGCTTCGCCGGCGGCATGCCGCCTATCCACAGACCTCCGATCGGGCTGAGCGACGACGAGATCAAGGCGGTGATCGCGTGGCTTCAGAGCATGGGCGGCACCCCGACGGTGACGCTGCAGACGGACCTGGGGTACGGGGGATGAGCCCATGACGTTCTGGGGCTTCCAGCTCGGAGTGATCGCGCTGCTGGTCGCCGCGATGCTCGTGCTGCGCTGGCGCCGCGTGGGCATGCTGACCTGGGCGATCGCTTGGTGGGTCGCGATCTTCCTCGGCATCCGCTTCGGCTTCGAGGTCCCGGTGCCGGTCTCGGTGATCACGCTCTACATGGCGATCGTGACCGGATCGCTGTTGGTCTACGTGTCGTCGAGCCGCGACCGTTGGGAGGGAACCACCCAGCCGATCGTCCGGACGATCGTGGAGCCGAGGCGGCGACCGCTACTGATCGCCGTGTGCACGCTCCTGCCGTTGCTCGCCGCGTGGACCGTGTACGCCCGCCTCAACGTGCCGCTCGAAGCCCCGGGGTTCGGCCGCAGCATTCACCCCGCCCCGCCCGACGCCATCGAGGTGCACGGGCAGGACGTCGACTTGCGCGTCGCCGAGAACCCCTACCTCGAGCTCGCAGCCAGCGCTCCCGAAGAGTACGCGCGCCACCTCGAGAACGGCCGGCGCGTGTACTACGAGAACTGCTTCTACTGTCACGGCGACGGAATGGCCGGGGACGGAATGTTCGCGTACGGGCTCAACCCGATCCCGACGAACTTCACCGACGGCGGCTTCCTGCCCATCCTCCAGTCGTCCTTCGTGCTGTGGCGCGTCGCCAAGGGTGGCCCTGGCCTGCCCGAGGAGGGCGGTCCCTGGGACAGCGCGATGCCGGTGTGGGAGAGCTTCCTCACCACCGAGGAGATGTGGGACGCGATCCTGTTCCTCTACGACTTCACCGGCTACCAGCCGCGCGCTGTGGTGGTGCATTGATGGGCACGCCCCAGACAGCCTCGCTCAGTGGCGCAGCAACGATCCTCGCCGCCACTCTCGCCGCAGCGCCAGCTCTCCTCGCCTCGACCGACCTCGGCAGCGAGCAGCAGCGTGCCGACGGCAAGCGTCTCTACGACAAGTACTGCGCGCAGTGTCACGGCGACACGGGCGACGGCCAGGGCTACGCGACGCCACGCGTCAAACCCGAGCCACGCGACTTCACCTCGGGCAAGTACAAGTTCCGCAGCACGCCCAGCGGCACGCTGCCGACCGACGACGACCTGCGCCGGGCCATCCGCCTCGGGCTGCCGTATACCTCGATGCCCGGCTGGCCGGCGTTCACCGACCAGCAGGTGCAGAACCTCGTCTATTACCTCAAGACCTTCGGTGGCGGCTTCGAGAATCCCGAACGCCACGCCCCGCCGATCTCCATTGGCAAGCCGCTCGAGTCCACCGAGGAATCGATCGAGCGCGGCAAGGTCCTCTACGTCGAGCAGGGCTGCGCCGCCTGCCACGGCGAGGGCGGTCGCGGCAACGGCCTGTCCGCACCAACCCTCGTCGACGACTGGGGCGACCACATCCGCCCAATCGACCTGACCCAGCGCTGGACGTTCCGTGGTGGACCCACGAAGGCCGACATCTTCCGCACCTTCTCCACCGGCCTCAACGGCACCCCGATGCCGTCCTACGCCGACGTGCTGGAGGACGAGGACCGCTGGCACCTGGTCAACTACATCTACTCCCTCGGAGACGGCGACGACCCTGGCTATGCGAGCCTGGTCGTGGCGAGGTTCCTCGAGGACGAGATCGAGCTCGAGCGCGGCGAGGAGCTCTTCGCCGAGGCCGCCCCGGCGCGCTTCCCGCTCGTCGGCCAGATCCTCGAGATCGGACGCAACTTCTACCCGTCCACCACCTCGATCGTGGTCCAGGCCGTCTACAACACGCGCGAGATCGCCTTCCTGCTGCGCTGGAACGACATGCGCGCCGACACCGGCGGCCACAACGACCCGTCGCTCGAGGTCCCGCACTGGGACCAGGACAACCCTTCGGCGGCCGCCCCGACCGAGGCCGCGGAGGACGACTTCTGGGGCGGCGCCGAAGCCGCCAGCGACGACGACTTCTTCGGCGGCCTCGAGGAACCGGCGCAGGAGGACGGCTTCGACGACTTCTTCGGAGAGGCACTGGGCGCTCCTGCGACCGCCACGGGAGCGAGCGAGTTCTCGGACGCGGTGGCGCTGCAGCTCCCGCAGGTGCTGCCCACTGGCATTCGGAAGCCGTACTTCCTGTTCGGCGACTCCACCGCGGCGGTCGACTTGTGGTTCGTCGACCTCGCGCGGGCCGCGGGTGACGCCGTGCCGGTTCGGCAGCTCGTCGGTCGCGGCAGCGCGGACCTCGAGCCGGTCGTCGGCGACCGGTTCGAGGCGCGGGCGAGCTACGTCGACGGCGAATGGCGCTTGCTGATCAAGCGCCCGCTCGATGCCATCAGCGGCGTCGACTTCCGCCAGGACCTGTTCGTGCCGATAGCCTTCTCGGTGTGGGACGGCTTCAACCGCGAGCGCGGAAACAAGCGCGCCGTCTCGCAGTGGTTCTACGTCTACGCCGAGCCTCGGGAGATGCCCTCTCCGGTCCGCCCCATGGTCACCGCCGCGCTCGCGGTTCTGGCTGTCGAGCTGCTGGTCATCTTCGCCGTCCGCCGGCGGACTCGCGCTCGGGGGAGACAGCTCGCAGGGGCTGCCGCAGGGGCACGCTGAAGTCGGCATCCGTCGGCGATCGCCGAGGTTGCGAGAGAATCGGGGCCGCGAGAGTATCGAAAACGGGAATCTGAGCGGAAACGATCGAGAAGCCGGGAGACGCCATGTACAAGACCATCTATGTGCCGGTCGACAACTCGGATCATTCCAACCGCGCCATCGACTGCGCGCTGGCGCTCGGGCATTCCTTCTCGGCCAAACTGGTGGGCTGCCACGTCTACGCCGCGAGCATGCACGACTACCGCTTCAAGCAGATGGAGTACACGCTCCCCGAGGAGTACCTCGAGGAAACCGAGCTCGAGCGGCAGCGCCGCATCCACGACAGTCTCATCACCATGGGTCTGCAGCTCATCTCCGAGAGCTATCTCGAGCCGATGCGGCAGCGCTGCCAGGACAGCGGGCTGGAGTTCGAGCCGCGCATGATGGACGGCAAGCATCGCGTCGAGATCGTGCGCGACATGATGGCCTCCGACTACGACCTGACAGTGATCGGTGCCTTCGGCATCGGCAAGGTCCGGGATAGCCAGATCGGCTCGGTATGCGAGCAGGTAGCGCGCTCGAGCCACAAGGACGTGTGGGTGGTGAAGCGCCTGCCCGAGCGGCCCCGCCGCAACGGGAACGGGAGCGGCAACGGCGATGGCCACCACGACCTCGCCGACGACAACCGCGACACCATCCTGGTGGGCATCGACGGCAGCCCTCAGTCGTTCGGGGCGCTGATGACGGCGATCGAGCTC
>DATLFI010000338.1:0-3542 GCA_035524895.1 Thermoanaerobaculia bacterium | reverse complement strand
CCAGATCCCCCTCCCTCCCCTTACCCGCGGCACGCGCCTCGTGGAACGCCAGCGGCAGCGTGGCCGAGGTGGTATTGCCGTACTCCTGGATGTTGTTGTGCACCTTCTCGTCCGGCAGACCGAGTTGCTTCTGCGCAGCCTCGCAGATGCGCAGGTTCGCCTGGTGCATGACCAGCAGATCGAGGTCTTCGAGGCCGAAGCCGCAGCGACCGAGCAGGCTGCGGGTGACCTCTGGCATGCGCGTGACCGCGAGCTTGAACACCTGCCTGCCGTCCATGACCGGCACCCAGTCGCCGGAGAGGAGCTGGGCCTGGTCGATCATCGGGCGACGCTTGCTGCCGAGCCCGGGCACGTGGAGGATATCCAGCGAGCCGCCATCGCCGTAGAGCTCGGCGCCGAGGATGCCGCGACCGTCGTCGACATCGTGCGCGCGAAACACAAAAGCGCCGGCAGCGTCGCCGAACAGCACCAGCAGATGCCGGAAGCGGTTGTTCCAGGCCAGCTCCTCGGGGTCCTCGATCCGGAGGTCCTCCTCGGACAAGATCGCTTCCCAGGTACGCGGCGAGAACGGCATCAACGAGGTGTGCACGTCGCAGCCCACCAGCAGCACGGTGCGCGCGACGTCGCTGCGCACCAGGGCGTCGACCACCTGCATGCCGTACGCGAAGCCGGCGCACTGCTGGCGCAGGTCGAGCGCCGGTCTCGGCGCGATTCCGAGCCCGTGCTGGATCAGCGTCCCCGATCCCGGGAAGTAGTGGTCGGGCGTCATGGTGGCGCACACCACGTAGTCGACCTCCTCGGCCTCGACACCTGCGTCCGCGAGCGCCGCCCGCGCCGCGACGACGCCCAGATCGGCCGAGCCGGTGCCCGCGCGCACGAAGTGCCGGCGCTTGACGCCGGAGCGCTCCTGGATCCACTCGTCGCTGGTCTCGATCACTCGCGCCAGGCGGTGGTTGTCGATCACGATCTCGCCAGCGGCCACACCGCTGCCGAGGAACAGAGCCCTTCTCGAGGTCATGGATACTCCGGTAGTCCCCGGGGGAGACGACAGGCGATGATAGCCGTCGCGACCGCCGTTAGGATCGGCGGCGGCGCGGCGTGTTCTTCGAGCTCTTCGAGCCGACATGTCGTGGCCACGCCTTCGCTGCCCGCGAGCGACAGCAAACTGGTGGTCGCGCCCGAGCCATCGCACGGGAGTCGGAGTCATGAGCCCAGCGCAAGAAATCGCCACCGAGCTCCTCGGCCACTTCGTCGCCGGCGCGGCGCTTTCTCCCGCGCCGGGCGCGCGCACCGGTGAGGTCTACGACCCGGCCACCGGTCGGGTAGTGCGGCGGGTTGCCTTCGCCGATGTCGCGGAGGTCGATCTCGCGGTCGCGGCCGCGCGGGAGGCGTTCCCGGCTTGGCGCGACACGCCCGCGGCCCAGCGTTGCCGGCTCTTGCTCCGCTACCGCGAGCTCCTGGCGTCGCATACCGACGACCTCGCGCGTACGATCGCAGAGGAGCACGGCAAGACCGTGCCCGACGCGCGGGGCGAGGTCGAGCGCGGTCTCGAGGTACTCGACTTCGCGTGCGGCATCCCCTATCTGCTGCGGGGTGACTTCTCCCACGACGCCGCGCGCGGCCTCGATGTCTACACGCTGCGAGAGCCGCTCGGCGTAGTCGCCGGCATCACGCCGTTCAACTTCCCGGCGATGGTGCCGCTGTGGATGTTTCCGATCGCGCTCGCCTGCGGCAACACCTTCGTGCTCAAGCCCTCCGAGAAGGATCCCTCGGCCCCCGTCCTGCTAGCCAAGCTCGCCATGGAGGCGGGACTGCCGCCAGGGGCCCTCAACATCGTCCATGGCGACGCGGTGGCAGTGACGCGACTGCTCGAGCACCCCGACGTGGCGGCGGTGAGCTTCGTCGGCTCGACGCCGGTGGCGCGCTTCATCTACGAGACCGCGGCGCGCCACGGCAAGCGGGTGCAGGCGCTCGGCGGCGCCAAGAACCACATGGTCGTCCTCCCCGACGCGGACCTCGACCTGGCCGCGAACGCGGCGATCTCGGCCGCCTACGGATCGGCCGGCGAACGGTGCATGGCGGTCTCGGTGGTGGTCGCGGTGGGCGACGCCGGCGACGAGTTGGTGCCGCGGATCGCATCGCGTGTCGACCGGCTGCGCGTCGGCCCGGCCAGCGACCCGGGCGCCGAGATGGGTCCGCTGGTCACCGCGGCGCACCTCGGGCGCGTGCGTGGCTATGTCGAGCGCGGCGTCGCCGAGGGCGCTGAGCTGGTGCGCGATGGCCGCGGCTGCGCCGTAGCGGGCTGCGACCAGGGGTTCTTCCTCGGCCCGACGCTGTTCGATCGGGTCACCCCGGAGATGGCGATCTACCGCGACGAGATCTTCGGACCGGTGCTGTGCATCGTGCGCGCGGACTCACTCGACGAGGCGATCGAGCTCATCAACCGCAACCCGTGGGCCAACGGTGCCGCGCTGTTCACCCGCGATGGCGGCGCCGCGCGACGCTTCGAAGATCGCGTCGAGACCGGGATGGTTGGGATCAACGTGCCGATCCCAGTGCCGGCGGGCCACCACTCGTTCGGCGGCTGGCGGGCGTCGCTGTTCGGTGACCATGGCATCTACGGCCCCGAAGGGGTGCACTTCTACACGCGACCGAAGGTGGTCACGCGCCGCTGGCCGGAAAGCACGCCCGCGGGCCTCCCGCGCGTCGACCTGCGCTTCCCTGGCTCCGCCTCCCCTTGACCTGCGAGCAGGCTGCCTCGTTCTGTCCACGAACCATCCACTCTGCGTTACCCGTAGTCCCGGCGTTCGTGCCGAAGCTGGCCGACCCCGATCTCAGATCGGCTCGACGCGCACGATCGGCCGCCCGTCGCGCGTCCAGGAAACCTCGAGCTGCCATGGTCGGCAGCACACCTCGCAGTCGTGCACCATCTCACCTCGGGACTCCGGGTCCAGGAAGATGTCGACGTCCTCGCCGCAGTATGGGCAAGACACGCGAGTCGCAGTCCCCGACATCGGATCCTGCTCTGCGTCTTGCAGCGACTCGTCCCAGTCGATCTCGTCTTCGCCGTGTGTCCCCATCGTCAGGTCGCTTCACCGTAGGGTGGACGCGGTATCGCAATGTGCGCCGCGCGCAGCGCCTCCGACCAGCGCTCGCGCAGGTCATGGAAGTACGGCTCGCCGTGCTCGATGCGGTAGCCGAGCTCGAGCGCGAAGGCGCGCTCCGCGAGCAAGGCGCGCGCGCGGCGCTGGGCTCGCCCCTGGCGGCGGTAGAAGTCGGCGAGGGCGTCCAGGTTGCGGCTGATGCTCAAGTAGCAGCTCACGAGCGATCTCGGCATCTGGCGGTTGAGGATCAGCAGGTCCGCGACCAACCCGGGCTGCACGCTCTGGCGGTAGACCCAGTGGAAGCTGGTGAGCGCGGAGACCGAGCGCAGGATCGAGGCCCACTGGAAGTAGTCGAGCGGGCCCCCCACACGCTCGCGCTCGGGCAGCAGCACGTGGTACTTGACGTCGAGGATGCGCGCGGTGTTGTCGGCCCGCTCG
>DATLFI010000337.1:0-2450 GCA_035524895.1 Thermoanaerobaculia bacterium | reverse complement strand
CGGGGTTGCGGAGGGCTCGGTGGCGATATCGGGCCCGATCCACACGCCCTTCAACCGTTATCTGGTGGGGATGACCGAGCCCAGCACCAGTGCCCGCTTCGACGGTCAGATCGCGGAGCTCCTGCTCTACGACCGGGCGCTGTAAAGGGACACCCAGATTTACGCAGTCTGGGGACATCCACTTTTACGCACCGGAGCTCGTCAGCACGGGGTGCTTCTCTCCCTTCCTGAGCTGAGGTGAAGGCGAGCCGGGGGCCGGTCCCTGGAGCAGCTCGCCGATCTCGCGCAGCCGGTAGCTGCGGCCATCGATGTGGACGATGTGAACGTGGTGCAGCAGCCGGTCGAGGATGGCAGTGGTGAGGATCTCGTCGCCGGCGAAGATCTCGGGCCAGTCCTGGACGTGCTTGTTGGAGGTCAGGATGATGGCGCCCTTCTCGTAGCGGGCCGACACCAGGCGGAAGAAGAGGTTGGCCTCGTGGCGGTCAAGCGGTCGGAAGCCGACCTCATCGATGATCAGGAGCGCGTTGTTGAGGTAGCGCTTGGCCCGGAGCCGCGCGGGTGGCATGGCGGCGTCCTGCTTGAGGGCGTGCATCAGGTCGTCCAAGAGGAAGTGAGTGACGGAGAAGCCGTTCTTGATCGCCTTGACACCGAGGGCGGTGGCCAGATGGCTCTTGCCCACGCCGGGCGGCCCCAGGAACAGCACGTTGTCGTGCTGCCGCACGTAGGCGCAGGTGGCGAGCGACTCGACCCGGCTGCGGTCGACCCGCGGTTGGAACGCCCAGTCGAAGTTCTCGAGCGTCTTGCCGATGGGCAGCCCCGAGAGCTTGAGACTGGTGGCCACCCGGCGCTCGGTCTTCCACTCGATCTCGCGCTCGAGAACCTGCTCCAGGAAGCGGATCGGAGTTGCCTCCTCGCGCGTGGCGGTCTCGACGAGCTCTGGCAGGCACTCGGCGATGTGGGCGAGCTGGAGCGCGGCGCACTGCGCCGCCAGCCGGTCGAGGTCGACCTTCGGCTTAGGTGTCATCGGGCGGCCTCCACGAGCTGGACGTAGGCAGCGATGGGACGGACGAGAGCAACCGCCTCTGGGAGGCGGATCAGGTGCTCAAACGAAGGGCCGGAGAGTCCGGCCAGCTGGAGGCGGGCTCGCCGGCCGAGCGGCGTGGGCCGTAGGACCCGATCCGTGGAGGCCCCTTCGAAGTGATCGGGGTCGAGGACCAGGCGCGCTGGCGTGCGACGCGGATGGCGAGCGATCTCCCCACCCGCGGCACGGATCACCACCGCCGAGAGCGTCCCCATCACCTCGACGTCGTGGCCGACCCACGCGAACGGCACGCTATAGCGGCGCCCCTCGAACGAGACCAGACAATCACGGCTCACCCGCCGCGCGACCACCACGTCGAACGGCTCGCCGAGCTTGGGCACGGGCTGGAGCGCGAAGCGCTCGACCTGATGGGCCTCGGTCACCGAGGTTCCCGTGACCGGGCAGCGGAGCCGCTCGGCGAGCCGTCGCGCCCGCCGGTCGAGAGCCCGCTGCAGGGACTCGAGATCGTCCCACGAGCGGCGGAACAGATCGCCGAAGGCCTGGCGGAACGTGCGCACCGAGCGCTCCGCCTTGCCCTTGTCCGAGCCCCGCGCCGGCCGGCATGGATCCACCTGGAAGCCGCACGTCTGCGCGAACACGCGATAGCTGGCGTTCACGACCGCGGTCGGGCCCGCTCCCGAAGCCACGCCCGCCTTCAGGTTGTCGATCCGCACCCACAGCGGGACGCCCCCGTAGCGGCGGAACAGCTCGAGGTGCCCCGTATGCCACGCCAGCTGGCTCGCCTCCCGACTCGCCCACGCGAAGCGTGCCCGGCTGTGGGAGAGCGTGCCGACCAGCATCGGCAGCCGCACCCGCTCGCCACCCAGCTCGGTGACGGCTTCGAACCAATCGTGTTGCGCCTGCACCCCGGGCGGCGTCTCCACCCGTCGGTAGGCCCGCACCGGCGGCACCCCGTAGCGGCGGCGGAGGTAGCGTACCACCCCCCGGTAGCTGCCCGGATAGTCGAACTCGCGAACCAGGGTCTCGTAGACCGTCCGCGCCTGGACCGGCCGGCCCGAGCCGCTCACCCGCCGGCACCCCAACCGTTCCAGGATCGCGTGGGCTGCCTCCTCGTAGCCGGCCACCGCCGTAGGCTGAAGCGAGCGACCGTCCGGTCGTTCCTCCGCGGCCGACTTGCCAAGCCGATAGCGCAGCGCCCCTTCCGTCACCCCCAGCTGCTGAGCGACCTGACGGACGGAGACGCCGCGACCCACCATCTGTCGAGCTACCATCACCTGCTCCTCTCCCAGCTTGGCCATCGGTCCCCTCCACGTCGCATGGCAACGCGGAGTCTGCCGCCCACAGCGGCAGCGTCAACTCCCGATATGCGTAAAACTGGGTGTCCCCAGAGCCGTAGCTTACGGCGTCC
>DATLFI010000336.1:0-9208 GCA_035524895.1 Thermoanaerobaculia bacterium | reverse complement strand
GCTGCGCGCGGGGATCTGCGGCCGCTGGCAAGGCGTGGCCGACGAACGCGATGCGGTGACATCGTGCAGGAGGCCCAACGCAGCCAGCGGCCGCAAACCCCCGCGCCCCAGGCGGTTGGGGCGGCGTGGGGCCGTCTGCGGCGTTGCGCTCGCTCAGCGATGGACCCAGCATCGCCACCGCTCACGCGCCAACGCCGAGCCGCCGGTAGAGCCGCTGCAGGCGAAGGGCCTTCCCCGCGCACCGCATGAGCATACGGCCCCACGGCGCTCCCAACGCAGCCCACGGGGGTTCCACCACGGGCTGCTAGCAACGCGCGGCCGGGGCGGAGCCCAGCCGCTACCCCCAGTGCCCCTGCCAGGCCAGCTCGAATGCCGCGGCGGCTCCTGGAGGAGGGGTTCGAGGTCGTGGGCGTCGTTCGCATCGCTCCACCTCCCGCGGGGCCGGTGTCCCCCGGCGCGCCGCGAATCGACTGCCGACCCTGCACCCAGGCTCCCGGTTTCGCGATGGTCGCGCCCCCTCGCACTCGGTCCGGTGCCCGGCATTCTCACAGGCCGGTGACGTGAGCTACCCTACCGTAACCGTCCCTACCGCAACCGTTCGATTGTAGCGATCTGTCGGCGAGAGTCACAGGGCCTCATGGGTCGCCCGTCGAACGATGCTGCTGCAGCAGCGCCGCGTACTTGCGGGCCTCCTCGTGGGTGGCATCGAGTCGCAGCGCCCGTTCGACATGGTGCCGTGCCTCGGTGAACTTTCCCAAAGCTAGGTAGACGCGCACCAGGCCGATGTGAACTTCAGGAAGGTCGTCGTCGACCTTGTAGGCGCGGCGCATGTAGTCGAGGGCGGTCTCGGTGTCGCCCTGGCCCAAAGCCAGGTCGCCTCGGTACACGTAGAAGAACGGGTTGGTCTGGTTGATCGACTCCAGCTTGTCGAAGAGCCGGTCCGCATCGGCGCTGCGACCCGTCTGCTGGTAGGCGCGCGCGAGGTTGGTGAGAATGGGCACGTTCTCGGAATCGACCTCGACCGACTCTTCGTAGAGCGCGATCGCCTCCGCCAGCTTGCCCTGGCGCAGCAGCACGACGCCGAGATTGTTGCGCGCCTTGTCGAAGGCGGGGGCCAACGCCACGGCAATGCGGAGGTTGTCCTCGGCGACGCCGATCACGCCGGAGATGAGAGCCTCGGCTCCGAGGTTGTTGTAGTGGTGCGCCATTGCGGTGAGATCGTCGATCGGACGGAAGTCGCGATAGCTCTTGGCCTGGTACGGCAGGAAATCGAACGTCGAGAGCTTGCCATCGATGCGCATGCCGGCGACGATGTGGCCTCGACTGATCACCACGCCGTTCTGGTAGTTCCAGCGCTGGTAGTCCTCGACCTCGACGTAGAACGGATTCAGTCGGAGCTCGCGCCCGAGCCCGACGAACAGGTTGACGAAGGAGAGGCAGTTGCCCTGGCGGGATGCGAAGGTCTGATCCGCGCTGCGCGTCGGCGACAACGCGTACTGCAGGTCGAGGTAACCGAAGATGAACTCCAGGATCGCTTCGGTTCGGCGCGACTCGGTAGCGGCGGGGTTGATGCGCCCGCGCGCCGTCCCCTTGACGGCGTCCCCGAGCTGGAACGGATACTCGACGCGGCCCACCAGCTCCGGCGGGACCCGCTCGTCGAGTTGCTCGCCCAGGTGCGCTTGGGCGTCGAAGGGCACGTAGGCGCTGCAGCTTCCGAGGCACAGTGCGACGCATGCCCACGCAGCGGCTCGGGCCGCCAGGGAGCCTCGCCGCCTCCTGCCGCTCGAGCCAGGTCTGGCCAGTCGGAAGGTCCGCATCGTCCGCAATCGCAGCCATGGCCAGCCTGCAAGCGCCGAACCAGTGCCGCGGGCGCCGCCGTCACGTGCGACACAATACCGGCGAAAGCGGCGCTGGCCCCTGCTCTGGCCCGGCCTCACCTCCGTCCTGATCCGGCGATCTCCCCCTTCCAGCTCCATGGCGGTCCGGCATTTCCCCAAGTCGTTGGATCCATTGCGTTGGATCACCTTCACCGCTCTGAATCCACTGCGACCCTCGAGTGTCCACGGGATCTCCGACAGCGCTCCGCGTGCCCTCCAAACCCTGAAGACGCAGGCTGATGGCATTGGCCAACACCTTCGATGCCAGATTGGCGCCGGCCGCACCAAATGGCACGTCGCTTGCTGTACACCTGGCACAAGCAAGACCGCAGCTAAAGCTCCTGCCTCGTCGCGGGGTCCGGAGCAGGCTGCAAACAACCGCAAGGAGACCATCCCAAAATGAAGGACCTCCGACTCCTTCGCTGGGCGCTAGTGCTCAGCCTCGGTCTCGTGCTGATTTCCGGCGCCGCCTTTTCCCAGGCGGTAACCGGAAACATCTTCGGCACGGTGGCCGACTCCGACGGCTCGCCCCTCCCCGGCGTCACGGTGACGCTGACCGGTATCGGCGCCGAGAAGGCGCAGATCACCGACTCGCAGGGGCAGTTCCGTTTCCTCAGCCTCGATCCGGGTGCGTACACCCTCAAGGCGAACCTCGAGGGCTTCGGCTCCATCGAGTACCCAGGTATCGACGTGCGCATCGGCCGGAACACCACCGTTCCGCTCGCCCTCACCCCGGCAGTCGAGGAGACGATCACCGTCACCTCCGAGAGCCCGCTCCTCGACGAGCGTCGTCTCGGCACCGGCACCACGGTCACCCAGCTCGAGCTCGAGAAGATCCCGACCGCTCGTGACCCATGGGCGATCCTCAGCCAGACCCCTGGCGTGCTGGTCGACCGCATCAACGTCGGCGGCAACGAGTCCGGACAGCAGTCCGGGTTCCGCGCCCAGGCCGTCGAGGGCAACCAGAACGTGTTCGCCATGGACGGCATCGAAGTCACCGACATGCGCGCCACCGGCGCGTCGCCGACCTACTACGACTTCGACCAGTTCGCCGAGATGCAGTTCAGCACCGGCGGCACCGACGTCACCAAGAGCACCGCGGGCGTCGCGGTCAACCTGGTGACCAAGCGCGGAAGCAACGAGTTCCGCGGCTCCGCTCGGTTCTACAACACCAAGGCCGGCGGCTACTTCGGCGGCGCGATGAAGCAGTCGCAGCCGAACGTGGGTATCGAGGATCTCGGCAACAACTCCGCCCGGGGCGGTGGTGTGCAGTGCTTCGCGGGCGAGACGCGCCCTGGATGCACCAGCCGGTACGCGGGCGCCCAGATCCGCGAGATCGAGGACATGGGCTTCGAGGCCGGCGGCGCGGTGATCCGCGACCACTTCTGGCTGTGGGGCTCGTGGGGTCAAAACGACGTCCAGCAGAACAACGCCGGCGGCGGCGCCGACGACACCATCCTGGAGAACCAGGGCCTCAAGGCGAACGTACAGTTCACCCAGGCCAACTCGGCCGTCGCGTCGTGGGTCAACGGCGACAAGCTGAAGTTCGGCCGCGGCGCGGCGATCACGCGTCCCGACATCACCACCTGGAACCAGCGTGGCCCTTCGGCGATCTTCCGTTTCGAGGACACCCACGTGGTCTCGTCGAACCTGTTCGTCACCGGCTCCTACTCCCTGGGTGACTTCGGCTTCGCGCTCGCCGCCAAAGGCGGCACCGGGCCCGATGCCCCCGAGGTCTGGCGCCGCGCGGACGGCGTCTGGGCGGACAACTACCTGTCGGGCAACGCGATCGGTCCGAACGACGAGCTCAAGGCCGACGCCTCGTACTTCTTCAACACCGGCGGCACCAGCCACGAGCTGAAGGTCGGCGGTCGCTTCCGGACCTACGAGTCGTTCTCCGACTTCACCTGGCCGGGCCGCAACATCTTCACGTTCAACACCACCTCGACGAGCTTCCTGGTCGCCAAGCGCGGCGTCTCCACGCCGACGACCATGGAGTACGCCTCGTTCTGGGCTCAGGACACGTTGACCTTCGGCAAGTTCACAGTCAACCTCGGCCTGCGCTACGACGACCAGTCGGGCGTCAACGAGGCGTACAACGTGCCGGCCAACCCGCTCGTGCCGAACGTGCTGCCGGCGCTCAACTACCAGGGCGGCTCCGAGGAGTTCTCCTGGCAGACCATCCACCCGCGCGTCGGCCTCACCTACGCGCTGGGCAAGAACCGCGACACCCTGCTCCGGGCCTCCCTGGCTCAGTTCGCGGACCAGCTCGGCGTCGGCACGGTGACCCGCACCAACCCCGCGGGCTCAGCCTACGCGTACTTCGTGCGGCCTTATAGCAACACGAAGTACACCGGCACCGGCGCGGAGTTCAACGACCTGAGCCAGCTCGCCTTCGCCAACGGGTTCGACGCGGCCAATCCTGCGGCCCTCGTCAACCCGAGCATCACCGATCCGGGTCTCGACGCGCCGACCACGACCGAGCTGGTGCTCAACCTCGAGCACGCGCTGCTGCCCGAGTTCGTGATCGGTCTCTCGGTGACCGCGCGCAACGTCGAGGACATCCTCGAGACGCGGACGCTGCTCCGCGACCCGGTGACGGGCGCGGTGCGCACGATCCGCAAGAACGACTACGTTCCGGACGGTTTCCTGACCGGCACCATTCCGGGCGGTCTGTCGGGTGGTCCCGCCTCGACGTACAACGTCCCGTTGTTCGCTCTGGGCAGCGACTTCGACTTCACCGGCGGCAGCCTCCTGCTGAACGGTTCGCGAGAGCGCGACTACCTCGGTGCTGCGGTTTCGTTCACCAAGCGGCTGGCCAACCGGTGGATGTTGCGCGGCTTCGTGAACTTCGAAGATGCGGAGTGGTCCATCGACCAGGAGTACATCGACAACTCCGACCCGAACTTCAACGGCATCTCGGCCGGGTTCGACGGCGGTGAGGTCGATGGCGACACCTTCATCACTCGCGAGACCGGCTCGGGCAAGGGAGAGCGCTTCCTGCAGTCGACCTGGTCGGCGAACCTGACCGGCATGTACCAGGTCGCCCCGGACCGGCCGTGGGGCTTCAACCTCTCGGCAGCCCTCCAGGCGCGCGAGGGTTACCCGACGCCCTACACCGCGGGTATCCGGACCTCGGACGGCGTCAACCGCACCATCCGCGTGGTCGACGACTACGTCGACTACCGGCTGGACGACATCATGACCGCTGACATTCGTCTCGAGAAGGAGTTCGCGCTGGCCTCGGCGGTGAACTTCACCTTCGGCATCGACGTGTTCAACGTCACCAACGAGGGTACCGAGCTGTCGCGTGAGCGGGGTGTCACCGCGGGGAACGCGTTCTTCCTGAGCGACAACGTCAGCCCGCGGATCTACCGCCTCGGCGTTCGCCTGGGCTGGAAGTAGTCCGCGCTTCGTGAGCCTGGGCGGCCAGCCCGCCTCAGGTCTCGCGTCGAGGAAGGGCCGGGAGGAAGCTCCCGGCCCTTTTTCGTTGTGGCGAGCGACGGTCTACCCGCGGCCAGAGTGGCCCAGGGTGGCCCAGGGTGGCGTCGATGCCGCGGCTCGGGGAAGAATCGAGGCATCGCGATTCGCTTGCTCGAGGCAAAGCTCGAAGCAAGAGAGACGCGTGCTATCCCTCATGAGCTGCACCAGCGCACACCTCGCGGCCTCGTTGCTCTCGACCCTCCTCGCCTCGGCCACGCCCGGGAGCGCGGGGACGCCACCGCCCGCGCCGGAACCCACTGCGCACTCCGAGTCGCTGGCAAGGGCCCAGGACCTGCTCGCGCGCGGCGATGCCGTCGCAGCGGAGGCCGAGTTCCGCAGCCTGCTGGTCGAAGACCCCGACTCCCAGGCCGCGCTGTTGGGTCGAGCGGCAGCGCTCCGGCTCCTCGGTCGCGAGCCGGAGGCGATTCCCCCGATCGCGCGAGCCGCCGAGCGGCACCTTCGACGCGCCGACGACGCAGCCGCCCTCTCGCTGCTCGAAGGGTCACTCGAGGTGCTGGCCCCCCACCCCGCCGTCCTCGCGACCCTGGGCGACGCGCACCTACGCGCGCGGCAGTTCCTGAGCGCCGAGGCAGCCCTACGGGAAGCGGCGGCGCTGTCGCCGGGGAACCCTCGCGTGCTGCACCTGCTCGCCGCCGCCGAGTGGGAGAACGGCAAGGTCGAGGCCGCCGAGCTGACGTATCGGAGCCTCCTGCAAACGGCGCCGCGGGACGCCGATGCGTGGTTCCAGCTCGGCCGCCTGCTCGGTTGGGGTGGACGCTTCCAGGAATCGCTGCAGGCCATCGAGAACGCCGCCCGGCACGGTTACGACGGGCCCGATCTCCTGATCGAGCGCGCGCGGTTGCTCGAGGCAGCGAGCGGCAACCCCCAGGCGGGCATTCCGGCGGGCGAGGTCGCGCGCGCCTACGCTCGTGCCGTAGAGGCAGCGCCCGACGACTACCAGGCGCGCTACGGACTGGCCACGGCGCTCCGGCGCGCCGGCGAGGCGGCGGCCGCCGGCCGAGAGATGCGGGAGTTCCAGAGGCTCTACAGCGAGCACCAGGAGCACACGAGGCGGTCCGGCCTGGAGCAGGCGCAGCTGGACGTCGCGCGCGAGAGGCTGCGTAGGGGAGCGCCGCAAGAGGCGCTCGCGGTGCTCGAAGAGATGTCCGCCACCGCAGAGACCCATCACCTTCGGGCGCTCGCCCGTCTCGCGCTGGAAGACGAGGTCGGAGCACGCTCGGAGCTCGAGGCCGCGATCGCCCTCGCCCCCGAGCGCACGGATCTCAGGGCCCTGCTCTCGCGATTGCGTGCGGACCTGGAGCGCCGCTGAGGCTCAGCCCGCCGTGGATCGCGCGTCGCGCAGGGACTCGAGGTCGCGATCGCCAGGCCAGCGTTGGAGCGCGCTGCGCAGGAGCCGGTCGGCGGCAGCCTGGTCGCCGAGGGCGCGCAGTGCGCGCACCGCCTCGGCCTGCGCGCGGGGTCCTGGATTCCTCTCGACCATCAGACGCAGCGTTTGCGCGGCCCGGGCACCGTTGCCTTCGACGGTGTAGAGGAACGCCAGTCGGGGATACGGTGCGAGCTCCTGCGGAGAGAGCTCGATCTCCTGCTCCAGAGCCTGGATCGCTTCGCGCGGCCGGCCCAGCCCGGCGAACGCCAATCCGCGCTGGTAGAAAAGGCCGCGCAGGACTTCGCGGTCGGGTCGTGCGGCGAACTCCGACAGCGCCTGCTCGGAGACCGCGAGAGCGTCCGCGAACCGCTCCTGACGCACCCGCAGCTCGACCAGCGTGACCAGCGGCTCGACCCGCGTGCCACGGCTCTCGAGCGCCTGGCGCACGAGAGCCTCCGCGCCGCCGAGGTCGCCGCGACGCAGCGCGATCTGCGCCAGGAGATCCGCGGCGGTCTCGTGGCTCGGCAGCGCCCGAACGGCGTGCGCCTCGGCTTCGTCGAGACGACCCTGGAACAGCTCGATCTCGGCGAGCGAGAGTGCAACCTGCGGCGCCCCGTCCGAGAGCTCGTAAGCCCGCAGGAAAGCGCCGCGCGCCGAATCCAGATCGCCCAGCTTGCGCAGGCTCTTGCCGAGCTGCTCCCAGGCGAAGACCATTCCGGGCTCGTCCTCGACCAGACGCCGGTACGCGGCCGCCGCTTCGTCCAGGCGTCCGGTTCCGTAGAGCCTCGACGCCTCTCCCAAAGCCTCGAGCAGGTGGATCTTGGTGCGCGGGTCGGGTAGCTCGCTCCGCGGGCGCAGGGCGGTGGCGGGACTCGCCGCGGCGTAACCGAGAGCGGCGAGCTGGCGCCGTGTCTCCTCGTCGACTGCGCCGGGCGGCGCGATCTCGCGGTCCCACGACGCCAGAGCTCGGCGCAGCCGGCTCGTCAGCTCAGGCTGCCGGGAAGCGAGATCCTGCTGCTGCCGCGGATCGGCGACCAGGTCGAAGAGCTCCACCGAGGCGCCCTCGATGAGGTGATGCGGGCCCTCGATGACCGAGGCCAGGTCGCGCCAGCCGAAGTGCAACCTCGGGTAGACACTCTCCGCGAGGATTTGGCGCTGGCTGGCGCCGTCGGGGAGGAGATCGAGCGCGAACAGGTTCTCCCCGGGGAGCCCGGTCGGGCGCTCGATGCCGAGCAGATCGAGCAACGTCGGCAGCACGTCGACGACCTGCGCGGGGGCTTTCACGGTCTCGCCGGCGCGCTCGCCCTCGGGGAGCTTGACGAGGAGCGGGATCTGCAACATCTCCCGATAGAGCAGCACCTCGTGCTCCATCTCGCCGTGGTCCATGAGCCCCTCGCCGTGGTCGGAGAGCAGGACCACCACGGATCGGCGATAGAGGTCGCGAGCCTCGAGCTCGTCGAGCAGCCGCCCGACGATGGCATCGGCCTCCGCGACCTCGCCGTCGTACGGATCGGCGTAGCGCGACGCAAAGGGCTCGCTCGGGGTGTAGGGGCTGTGCGGCTCGTAGATGTGGAAGAAGAGGAACGGTGCCGCGCCCGGCCGCTGTGCCGCCGTGTCGTCGAGCCAGCGCAGAGCGCGCTGGAGGGTCTCGCCGCCGGGGCGCTGGAGCCCTCCGAGGTCGACGCCGCTCTCGACCACGATCGCATCCTCGTAGAACTCGAAGCCACGCCCGACGCCCGTGGCGCGGCGCAGCACGTAGCTCGAGACCGCGGCGCCGGTCGCGTAGCCGCGCGCGCGCAGCAGCTCGGCGAGCGTCGGCAGGTCGTCTCGCAACCGATAGCCGATGTTGTCGCGGACGCCGTTCTGGTCGGGACGCAGGCCGGTGAACAGCGAGGCGTGCGACGGCAGCGTCAGCGACATGTGGCAGTAGGCACGCTCGACCAGCACGCCGTCGGCGCGCAGTCGGTCGATCGCCGGGGTCTCGACGTTGCGATAACCGTAGGCGGGCAGCCGGTCGGACCTCAGCGTGTCGATCGAGATCAGGACCAACGGAGTGTCGGGTGGCAGCAGCGGCAGCCGGGCCGCGCCGCCGCCCTTTTCCGGGCCGCCGCAGGCCGCGAGCGCGACAACGAGCGCAAGAACGAGCCCAAGAACGAGCGCCGAGCGCGACGCGACGAGGCGCGCGGGCGACGGTGCGTGTCGAGGCGACCGGTCGAGACCGCCGGTCCCCCGGACTCCGGTCACCGGGACTCCAGCGCGCGCAGACGAGCGCGCGCCTTGTCGAGGTCGGAGCCGTACCGCGCCGGCGGCGCCTCCGCCACGAAGCGCCGGAACGCCCCGAGCGCGCGCTCGCGCTCGCCGGCCTCGGCCGCGACGAGAGCGAAGTTGTAGAGCACGTCGTAGTCGCCGGGCTCGATCTCGAGCGCGCGCTCCCAAGCTCGCAACGCCTCGCCGGTGCGGC
>DATLFI010000335.1:0-6188 GCA_035524895.1 Thermoanaerobaculia bacterium | reverse complement strand
GCATCGCCACCGCTCCCGCGCCAACGCCGAGCCGCCGGTAGAGCCCCTGCAGGCGAAGGACCTTCCCCGCGCACCGCATGAGCATCCGGCCCCACGGCGCTCCCAACGCAGCCCACGGGGGTTCCACCACGGGCTGCTAGGGAGGCGACCATGAATCTCACTTCGCTCTTGCTGTTCCTCATCATTGGCGGCATCGCCGGCTGGGCGGCGAGCGAGATGATGCGAGGTCGCGGCCTCGGTCTGCTCGGTAACATCGTGGTGGGCATCATCGGAGCCGTGCTCGGAGGCTGGGTCCTGGGCGCGCTCGGCATCGCCTTCGGCGGCCTGATCGGTAGCCTGCTGACGGCGTTTCTGGGTGCTGTCCTGCTGCTGTTCCTGGTTGGCCTGATCAAGCGGGCCTGACGCTGCCGTTGCCGGAGCCGCTCACGCCGCCGCGCGGCGCTGCTTCGAAGTGAGCTTGGTCTCGCTGACCTTGTTGGCCTCGATCTCGCTCTGGTCGAAGAGGATCTTGCGCCACTCCTTCTTCGCGTAGAGCTCGGTCTGGTCCGTGAAATGCGGCGATTCGGGATCGCCGGACTGGCCGTAGGTGAGGAACGCCTTGGCGTTGGGTCCCTGCTCGGTGTACTCGAGCACCATCAGGAAGCTCGACCCGTGGACCACCGGGTAGCCGCTCTCGGTGAGGAAGCGGCTCCCCTCGACCGACGGGGGGCTGTCCATCGGCTCGAGAGAGGTCGTGTTGCGGCTGTTCTGCTGCATGTTCATGACGCCCTCGTAGGCGCCGTGGCCGCCGTGCACGGGCATGCGGCGACCCGCCTTGTCGGCGTACTGCAGCTCGCCGAGCGTCGCGTCGAGCGCGATGCCGCGGCTCTCGAGGAGCCGCACGGCTCGTGCCAGGTTCTGCAGGGCGACGTCGCCCTGCGGTCCGGCAGGTGCCAGGCCGCGCGGGGTGCCGATGGGGTCTGCCGGATCGAACGGCACCGCAAAGAGCCGCCCTCCGCTCTCGAGGTCGGCTGGGGTGTACTGGCCCATGAGCTCGCGGAACAGGACCGCCCCACGACTATCGAGGTCGAAGCGATCGTTCCACCCGGCGAGCACCTCGCAGGCAGCGCTCAGATCGACGGTCGCACCATCCACCGCGACTCGCGGCGTCCGGGCGCAGCGGCCGAGCAGCTCGGGTCGCAGCATCTCGGCGGCGAGGCTCCGGTTCGACAGGATCGCGTCGCCGAGCTCGTCGAGTGTGAACTTGCCGTCGTCGCCGGCTGGCTGGTCCGGGGAGAGGTTCGAGAGCGTGAGGTCGTTGTTGCGCGTGCGCAGGGAACGCTGCGTGCCCTCGTCGCCGTGGAGCGGCGAGTAGCCGGTGAGCAGCGCCTGCGAGTTCGGTAGCCAGTAGCTGTCGTTGGCGTTGAACACGTAGTCGGCACGCTCGATCTGCGGCATCTTCGCGTAGGGCACGACGCCGGGGTCGCGGGCTGCCACGTCGTCGAGCCATTCGAAGGCCGAGTCGCCGCCCGGCAGCACCACCATGCCGCGCTGCCACAGGGCCTGTACCAGCGGGTCACCGCCATCGCGCAGCTCCTGCCAGCGCGCGATGGCTGGCTCGGACAGGTGCGGCGTCGACGAGGTGTCGGCATACCAGGCCGTGCCCTCGGCCGAGGCGGCGACGGTGTTGACCCAAGGAATGCCGCTGTGCTCTGCGTGCGCCGCCTGAAACTCGGCGAGACTCCCGGCACGGTTCATCGCCATCCACTGCAATCGGCCCTCGTCGTTGTCCTCGTTGGCGTCGCGCAGCGCCAGCACCCGCTCGGCGCTCCAGCCGACGTTCGGGAAGTCGAGGATCGGGCCGTAGTGGCTGAACCAGACAGTGCGCTGTACCGTCTCGACCGTGCCGTCGTCACCGCGCACCTCGACCTCCACCGTCCGCGAAGTCATCTCGCGCTCGCCGTCGTCGTAGCGGTAGCGGGTCGGGGAGCCGTGCACGAGGTCCAGCGCGTAGAGCGTGAAGCGCTTGCCCGCGGATACGGTGTGGGTCCAGGCGACCGCCTCGTTGAAGCCGATCGCGACCCCCGGGATGCCGATCAGGCCCACGCCGTAGATGTCGAGCTCGCCGGGGATCACCAGGTGCTTCTCCCAGAAGCGGTTCGAGCCGACCCAGGGGTAGTGCGGGTTCGCGAGCAACATGCCCTTGCCTGCAGCGGCGAGGTCGCGACCCAGCGCCCAGCCATTGGAGGCGAGCGCCACTTCCTCGATCGCGTCGAGCGCGGCGAGACCGGAGAAGCTGTCGGACCGCTGTGGCTCCGCGCTCGCAGCGGAGGCCGACGTGGCCTCGCCCGCAGGCGTAGGGGGCTCCGCAGTCGCGATCATCGACGCGAAGTTGACGCTGGTCACCGTCACCACGCGGTGATACGCCGCGAGGTCCTGTGCCGTGATCGGGGCGACCCACTCGGCACCGCGGCACCAGCCGGAGACCGCGTCGACGCCGGTCTCCCCGAGGTACTCGTTGTAACCCGCGACGTAGCCGTCGTACCAGTCGCGGAAGTCCTGCGGCTGTCGCGCCAGGTCGTCGCCGGCACGTTCGTGGATGCGCAGCGCCTTCATCGTGATGTCGCTCTGGAGGTGCGCGTCCTCCTCGCCGGGGCCGAACCAGCGTGCCCGCTCGCCGCGCGCTTTCACCACCTGGTCGGCCACCGTGCACAGGTGGTCCTGGGCCTGCGCGTAGCCCTCGCCGTAGCCGAGGCTGGGCAGGTCGTCGGCGTAGATGTGCGCGACGCCGTGGGCGGTGCGCACGATGCGCGCGGAGTACGCGTCTTCGCCCGAGCCGCAGGCCGCGGTCAGCAACAGCACCATGGCGAGCGCGAGCGAGAAGAGGGCGAGTCGGGGGAGCAAGGCGCGACGAAGGCCGGGACGGGTCATGGCTGACTCCTGCGGGGGCGGGAAGGGGCGGCGCCGGGTAACATCCCCCGCGGCGCCGGGAGCGATCGACAGAATGAATTTCCACTCTATCGCGTCCGCAGCGTCGCGCGGCCTCGCGGCCGGCGCGCTGCTCGCCGCCGCCAGTGCCGCGGGCGCGACCGACCGGCCTCGCGGCGATCTCGACGTCGAGCGCTACCACTTCGCGCTCCACCTGCGCGACGACACCGACCGCATCGAAGGTGAAGCGACGGTGATCCTGCGCTGGCGCGAGGACGGTCACCGCGAGCTGCGGCTCGACCTGGTGGCTCCGCCGGGCAGCGGCGACGGCGAGCGCGGCATGTCCGTCGGCGAGGTCGCTGACCTGGGGGAACGATCGTCCGACACGACCCTGCCGCTGCGCTTCCATCACGCCGGTGACGACTTGGTCGCCGAGCTCGAGGCGCCGAGCCGCGCCGGAGAGCTCGGGCGCTATCGCATCCGCTACGGCGGCGTGCCGGCCGATGGGCTGATCATCGGCGCCAATCGCCACGGCGACCGCACCTTCTTCGGCGACAACTGGCCCGACCGCGCTCGTCACTGGCTGCCCACCGTCGACCACCCCTCCGACAAGGCCTACGTGTCGTTCGAGGTGACGGCGCCCGCCCACTACCAGGTGGTGTCGAACGGGGTGCGACGCGAAGTCATCGATCTGCCGGGCGGAGCGCGCCGCACCCGCTACGAGACCACGGCACCGCTGGCCTCCAAGTTGATGGTCGTGGGGGTCGCCCGCTTCGCGGTCGAGCTGGTCGCCGCGCCCGGCGGCGTGCCGGTCGAGACGTGGGTGTTCCCCCAGGACCGCGACTCCGGCTTCGCGGAGCTCGCGGTCGCCAAGCGCGTGCTCGAGGTGCTGCAGGCACAGCTCGGGCCGTTTCCCTACGCCAAGCTCGCGAACGTCCAGTCGAAGACGCGCTACGGCGGCATGGAGAACGCAGGGGCCATCTTCTACCACGAGGGCGTGGTGTCCGGCGGTGATCGCGTGGAGGCGCTCGTCGCTCACGAGGTCGCTCACCAGTGGTTCGGCAACGCGGTCACAGAGAGCGATTGGCCGCACCTCTGGCTCAGCGAGGGCTTCGCCACCTACCTGGCGCACCGCTACTTCGAGCTGACGCGCGGCCGGGACGCAATGGTCGAGCGCCTGCGCGAGGATCGTGCCCTGGTGCTGTCGTACGGCCGCGACCATCCCGTGCCGGTGGTGCGCGAGGACTACGAGCGACCGGGCGACCTGCTCGACGCGCTTGCCTACCGCAAGGGCAGCTTCGTGCTCCACATGTTGCGCCGGGAGATCGGCGAGCGCGCGTTCTGGGACGCGGTCGAGCTCGTGGTGCGGCGGTTCGCGCACGGCAACGCCGACACCGGCGAGGTGCGCGCGGTGTTCGAGGAGGTGGCCGAGGTGGACTTGCGGCCGTTCTTCGACCAGTGGCTCAGACGCCCCGGGCACCCACGGCTCGAAGCGCGTTGGAGCTTCGAGCCGGCGGCCGCGTCCACGGCTGATCCGAGCGCGGCGGGCGGTGTCGTGCGCGTCGATCTCGAGCAGGTGCAGGCGGAGCCGGCGTTCCGGTTCCCGCTCGAGGTCGCGCTGCGACGAGCGGGGAAGGAGCTCGCGCGCGGTCGCCTCGAGTTGTCGGGTCGGTCGGCCAGCCTGGCGGTGCCGGTAGCCGCGAGGCCCGACGAGCTGGTGCTGGACCCCGACGCGTGGCTGCTGTTCGAGCTGGCGGACGTGGATCGAATCGAGAATGCCGACGGCCGGAGCGGCTCAGCGCAGGGGCCGTCCTCGCCTCCCGAGCCGGCTCGCTTCCACCACGTCCACCTCAACGTCACCGACGTCGCGGCGACGGTGGACTTCTACCGGCGCGCTTTCGGGGCGCAGCCGATCCGCTACGCGGAACGCGCCGACGCGCTCTACGTCGAACGCTCGTTCCTGCTGCTCGAACCAGTGTCGACGCCGCCGCGCTCCGAGTCGCGCACCGGGCTCTGGCACATCGGGTGGGGCGCAACGGATGTGGCGGCGACGCAGCACTGGCTCCTCTCCCGCGGGGTGCGCGAGCACACGCCGATCTACCGCATCCCGAACACCGAGACCTGGGTGACTTACTGGTACGGACCCGACCGCGAGATGATCGAGGTCAACACCATGGGCCACCATCGCTTCGCGCACGTGCACCTGCTCGCGCGCGACGTCAACGACACCACCGGCTGGTACCGCGACCACCTCGGTCTGGTGCCGCGACGCGAGCACGTGCCGAAGCCGCAGCCTGGTGATAGCGCCCGCGCGTGGTCGAACGGCTTCCGCGCCGACAACGTGAGCTTCGTGGTCTATGGCACCCCCGAAACGGAGCCGCTGCCGGAGTGGTGGCGCGAGCCGCCGCTGCGGGAGCTCCTGCCCACGCGCGGGCACGTGCTCGACCACGTCGCGTTCTCGTATCGGGACATCGAGCCGGTGCTCGGGCGCATGCGCGCTGCGGGAGTCGAGATCGCGGCCGAGATCGCAGAGCACCCGCGCTACGGCTTTCGCAGCTTCTTCGTGGTGGGACCCGACGGCGTGCTGGTCGAGATCGTCGAGGCGCGGCCGATCCCGGATGGCGCGTGGGACTGAGGTCGCATGACGGCTCCTGACAAGCGGCGTCGCTCCTGGAGCTTTCGCCTGGTGGTGGCTGGGCTGGTCGGGTTCCCGCTCGGCTTTCTCCTGGTGGTGTTGACGGTGGCGCTCGGGTTCGGCCCGGGCACGCCGCTCGGCGCCTTGCTGCTGCTGGGCTCGACCTTGCTGCTGACGTTCCTCGCCCTCCGCTGGTTGGCCAGGCGGCTCTTCTACGGTGTAGGTCGGCGCCTGCTGAAGGCTGCACGCCACCTCGACCGTCGCGGTGTCGAACGAGAGCGTGCACTCGAGGCCTACCGCCTGGTCGCGGAGGGCTCTTCGCACTTCGCCGAGGCGCAGAAACGCATCGCGCGCCTGGGTGGCTGAGGTGCGGCGCCTCACGGCTGGCGGCGCGACCCGGACCGGGCTTCACCGGGTCGCGGCGGGCGTCAGGCCGTGTCCTCCCACCGGCACCGTGACCACGCCTTCGCCGAAGCCCGCGATGAGCGGCCTGCCCTTCGCGATCGCGTCGCGCACCGAAGGCAGCGAGAGCGAGGCGGCGTGGCTCTCCTTGGTGTCCCACACCTCGGTGATCCAGAGCGCGTCCTCGTCCGTGGTGTCCTTCGCCACCACGTAGCTCAGACAGCCCGGCATGCCCGAGACGCCG
>DATLFI010000334.1:0-19152 GCA_035524895.1 Thermoanaerobaculia bacterium | reverse complement strand
ACCGCACGCCCTGGATCTCGGACCAGTGCGTGATGCCGAAGGTGGTGGATTGGCCCTTTGTTGAGGCTTCCGAGGCTGTCGGCTTCTCCTGCGAACGTGCTCCCTTTAGTAGGAGGCGAGCCAGTCCCGGATCCCGTCAGGTTCTCGCCATATGCAAGACAGTGTATGAGCGAACTCCCGGGCACGTACGTCAGGGAGCGCGTAGTTTCGCACATGAGGTGAGTTAGTGCAAGCCGAGGCAGGCGGCGCGTGTACGCCCTTGGAGTGGAGCGGCGAACTGAGGCACCCCCGGGCCTGCCCCGGTTCGGTGGCCGGTTTTGGTAGCGTGAGTCGTCCCAGTTTCCACCGGGCGGGGGAGGGGCTGGGGCCGGGCCTCAAAAAGGATCGGCCTCAGCCCTCGGTGGGGGACTGCCCTCTGGGGGTCACGCAGCCTCCTGGAGCGCCACGAGCCGCTCGTACTCGGCTGGCCTGTGGTAGCCGATGCCGCTGTGAAGCCGCCGGGTGTTGTAGAAGCGCTTGATGTACTCGAGGAGCTCGCGGCGGGCCTGCTGCCGGCTAGGGAACCGGCTGCCGAGCTCGACCTTGAGGGTCTTGAAGAAGCTCTCGGCCATGGCGCTCTCCCAGCAGTCGCCCTTGGGGCTCATGCTGAAGACAAGGCCGGTTTGCTCGACGAGATCGCGGTAGTCGCCGCTCGCGTACTGCGAGCCGCGGTCGGTCGATGGACGGGGCCCGGCGCCGGGCGGCGCCTCGCGAAAGCCTTCTCCAGGGCCGAGACGGCGAGCTCGCGCTCGAGGCTCTCGCTTACCGACCAGCCGAGGATGCGCCGGGAGCAGGTGTCGAGCACGATTGCAAGGTCGAGGTACCCCGGGGGAGCGGCGGAGTAAGGGTGGAGTACTATCGGGGCACCCGATGCCGTCCGTCCAGGCCCCTCTCTCGTTCCGCTCACCCGAGGCACCGGGCCGGACGATCTCACCCCTGCTCGAAATGGGGGCCTACGAGCTCCTGTGGTCGGAGAAGGGGATGTTCTTCGCGCGGATGGCCGACCTTTTTCGCGAGCATCCGGAGGCGCTGCCGTCCGAGCTGGTGGCCGAGGATCCGGCGAAGGAGATGGCTCAGATGGTCGTCGAGATTCTGCGGGAGAAGGGGGTCAGCGGCTTCGGCGTGCGGGTGCATCGGGCCGGCGGGTACCCGGAAGGGATTCTAGGGATTGATGGAGCGGCAAGCGAGGGCGGGGCAGCGAGAGGCCCCGGAAGAGACCAAGAGGGCCGGGAATGACGCAGATCATCGAGACTGCGGTCGACCTTGAGCGCCTCTTCAAGCTCCGCGTCGCCGTCGCCCGCGCTGGCGAGATGGACCTCTTCAGGTGGTGGAACACGCGGGGGCAGCTGGGACCGCTTGGCAGCTCGGCACTTCGCCGCGGTCTCCCGCGCACCCACCGTTTCGCGCAGGCCAGGTCAGTCTTCGCCGTGGCGGCGCATCGTTGCCGCGAGCTCTTCGACCCGCCGCATTGCGTGACTCTCTGGAGCCTCCCCGCATCCGTCGAAGAGGAGCTCGACTCCCGCCTCGAGGGCTGGCTCGATGATGCAGCAGCGTGGGAGCCGTTCTTCATCTCGATCGAACGCCTGCGTGCCCACGACCTTCGCGGTGAGGTTCGCGCTCTCGACCTGGTGACCGACGGCGATCTCGAAAGTGCCTCCCGCCTCCGGAGGTCCGCGGAAGGACGGGCCGTCGCGATTCCCGGCGTCTTCTCCGGCTCCGGCGCGGATATTGCTCAGCTCGCCCTCGGCTTCGGGTTCGGCGAGGCGGGCTCGCCGGTTGTACCGTACATGAGGCTCTCCCCATGAGCGGGGCCCTCCGGTCCCAGGTAGTCTCGTCGTTCACCGTTGTCAAGGGTGCGATGGTGGAAGAGACCTACGCCGCCTTCGCGGAATGGGACTTCGCCCGCTCGAAGCGCGACAACTTGGACCGCCTGCGCTCCGAAAACTTCATCGGGGCCCGCAGCGCGACGTGGCTTCGTGACGTCGCCAAGGTCCTGAATCGTCGCTTCGAGCCCGTTGGCCGGGACCGACCGCTGGTGATCCTCGCCAAACATGGGCTCGCCCTGGACGAGTGGAAGCCGCTGCTACTCTGGCACATGACCCGCGACGAGTTCCTGGTTCGCGACTTCCTCTCGACCTGCCTCTTCACTGCCTTCGAGTCCGGGGCGCTCCGCATGCGGAGGGAGGATGTAGAACCCTACCTCGAGACTCTCGGGGCGCGCGGCGGCATGATCGAGCATGCCTGGTCTCGGCAGACAACCGAGCGCGTGGCCAAGGGGTTGCTGAAGATCGCCGCCGACTTCGGCCTTCTGCGTGGAACAGTCACCAAGGAGCTAGTTTCCTACCACCTCCCGGAGCGCAGCTTCCTCTATCTGCTTCACGCCATGAGCGACGAACAGAAGAGCCCCAGCAAGGTCGTCGCCTCTCCCGACTGGCGCCTCTTCCTCATGCGACCGAGGGAAGTCGAGCGCGAGCTTCTGCGTCTGCACCAGTACCGCAGGCTCGACTACCAGGTCGCGGGTAGTCTCGTGCAGCTGTCGTTGCCCTGCGCGAGCTCGCGGGAGTTCGCAGAGAGGATGGTTGCATGAGTGACCTCGAACGGCGGCTCAAGCACGACCTCGAGCCGGTTCTCGAGCTGTCGGACCCTCGGCAGCGAATCAGCGCCTACCACGACATGCCCTATGCGCTCTTCCGCTACGACCCCGAGCAGGAGTTCGCGCTGCGGCAGCAAGTGACGCTGCTCGAGACGCGCCTTTCACAGAAGGGCAAGCGGATTCGCAGGATCTCGCTCGCCGAGTGCCTAGAAGAGGCCATGCGATCCCAGCGGCCTCTCGAGGAGTGGTTCGCCGCGGAACGTGAGCAGGGCGTCGACACCATCGTGGAGACCGTGCACTCCGTTCTGTCTGAGTACGAACCGCTGGTCGATCTCGTCGTGGCGCGCATGCCCGAGGACCCCGATCCGTTGCGTGACATCGTCTTCATCCTGCGCACCGGAGCGCTCTTTCCCGTCTACCGCACGTTCTCGCTTCTGGAACAGCTGAAGGACCGCGTCCGCGTGCCGACCGTTCTCTTCTATCCCGGAGATCTCGATGGGGCGGCGGGTCTGCGCTTCATGGGTGTGCTCGACGCCGAGCACAACTACCGCCCGAAGATCTTCTGACCAGGAAACCGCGGATGACGACAACCACACCGATCAAGACCCTCTTCGCGAACGACATCCACCGCCGGATCGAAGAAGTCATCAAGGTCGATCAGACCGACGAAGAGATCATCCGCGACGAGATCAACGAGTACGTCGTTACCGACGCGATTCGCAGCCACTACACCGGCGTCCTCGACGCCTATCTGGAGACTCCCAACAAGCCCCACGAAGGCGTCGCGATCTGGATTTCTGGCTTCTTCGGCTCCGGCAAGTCGAGCTTCGCGAAGATGTTCGGCTTGGCGATCGCGAATCGGGAAATCGATGGCGTGGGGGCAGGAGTCCGCTTCGCGGCTCGCTCCGGCGACAACAAGCTGGGCGTGCTTCTCCGGGGTATCAACGAGCGCATCCCCACCCACGCCGTCATCTTCGACGTGTCCACGGACCGCGGCATTCGCAGCGGCAATCAGACCCTGACCGAGATCATGTACGGGCTCTTTCTTCAGAGCCTCGGCTACGCCAAGGACCTGGACCTCTCGGAGCTGGAGATCGGCCTCGAGGAGAAGGGGCAGCTGTCTCGCTTCGAGGAGGAGTACCGGCGCCTGTTCGACAAGGACTGGAAAGCGGAGAAGGGCAAGGTCGCCTTCGCCCTGAGCGAGGCGAGCCGGGTCCTTCACAGCCTCGACCCCGAGACGTACCCTCTGGCAGACTCATGGGTGAAGGCGGTGAAGAACAAGGCGGACATCACACCCGGCAAGCTCGCCGAGCGTGCCGGAGAGCTGATGAAGCGCCGCAAGCCCGGTCGATCGTTGATGTTCGTCGTCGACGAGGTCGGCCAGTTCGTCGCCCGCGACGTGCAGACGCTGCTCGACCTGCAGGCGGTGGTTCAGAGCCTGGGCGTCAAGGGGCGCGGCAAGCACTGGGTGGTGGTCACCTCCCAGGAGAAGTTGGGCGAGCTGGTGAGCGGCCTGGACGACAAGAAGATCGAGCTCGCCCGGCTCATGGACCGCTTCCCGCTCCAGGTGCACCTCGAGCCGTCCGATATCTCCGAGGTCACCAGCCGGCGGGTGTTGATGAAGAACGCAGCAGCGCAGGTCGCCCTGAGCCAGCTCTTCGAGGCGCATCGGGGCCGGTTGAGCGAGAACGTACGGCTCACCGCAGACATCAAGCTGCCCGAGCTCTCCCGGGACGCCTTCATCGACCTCTACCCCCTGCTGCCGTACCAGATCGACCTCATCATCCAGGTGGTATCTGGTCTGCGCACCCAGGGCGGCGCGAGCAGACACGTCGGTGGCGCCAACCGCACGATCATCAAGCTCGCCCAGCAGGTCCTCATCAACCCGGCGGTCAACCTCGCCGATCGTCCCGTCGGGGCGCTGGTGCGCCTGGACCATGTCTATGACCTGGTGGAGGGGAACATCGGTTCGGAGGTGCGGGCCAAGATCGCCGACATCGCCCGGAAGGTCGAACATCCGCTGGCTCAGTCGGTGGCCAAGGTCATCTGCCTGCTCCAGTACGTCAAGAGCGTCCATCGCAGTGCTGAGAACATCGGCGCTGCGCTCCACCCCAGCGTCGACGCCGACTCGCAGCTCGCTTCGGTCAAAGAGGCGCTGCGGCAGCTCCAGGCCGCTCACCAGGTGAGGCTCGGCGACGACGGGTATCGGATCCCCAGCCCGGCCGAGGACGATTGGGAGCGCCTGCGCAACGGCATCAACCCGAAACCTGGCGACGCCCACCGGATCTACGCCGAGCTGCTCTCGAGCTTCTGGCAGCCGCAGCCTTCGTTCACGCTCCACGACACGAAGAGCTTCAAAGCTGGCCTCGCGATCCAAGGCCGAGAGGTCATCACCGGCGACCTCGTCTTCCACGTCCACCTCGCCGAGGATGGGAGCGAGCTCGACACGTTGGCCGCCGAGCTTCGGGCCCGAAGCCAGCAGGAGCGGAAGAGCGTCTTCTGGGCGCTCGGCCTGACGGACGCGATTGACCGGGAAACAGTTCAGCTCTTTCGCTCGAAGGAGATGCTGGCCCGCAAGGAGCGCGAGACGAAGGGCGAGGACACTCCAGCCCTGCTCGCCGAGGAACGTTTGCGGCTGCGCCGCCACACGGACGAGCTGCGACGCCTCGTCCGCGGCGCCTGCCTGGCCGGCCGGATCTCCTTCCGCGGCAACGACCGGAGCCCCGGCGACCGAGCGGTCGAGGTGAGCAAGACCGTGGTTGAGGTCCTCGGCCTGGTTCTGCCCGAGGTCTTCGACCGCTTCAAGGAGGCAGCGGCCCGACCCACGGAGGTCAAGAAGGGGGCGGACGCGCTGTTTACCGCGGAGAACCTGCAAGGCCTTCCCGCTGTCTTCGCCAGCCTCGGGCTGTTGAGGGACGAGAAGGGAAAAACCGTCTTTCGCTTCGAGAGCGGCCCCCTCAAGGAGGTCCTCGATCGGATCGAGGATCGTGCCAACTACGGCGACACCGCGAGCGGCCGCTACCTGACCGAGGAGCTCGCCAAAGAGCCGTTCGGGTGGGACTTCGAGGTCGTCCGGCTTCTCGTGCTGTCGCTCCTCCGGGCCGGGAAAATCGAGGCGACGAGCAAGGGGCAGACCCTGGACTCAGCGACCGGTATCGAGGCGCGGGAGACCTTCTCGAACAACAACCTGTTCCGCCAGGCTTCCTTCCGACCGAAGAAGGGGCTCGAGTTCGAGGAGCTGATCCGGGCTGCCGAAGCGTTTCGCGAGACCTTCGGCAGCGAGGTGCGCGAGCTGAACGCCAACGCGGTGACGGCGGACCTTCGTCGCGAGATCGCGCGGAACGAGGACGCCGTGGCCTCCAGCCTCGCCTTGCTCACTGCCCACCGGCTGCCTGGCGGCCCGCTTCTCGAAGGATCACTCGGGCAGATGAAAGCCATCCTCCGTGGCACCGAGGACGCCGCGATCGCCACGTTCAACTCGAGCTACCGGGCGATCAAGGACGCGATCAAGCGCTCCGGCGAGCTGGAGAGCGCGCTCACGGAGCCCAGGCTCCGGGATCTCGAGCGGGCTCGCCACGCCCAGCTCGTGCTCTGGACCTTCCTCCGTCAAGAGCCGGACATCACTGAGGAGTTGCGCTCCACTGCCCACGAGCTCGAGGAGCTCCTGTCGCGTGAGACCTTCTTCCGCGAGCTCCCGACAATCGAGCAGCACGCCCGTGCGCTCGAATCGGAGTACGACGCTCGCTTCGGGCAGGCGCTCACGGCTCGGATCACTGACTACTCGGGTGCGTACGAGAGTCTGGTCAAGACGCCCGGCTGGGACGAGATTGCCGAGCCCGAGCAGCAGAGGCTGGCCGAGCCGTTCCGGCGCGCGATGCTGCCCGACGAGGACCGCCTCCCGATCCCTCAGCTACGCGCAGACCGCGACGCCTGCGGTGGCCGACTGCGCACCGCGGTAGCCGATCTTCGGCGGCTCCTCGACGGTGAGCGCGTCGTCGCAGTGAATCTCGGGACCTATTTCGCCGGCGGTGTCGAAACGGAAGAGCAGCTCGACGCGGCGCTCGGCGGGGTCCGCGAGGAATGTGCCCGGCTGATTGGCGCGGGCAAGAAGGTCATCGTCCAGTAGCGGGCACCTCGGATGGACAAGGACACGCGCAACGCCATCGAACGGGCGACCCAGCGGGCCCGGAGGATCCTCGAGGAGGACTTCGTCGCCCAGCTCGAGGGCGACTTCGACGTGCACCGGGACGGCACGGTGGCCGCGGAGGCCGGGGGCCACCTCTCGGCCCGTCAAGCGTTTCAGCGCGAGCGCATCGTCGCCGCGATCGAGCACAAGCGCGCGGCGGGCATGAACGCCGCCGACGCTGCTCGCGACTACCTCCGCGACGCCGCCTTCACGACGCTCAACCGCTTCGTCGCGCTCAAGATGCTCGAGGCGCGCGATCTGGTGCAGGAGTGCATCACCAAGGGTGAGCAGTCTGCCGGCTACCGCGAGTTCTGTGGCATGGCGCCGGGCCTGCCGCTCCTGCCCGACAGCGCGGGCTACCGGCTCTGCATCGAGTCGCTCTTCGACGAGCTGTCGACGGAGGTGAAGGTCCTCTTCGACCGGCGCGATCCGTCGAGCGTGCTCTGGCCGAAGCGCGCGACGTTCGAGCAGCTCCTCGAGATCCTGAACGGCACGGACCTCGCCGGCGTGTGGGGCGAGGACGAAACGATTGGCTGGGTCTACCAGTTCTTCAACGGCCAGGAAGAGCGCAAGAAAATGCGCGAGGAGAGCCAGGCGCCGCGCAACAGCCGCGAGCTCGCCGTGCGGAACCAGTTCTTCACGCCCCGCTACGTCGTCCAGTTCCTCACCGACAACACGCTCGGCCGCATCTGGGACGAGATGCGCGACTCCCGGACGGTGCTCTCCGATTATTGCGAGTTCATGGTTCGCAAGCCCGGCGAGGAGTTTCCGCCACGACCGAAGAAGGACCCACGCGAACTGCGCGTGCTCGACCCTGCCTGCGGCAGCGGGCATTTCCTCCTCTATTCATTCGACCTGCTGCTTGCCATCTATGCGGAGGCATTCACCGACCCTGAGAGCCCGAAGAGCGAGTTGACCGGCCGCACGCTTGCGGACGACTACGCAAGCGTGGACGAGCTCCGAAGAGCCCTCCCGTCTCTAGTCCTTGCGCATAACCTCCACGGCGTCGACATCGATCCGCGCTGCGCACAGATCGCCCAGCTCGCGTTGTGGATGCGCGCACAGAAGGCGTACCGCGACTACGGAGTCCGCCGCGCCGAACGCCAGAAGGTCCGTCGTTCGAACATCGTCGTCGCCGAGCCCCTCGTAGCCGACGAGCAGATCGCTAAGGAGTTCCTCGCAAAGTTGGGTGATGCACTGTTGGGCAGAGTGTTCAAAACTCTCGTCGATTCGATGAGCCTCGCAGGCGATCTAGGAGTACTCCTTCGCCTCGAGCAACTAGTAGTTCGTCAAGTGCAGCGCGGCAAGACCGGCGACCTTTTCGAACCACCAGAGGAGCGCATCCGTGCTGCTCTCGATCTGTTCGTCCGCGAGGAAGGCGGCCGTGCGGATACCCGCAGGCGCCTGTTTACAGATGACGCAGCACAGGGCGTCGGCCTGCTCGCCGTCGTGGAAGGGAAGTATGACGTAGTGCTGATGAATCCGCCGTTTGGGCAGGGGAGCGGGCGCGCGAAGAGGGAGTTCGAGAAGGGGTATCCACGAACCAAGAACGACGTATTCGCGGCGTTTGTAGAGCGTGGGATTGAGTTGCTCGCGCCGCGTGGTCGCGTCGGAGCAATCACTTCGCGCACAGGGTTCTTCCTTTCAAGTTTCCAGAAATGGCGTGAGGAGGTGCTTCTGCGCCAAGCTCCGCCCGTTGTTGTTGCTGACCTCGGGTACGGCGTGCTCGACAGCGCGATGGTCGAAACGGCCGCTTACTGTCTGGAGGCCAAGGCATGACCGTTTTCATTAGAGCAATCGAGGTCGCCGCCGACGAGAAACCGGCTTTTCTTCGAGACGCTGTGGCGTCGATCGCCGATGTGCAATCTGTGTCGTCCGTAGTCTTCGCCGTCGACCCCGAAGCATTCTCAAGACTGCCGCGGAGTCCGTTCGCGTACTGGGCCGGAGAGGCCGGCTTCCGATGCTTCCAGAATTCACCGCGCTTGGAAGCCAATGGTCGACATGCTGCGGCTGGTGCACAAACGCGTGACAACCTGCGTTTCGTCCGAGCGCAGTGGGAGGTCGCCGTAACGGAAATTGCGCCAGTAGCTTTCAAGGCATCTTCGTGGGCGCCCTTGGCCAAAGGGGGCCCCCATCGCCGCTTTTACGCGGATGTGCACCTCCTCGTGCGATGGGCGGACGATGGTCGGGAGTTGAAGGCTGCCACGTCTGCTTGGCGCGCATCCAAGGGATGGGGAGAGTACTGGCGGGCGGCGATCAACAGCGCCGAGTACTACGGAAGGCCGGGGATTACGTGGCCCGTCCGGTCTCAGAAGGGATTCAGTGCGCGTGCGCTGGGCGCTGGGGCAATTTTTGGCCACAAAGGGCCAACCGTTTTCATGGAGGGTGACAAGGCACTGGAATTGTCTGCGTTACTCGCGCTGATGAATTCTAGTGCGTTCTCTCGGCTCGTCTCGCTCCAGATGGCGTTCGGAGCCTATGAGGTCGGCGTCATCCAGAACACTCCTGTTCCTGACTTGGAACCAGGGCGACGAGACCACCTGGCAGAGCTGGCGGTGAAGGCCTATCGGCTTAGTCGAGCACTCGATGCGATCAGCGAAACGTCTCGCGCTTTCATACTTCCAGCGGCGCTCTACAGCCGCATCGTAGGCGTAGACCCGCAGCTACTGGTCGGAGGGCTCTCCGTTGTGCAGCGAAAGATCGACGACCTGGCGGCGAACGCATACGAGCTGCCCACCGACTCGGGCCCACCTTCATCCGGTGATGGATTGGAGGCCTCTTCGGACGCGGGCGGAGGCGAATCGGACGAAGATGACGAGGACGACGAGTATGCCGGTTACTCGGTGCCTGGATTCGATGATGAGCGGACGTTGAGTTCATGGCTCGTCGGGGTTTCCTTCGGCCGGTTCGATCCGCGCCTCGCAACCGGGGAGCGCACGATCCCGCCAGAGCCCGGTCCGTTCGACGCGCTGCCCATACGTTCGCCGGGCATGTACCCTGCCAGCGAGGAGCCTGCAGATCGTCCCGACATCCTCGTCGACGACGACGGCCACACCGACGATCTCGCGGCGCGCACAAAGTTCGTCGCTGAGCGCGTGAAGGTCGACGCGCCCGAGAACCTCCGCGGTTGGCTCGCCAGGGAGTTCTTCCCGCTGCACATCAAGATGTACTCGAAGAGCCGCCGCAAGGCGCCCATCTACTGGCAGCTCGCGACGCCCTCGGCGAGCTACTCGGCGTGGCTCTACATCCACGCCTTCAGCAAGGACACGCTCTTCCGCGTTCAGAACGACTACGTAGCGCCGAAGCTCGCGCACGAGGAGAGGCGGCTCGAGCTACTCGCTACCGAGCTTCGCGACGACGGCACCGCCGCCCAGCGCAAGGCGTTCGCCGGACAGAAGAGGTTCGTGGAGGAGCTGCGCTCCTTTCTCGACGAGGTGAAACGGGTCGCGCCGCTCTGGAACCCGAACCTCGACGACGGCGCGATTATCAACTTCGCGCCGCTCTGGCGCTTGGTGCCGCAGCACAAGTCCTGGCAGAAGGAGCTCACGGCCAAGTGGGACGCGCTCTGCGAGGGCAAGTACGACTGGGCCCACCTCGCGATGCACCTCTGGCCCGAGCGGGTGGTTCCGAAGTGCGTGAAGGACCGGAGCCTCGCCATCGCCCACGGACTGGAGGACGTGTTCTGGGTCGAGGGGAGCGATGGCAAATGGAAGGCTCGCAAGACACCCACCCGTAGTCTTGACGACCTCGTGCGCGAGCGCACCTCACTAGCGGTGAAGGCGGCGCTCAGGAGCCTGCTCGAAGCGCCTGGGACCACCGGTAACGGTGCGCGTGCGCGTGGCCGTCGCCGGGCGGCTGCTGAGGGAGGAGCTGCGTGATGCACCTCCTTCACGACTACGTGGCGAAGCAGCTCGCCGACAAGATCGGCACGCGAGGTGTCGTGGTGTGGTACGACGAACGCGCCGAGTTCGCTCCGTTCATCGAGGAAGTACGCGGCGATGGGCGGGCCGATCACGAGCCGGTCGAAGTCCGGGTGGGAGAGCGAACCGCCCGCCTCATCGAGTCAACCGGGTCACTCTTCGAGCTCCGGGCCACAGTCGAACCGCTCGTCTGCGGCGACAAGCCGGAATCGGTCGTCCTCTACCTGCCTCGATGCGCACGGGATCGGCGCGGTTCGGTGCTGATGGAGCTCGAGAAGGCAGGCGCGACCTGGGAGCCTCAGCTCAAGCAGCTGGCTCGCAACCTCTTGCTTCAGAGGTTCACGCTCGGCGTCGTCGACGAGCTGCTCGCAGCGGACCGTGCCCTCTCCTACCAGGACCTGGCGCGAGCCGCCGCCGGAAACGGCAGCGCCGATCCGCCGTCGGTACTCAAGACCATCTTCTATGACCAGGCCGCCGGTCAGCTGGGCGCCGACGGCCTGCTCGCTGCCTGGCTGGTGAGCGACACACGGGACGAGGAGATTGCGGCGAAGAGCGCGGTACCCGAGCTCGTGAAGCTCGTCCGGGCACGACTGGGCCTCGCCCTGCCGACCGAGGCTCCCGTCGCGAAGCTGCGGAGCATCACGCTGAGGTACGTCCTGGGGGGCGAGTTTCGGTCGGACCTCACCTGCCCGCCACCGGCCTCGCTGGACGGTGTGCCCGCCCCCTCCTCGAAGGACGAGGTCGGAGCGGTGCGCCAGCTCGCCCAGCTTCTGCGTACCAGCTTTCCGGAGGAGTACGAACGTCTCGCCGATCGCGTCGAGGGTGAGCTCGGCCTCACCAACGCGCCGCTGCCGGCCGGCTCCCTCGGCTCTATCGACACGTTCCGATTCGAGGAGAGAGCGCTGCTCGCGCACGCCGGGGAGCTGATCGTGGCGGGCAGCCACCACGACGCGCTGGCACTTATCGCCGCACGCGAGCACTGCTTCTGGCTCGACCGCGACGTCGCCCGCAAGGCCCAATGGGAGGCCGCGCGGCGCATGGCGGAGTTGGGCACCGTGGCGGCCGAAGTGCGCGAGGCCGTTGCCGCCGTTAAGGGAGACGCCGCGGCGTGGCTCGCGGCCTACACGGCAGCGACCGGCGGCTGGTATCACATCGATCAGGCACAGCGACGGCTCGAAGCGTGGGTCGCCAATCTCGACGATGAGCCCGCCGAGCAACCGCTCGGAATCGTCCGACGTGCCTATGAGGACGCCTGCCAGGCCATGGCGGCCGGATTCGTGCGCGCGTTCGGCGAAGGCGGCTGGGCCGTGCCCGGTGCGCTGCACCAGACGCGGATCTGGAGCGAAGTCGCCTCCAGCCGACCCAAGCCTTGCGCCTACTTCCTGGTCGACGCGATGCGCTACGAGATGGGCGCCGAGCTTGCGGCGCGCCTCCCAGCCAGCTCCGAGGTGTCCCTTCGGCCTGCGATCGGCGTGCTGCCGAGCATCACCCCGATCGGAATGGCCGCTCTCCTTCCCGGAGCGGCCGGAAGCTTCTCCATCGACGAGCAGGCGACCAAGCTCGGCGCGCGAATCGAAGGCACCTTCCTTCCGGACCTCGCCGCACGCCGCAAGCTGGCCGCTGCCCGGATTCCAAAGTTGGTCGACCTGGCCCTCGACGAGCTGCTCAGCTTGTCGCCGAGCAAGCTCGCGAAGAAGGTCGAAGGCGCTCCGCTAGTCCTCGTGCGATCGCAGGAGATCGACCACGCGGGCGAAGCCGGCTTCACCTTCCAGGCCCGCCAGGTCATGGACACTGTGATCGACAACCTCGCGCGGGCAATCCGCAAGCTCGCCAGTGCCGGCGTCGAGCATGCGGTGGTCTCGGCGGACCACGGGCACCTCTTCTTGGCGGCAGACCGCGACGAGTCGATGCGAGTCGATTCGCCCGGCGGCCAGACCGTCGATCTCCATCGGCGTTGCTGGATCGGCCGCGGTGGGACGACCCCACCCGGCTGCGTCCGGGTCTCCGCAGCAGCGCTCGGCTACTCCTCCGATCTCGAGTTGGTCTTTCCCTCGGGATCGGCCGTCTTCCGGGCTGGCGGGGACCTTGCCTTCCATCACGGAGGCCCGTCGCTGCAGGAGTTGGTAGTCCCCGTCATCACGGTGCGGACGCCGACGCGGCCAACCCCCGGTGCGGCGACAGCTCCGCCGGCCGGTCCAATTGTCGCCAGCGGCTTGCCCGCGGCGGTGACCAACCGGATCTTCAGTGTGACCTTCGCCCTGGGCGAGAAGCAGATGAGTCTCGCCGATTCGGGAGGCGCGACTGGGGTGCTCGTGCGCCCGCTGCTGATGGCGGCGGGGAAGCAGGTCGGACTGGTCGGAATGGCGGTGGACGCGCCCTTCGACCGCGCAACCGGCTGCGTCACCCTGGAGCCGGGCAAACCCGTGACGGTGGCGTTCCTCCTCAGCGACGAGAGCGGCACCGCGCTACGCATCGTCGTTCAGGATCCTGCGACCGACGCGGAACTCTACCGCTCGCCCACCGATATCCCGGTCCGACTTGGAGTCTGAGCCATGAGCAACGACAGCGCGTTGGGTGGACTAGCCAGCGGACCCACCGTCCCGGCGCGAGATCTGTTGGACGACAAGGTCAATCGCCTCTTCGCAGGCAAGGTCGTGCGCAAGGACCTGGTTCGGAAGGTCAAGGTCGGCGCCAACGTGCCGGTCTTCGTTCTCGAGTTTCTCCTCGGGAAGTACTGCGCGTCGTCCGACGAGGTCGCGATTCAGATGGGCCTCTCGGTCGTCAACGAGACGCTGGCCAACAACTACATCCGCGCCGACGAGTCGATGAAGGCCCAGGCTAAGGTCAAGGACCGCGGCCGGCACACCTTCATCGACAAGGTCAAGGTGCGCATCGTCGACTCCGACTACTGGGCCGAGCTCAACAACTTCGGTCACCGCAACGTCCACATCCCTGAGCACTACATCCGCGACTACGAGCGCCTGGTAATGGGCGGCGTCTGGGCGCAGGTGGACATGCGCTTCGAGTACGACGAGGAGACCAAGGGCAAGAACCCGTTCTGGATCGAGAAGCTGACCCCGATCCAGATCGCGACGTTCGACCTCGAGGAGTACCGCCGCCTCCGGCGAGAGATGACGACCGACGAGTGGCTCGACCTGATGGTCCGGAGCATGGGCTACGAGCCGAGCTCGATGACGCGGCGCCTGAAGCTGCTCTTCCTCCTCCGGCTCGTGCCCCTGACCGAGCGCAATTTCAACCTGGTCGAGCTCGGCCCGCGCGGCACCGGCAAGACCTACGTGATCCAGGAGGTGTCCCCCTACGCCGCGCTGCTGACCGGACCGACGACGGTGGCGAACCTCTTCGGCCACATGAGCGGTCGCCACAAGGGCATGGTTCAGATCTGGGACGTTGTCGGATTCGACGAGGTGGCAGACCTCCAGAAGATGCCGAAGGAGGTCGTCACCACGATGAAGACCTACTGCGAGTCGGGCACCTATCAGCGCGGGAGCGAAGCGGCCTCGGGCGAAGCCAGCGTGGCGATGTTCGGCAACACGAATCAGCCGATCGACGTCATGGTGCAGACCGGCCATCTGTTCGCGCCCATGCCCGACGTGATTCGCGACGACATGGCCTTCATCGACCGGCTGCACTTCTATCTCCCCGGGTGGGAGATCCCGAAGATGCGGAACGACCTGTTCACGGATCACTACGGTTTCGTGGTCGACTATCTGGCGGAGGCCTTGCGGGAGCTGCGCAAGCACAACTTCACCGAGGTCATCGACCGCCACTTCGATCTTGGAGCGCACCTCAACGCCCGCGACCGCAAGGCTGTCCGCAGGACGGTCTCCGGGCTCATCAAGCTGCTCTTCCCGCACGGCGAGATCGAGCCCGCGGAACTGGCCGAGATCCTCGAGCTCGCTCTCGAGGGCCGGCGGCGGGTGAAGGAGCAGCTCAAGAAGATGGGGGCGTTCGAGTACTACCACACGTCGTTCAGCTACACGGACCAGCAGACTGGCGAGGAGCGCTTCGTCGGCGTGCCGGAGCAGGGTGGCCGCGACCTCATCTCATCCGACCCGTTGGCGCCAGGCGCCGCGTACACAGCCGGCGTGACGTCGGACGGCACGGTCGGTCTCTATCGGTTGGAGGTTTCGGTCTCCACCGGCACCGGCAAGCTCAAGATGGCAGGGGGACTTGCTGGCGCGATGCGGGAGTCGGTGAATCGTGCCTTCGGCTACCTGCAGACGAAGAAGACCGAGCTGGGAGTGGCACGGGACCTGGACACCTCGGACCTCCACGTCGAGGTCATCGACCTCCTCGGCAACCGCGTGGAGGCGGAAGTCGGCGTCGCCTTCTTCGTCGCCGCCTATTCGGCCCTCCGCAAGGCCCCAATGAGCCCGGCGCTGCTCATCCTCGGCGATCTCAGCGTCCAGGGGAACATCAAGCCAGTAAGGTCTCTCACCGAACCTCTCCAGATTGCCAGGGACAACGGCGCCAAGCGCGCCATGGTGCCCATCGAGAACAAGCGCAACTTCCTGGACGTGAGCGCCGACATCATGGAGCACGTAGATCCGATATTCTACGGCGATCCGAAGACGGCAGCGATGAAGGTCCTGGGAAGAGGGTGAGTCGACGTGGTCCGGAGTGAACGACCGTAAGGGCTGCGCCGGGGGGAGTCACCGGTGCGCCCTCGGTCCCTCGGAGTCGCATGTAGCCGGGCTGCTAACACGGGACACCTGATCAACAAGTACATCTGCGAGCCATTGCCCGCGGGTGACTACGTCGAGACGATTTCCGAGCATTCAGCTGATCGAACGCGACTCAGGAACTCCGAGATCAAGGTGACGATCTTCGATTCATTGCCGGGCACTAGCTCGCGAATAGTTTGTTTAATTCCTCTTCTATGGTCTCCGAGTTCAGTAGTGGCCGCGCGCCAGGAATCGAGCGCCTTGCACCTCTCAGAACGTCGATATCTGGATGAACGAATACCCGGATATTACCTGCTGTCTCGTGCAAATTCGTAGACAGAAGCTTCCAAATCTCAGACACTGCCAACAGCGATGGAGCTTCAAAGTCCTCCCGCTGGCCCCGATGCAAATCCTCAGGATAGAAGCGCAGAGTCTTTGATTCCCGCTGCATTGGCAAATCCAGGAGTACGGTCCCCTGAAGTCCAAGAACTCTCGCTCCCGCCCTGACTCGATCAGTAAGTTCCCCAACTCCCGTCGCGAAAAATCGCCCGTCCTCTCCCGACCCGCTCGCCTCGAGAGCCCTCTCTATCCTGCTCTTGAACGCCTCCCGGAGCCTCTCGGAGCGCCGGCGAAGCTCGTTCTGGTCTGTCACCTCGCGCTGGATGCGGTCCCATAGGCTCCGGTCCTGCGCAGCTGATACTACGAAAACCCGTTTATAGAGCTCCCGTCTCACAATTGCTTCTAGCAGCTCCTTCCCTACCTCTGTTGTTCGTTCGTAAAGCCACCGGATCATCAACAAGTCTGCGTCATTAAGATTCGTCCATTGTGGCCTCATAGCATACCCCACCGCTCTCCCCAACGACTCGCTGCCTTCCCCAAAAAGCTGCGACTGCCCCTCAGCCACCGTCTTATCACTCTTGGATCGCTGAAGAACAAAGTCATAGAGTTCATCCCGAAGGCCCCCATGCTGGCTTGCGTCATGCTCTTCTGGAGCAATCCATTCGAAGGCAGCGCGCTGAAGCATTGCCTTCGCCGAGCGCACGGCATGATGCCAATAAACGGATCGGAACATCTGGAAGCGGATGAACCCTATACTTTCGGCCGCTGCCCGCCCCTTCTCGTGTATACCTAGCGAGAAGTACTGATCGTCTCCCGCACCTTGGCGCTGGTACGCTACCGTGAGAGTCGAGAGAAGTCGAGACCTATCCAAACCGCCACCGAAGACAGTTTGACATTGATCGCTATCCCGAAGGAGGTAGTCGAGTTTGTCCACATCCAAGGGGCCTGAAACTATTGAGTGAAGTATACGATTGCGGATATCAGTCGCGAGAGCATTGTCGTCCGCTTCCAAAATAGCGATTAAATGTTCTGCGGTAACGCCCCAATCCTTTTCGAGAAGTTTGCGAAGTGAGTCCGTCAGCGGTCGGAAGTCATACCACTGCCCTTTTAACAGAGATATCGTAAGCGTCTCGTGCTTGAATACCTTGGGCTCCACATCCTCCAGATCGTGTGCGTGTTGGTACTGTCCTAGATCGTGAAGAAGTGATGCTAGTAGAGCAGCTACGAGATCGGCTTCCGACATAATCTGCCGGAAGAGCGGATTAATCGAATCATTGTACAGGGCCACGATGTACTCAGCTGCATTCGAGTACGCTCCAAGGGAATGCTCAAGTCTCGTGTGGCATGCTCCTGGATATACGAGACGTATTAACCCAAGCTGGCTTAGGGATCCCAAGCGCCGCAGAAGCGGTTCCTGGAGGAGACGTCCCAAACGCGGAGTGAGCCTGGTCGTTCTCTCGCGCGTAACTTGAATAACAGAGTCCGTCATTGGAGATAGCTCTGGAATGGAGGTCAGGGGATTTACATGGCCTAGGAGCTTATCGAGGTCAATACGGACGTTCTCAGTTGATGAGTATTTCAGTCGCCGAAGAGAAGCTTCCGATAAGCCGAGGGGGCGTTCCTCTGGTTCGGTGCGGCCGTCAAGCAGTCGTGCAGCGAGCAGGAGCAGATACTTGCGCTGGTAACTGGAGAGTTCTCCGGCGCTTCCTTCGCTGAAGTGATGGACCATTTCAAAAATGGTCTTGCCAAGTGAAAACCGGTCGAACTTCGCATCTAATGTCTTCCGTTTCACGGTCCCGCGCCGCCGGTTATCATCGCCGGCCGTCGATCTCGCGGTGAGTGCGAGGAGGTCAGGGTGTGCGTACCCAGTCGTGCAGGTGATTGTTAGCGATTCTTCTTGGTCTCCCAATGTAGTTCGTGCCCCACCGAGGTCGGCTACAACTGCGTATCCGTCGTCGCCTACAAATACATTGGTCGGCTTAAGATCTAGATGGAGTATGCCTGCCGAGTGAAGGTGCTCCACGCCCGCAAGGAGGCCACGCATGAACTTGAAGAGTTGTTGGGTCGTCCGACTTGCGGAAAAGTACTTGCGGGCATCCAATGCTCCACGAAGAAAGGTCATGGTGTAAAAGGGAAGCGGGCCCGCGGGTGAATCTAGGTGACCGGCATCGAAGATGGAAATGACGTTTGGGTGACTAACTTCTTGGAGGCGGCTGATCTCCTCCGATAGCAATCCGGCGACAAGATCTTCTTTCCCTTCCATGGGCCTCGCAATCTTCAGAGCTCGACTTGTAAGAAGAGTCCTGTCCCACACCCTAAACACAATACCTACACCTCCCACACCCAAGAAGCCAGTAACGATATAACGTTCGGAGGATCCATCGGCGAAAAGCTCCATTGCCTTTCGGATGGAGGTTTTCTCAGCACTGAGGTGGGGCTCCCGAGTCGTGGTCTCTCGAAGATAGGCGGCATGGACATCTTCCCAGAGTTTTTCGTCGTGCAGCTTATTATCGAGTGACTCAACGATCTTGCTGGATTGGCCCGTTAACTTGGTCATGCCCGAAATGACTCCTGTGGTCGTGGCTGCGCACTAAGACAGAGATAGCTACCTTCCGTCGATAGACGCGTCCTGATTAGCTAGCATCTACTAGGCACTCGTGGGCGCTGGGTCAGCTGCCAAGTTAGGAAGTCGAGCGTGTCACTAGTCGTCGGCCTAACCGAAACGTTGGTGGGTACGCTGGCCTCCCCATCGGAGGTTCGAGGAGTTTGAATCTGGGTGCCGATTGCAAGGCGCTAAAACGTGCTCCACATGTACCTCGCCGCGGTCACATGGCGACTTGGCCTCCCTCTTCCGGAATTCGCCAGCTAGCGTTTGTTGAGGAGGAGCCTAGCCTTAAAGTTTCTACTTGTCAAACCCCTTCTCGCACATCCTGGAGAACGCTTTGGCTAGGCCGGGCTCCATCGAGCACGGGGTTGAGGCATCCACGCCGCTGATCCCCGTGGATCGCCCAGCGGGCGGGGAGCCCGGCGTGGGACGGCCACCGCTTCCGCCTGGGTTAGAGTGGCCGGGTGGAGCTGCCCCTGTTCGACGAGCAGACCTACTCGGTCTCCGCCCTGTGCTCGGAGATCAAGGACTTCCTGGTCACGGCCTTCCCGTCGATCTGGGTCGCCGGGGAGGTGCAGAGGGTCAAGGAGAGCCAGCGCGGGCACCTCTACTTCGAGCTGGTCGAGAAGGGGGACGGCGACGAAGTCCTGGCGAAGGTCGACTGCGTCGTCTGGCGGACCGACCACGACCGGGTCCGGCGCCAGCTCGCGGGCGCCGGCCAGGCGATGGCCGAAGGGGTGACCGTGCGCTGTCGCGGCGGAGTCGACTTCTACGGCCCGTCGGGA
>DATLFI010000333.1:0-2415 GCA_035524895.1 Thermoanaerobaculia bacterium | reverse complement strand
GACCAGGCCCCGGTGGCGGTGGCGCTCGACGAAGATCTCGGTCAGCCGGTCGTCCTCGAGCACCGCGATCCGCGTCTCGTGCGGATCGGAGGTCACGAGCATCTTCTGGCTCGGTGCCTGGAGGGCGGGCTCGGCGCTCATGGAGCGCCGAGTCTATAGGCGGCCGAGGCTCGGAGACGAGGTCGGAGCGCTGGCGACAGCAAAGTCCGCTGCCCTTTGGCGTCCGTGCTGGGGACAGTGTCAAGCGCGGTCGGCACCGCCTCCTGGGCGCACGTCGGATTTGTGACGTGAGCTCATCCTCCGGCCACTGCTGAGGGGGCTGGGGTCTCGGACCGTCGCTGCCAGAAGTCTTCGAATCGGCTGCTGAGCCGGGCGCAACGTAGGGCGATGATGGCGTCGGCTCCGGCCACGGTCCAGTGCATGCCGGCGCGCTTGAGGCGGGTGCCGATGGCGAGCTTGCATCCGGCCTCGACCACGCCCGAGGCGACACAGAGCCCCTGGGCGCGGAAGTCGGGATAGCGCATCCGGCTCCGGTTGCGCTGGACGTAGTCCAGGCACTTGCGGGCCTCGTCGTGGCTCGTTGCGTGGAGGCGTAGGGCAGCGAGGATGGCGTCGAGGTTTCCTTCGTCAAGCTCGTCGCGTCGCTTCTTGGCCCACTGTTCGGCGAGGTCGGTGCCGGCGCCGTAGATGGCCTTGGCCACGTCCCACAGATGGCCTTTGGCGTGGTAGAGGTCCACGATCTGGACGGCGCCGGGGAGGACCTCGTCGGCGAGATTCCAGATCCAGGGGGCGCCGTCGCCCAAGACGACGCGGCGGTGCGCGTGATCGAAACCCCGCCGCCGTGCCTCCCGTTCGACGCGCTGGGCGAAGGGCGCAAGCTCCTTGTCGGTATCGCGCGAGGCGGCAGTCTCGATCGCTGCCGAGTAGCTCACCGACCCGGGGTCGCGCATGGGCAAGCCCTTCTCGTCTTGGAGCTCGGCGGTCCAGACGGTCACCAGCTTGACTTCTCGGGTCTTGGCCGAGCCGTCGGGCTGCTTGCCCGCTCGCTCCTCGACCTCCGAGGCTCGCATCGGGACGCCGGTGCCGTCGAGGCCCAGGTACATCGTCGGTGCCGGGGGAGGCTCGGGGATCACGACGCGCCGCTCGTCCTGAGCGATCTCCCGGCCCAGTCGCTCGGCGGTGCGCTCGACCTGTTTCGGGTCGAGGCCCACCCCCGCGAGCTCTTCGAGCAACTGGCTGCCCTCCTGGAAGCTCACCAGGGCCCCGACGGCACCCACCATGCGTCGCAGCGCTGGCGAGAGCGAGCCCCCATCCAGCCCCAGCTCGCGATCCCGAGGGCAGAAGCCCGTCTGACACCCGGCACAGTGATAGTACGCCCGCTCGAAACGCACCATGCCCAGCGCACACTGGAGCCACTTCGGCCGCCGGCCGGCGTAGCGACCCGGCTGGCCACACGAGCACGGCAGCGTGGGCTCTGCACCATCGGAGGTGTCGGCGTTGAGCCAGCGCTCGACGGCGCGCGCCGCCAGCGCCAAGACCTGCCGGCGCAACCCCGTCTCCAGGGCCTCGAAGTCCAGCGCCGCCGACGCCTCCGGCCCGATCAGCTCCTCGATTTCGTCAGCGACCTCTGCCGTGAGGATCGTCCGGAGCCCCTTTTTTCGGCCCCTTCGGCCGCTTTGCACTCCAGCTCGGCGTCGGCCCAGTCCTCACAGGCTTGCCAGAAGTCCTCTACCTGCTCGCGAAACACCCGCCCCGCCGCCAGCTGCTCGCGCACTCTTTCGGCTTGCTCCGCCGTCAGACGCCGCGACCGGGTGCGGCCGTCCTGGCTACGGGTCAGGCTGAAGTACGGACCGTGGCGCGCTCCCTCGTCCCTCGCGCACGCGCACCGCTCCTTGCCACACTTGATCCACCGCTCCCCCAGAGAGCCCCGGCGCATCGGCCTGGGCTCGCCGAGCTTCTCCGCGAGGATCCGCACCGCATCCGGTACCTGGTCGTTTCCGGTCATCGGGCCTCCTTGTCTGTCGGTTATAATAGCCGACAGACAAGGAGGCCGCAACACCCCAGGATGCTTGCCGCAAACCTCCCCGTCACTTTGGTGTCGTACACCCGGTGCCCGCACCCGGCTTGCGGGAATTCGCCGCTCTCGGCTAGAGTTGGAGGTTCGCGGGTCGCCTTCTCGAGCCCGATTTCTCCCGTAGCGCCCTGGAACCGATCCCGGAAGAGACCCCGGAAGGAAGAACCGCCGTGAAGAACGACATCCATCCCGAGCTCCACCTGGTGACCGCGGTCTGCGCCTGCGGCAACAGCTTCGAGACCCACTCGACCAAGTCGGAGCTGCGGCTCGAGATCTGCAACGAGTGCCACCCGTTCTACACCGGCAAGCAGAAGCTGGTGGACTCGGCCGGCCGCGTCGAG
>DATLFI010000332.1:0-6390 GCA_035524895.1 Thermoanaerobaculia bacterium | reverse complement strand
AAGTGAAGAGCCACTCCCACGTGAGGAACAGGGAGTTGGACCGGCTGGACTCGAGTAGCGTGGTCCACTCGGTGCGCAGGCCCCTGAACTCTGCGACCGATTGCAGCGATCGCACCGTCCAGTTTTCGCCGGATCGGCGGTTCGGGTCGGTCCAGATCGTCGGGGGAGCGATCGCTCCCAGGTCAGCAGGGGTCATGAATTTCCTCTCGGCGGTGTGGCTCGTCTGCACTACGACGGATCGCAGAGGTCAGCGACCGGGAGTGCTGCGCAACGACGCCGAGCCAATCGTTGCGATCGGCAGGTCGGCGCGGGTGTGGTCGGCCGAGCTGGCCCAGAGATGATCCAGACCGCCCGCCCGGAGAAAGCAGTACAGGGCCCTCATTGCCGCCCAGTTCAGGAGGACGAAGGTGTAGGGCACCAAGATGAGTCGTTTCATGGCTGGCTCTCTCCTTTCAGGAGCAGCTCGGGCCGATGTCTCGTTGTTCGGTCGGCGAAGGCGCCCACTCCGGCGAGCACGTACCAGGTTCCTTGGCCCAAGAGGAAGACCATGTAGAGGCCCTCCCGCAGCAACAGGTTGGAGGCGAACAGCAGAACCAGGCAGTAAGGAACGAGGAGGCGACCGACTTTGTGCGACAGGAACTGCACGAAGACCGGATTCCTCCATGGCCGAAGTACCTGCGGCATCAGCGCCAGGAGCTGGAAGTTGCCAGCCAGAGTCCGCACCTTCCGCTGGAACTCGAGCTCCGGCGGGCAGACCTGGTCGTAGGCCTTGGCACGCGGCTCCCACACGATGCGCTTCCCGCCCAGGACCACGTGCAGCGGCACCATCACGTCGTCGAGGATGGTCTCCTCGGGGAGCGGAACGAAGAGCTGGCGGCGGATCGCGTACAGCGCGCCGGTCGCCCCGACCGTCGAGTGGATCCGGCTCTCCATCGCGCGCAGGGCCTTCTCGTAGCGCCAGTAGAGGCCGACGCCGTCGGCGGCCTCCGTGCCGTCATCGCCGACGAGGATCAGCTCCCCGGTCACCGCGCCAACGGACGGATCCTCGAAGTTCGCCACCAGCTCACGAAGCGCGCCCATCTCGACGCGCTGTCGCGCGTCGCAGAACACCACGATGTCGCCGGTCGCCGCGGCCACCGCTCGGTTCAACGCCGCCGCCTTGCCCTGATGGCGCGAGGTCCCGACGACATCGATCGCCGGTACGCGCTCGCGGACGAGGCGGTCGGTTCCATCGGTGGGACCGTCCAACGAGACCACCACCTGGACCTTGTCGCGGGGGTAGTCCAGGCTCAGGCAGTTGTCGATCTTCCGGGAGATGGTCGCGTGCTCGTTGTGGGCCGCGATCACCACCGAAACCGTGGGCTCCCAGCCGCTCTGGGTCAGGTTTCTGCTCACCGGCCGCGGCGCGAGCCTGGACCAGGCGCCGAGCAGCATCGGATATCCCACGTAGACGTAGCCGGCTACGAGCAACGAGGTCCAGAAGACCGCTTCGATCAGCACCATGGACGGACCTCTGCGCGGTGCGCGCTCATGCCACCCTCAGGCCTGACCCGTCCAGCGCCGCGTGCGCGCGGAGGCCGCTCGGAGGCAAGCAAGGAATCGATTGACGCCGTAGCGTGGTCGCGAGGGAGACGATCACCCGCGCGAGCTTCGCGGAGTCGTGGCGGCCGAGGCTGTCCACCGTAGCCAGCAAGTCTGCTGCGACGGCAACCGTGCTCTTGTCGGAGAAGAGGTGCGGCTCCCAGCACACAGCCGTCGAGCCGTTGGCGGCATACCGCCGCGCAGCCTCGGCCGGCAGCGAGGCGTTGTTCACGACGCAGACGTCGACGGCGCCGACTCCGAGGTAGCGCTCGATGGCCATCAGATGGTCTGCGGCATCGAACCCGTCGGTCTCGCCGGGCTCGGTGATGAGGTTGCAGACGAAGATTCGGAGCGCCCCAGACGAGCGGATGGCGTCCGCGACTCCCGCAACCAACAAGTTGGGCAGAGCACTGGTGAACAGGCTGCCGGGACCCAGGACGATCGCGTCCGCCGCGGCGATGGCGTCGAGCACGCCGCCCCCCGCGGCGGGAAATCCGGGCTCGAGCCAGAGATCGGTGATCTGCCCCCGGCGCTCGCGGATCTGCGACTCTCCGCACACCACCTCGCCACTGGCCAGCTTGGCGCACAGCGAGACCCGCTCCTCGGTCACCGGTAGGAGCTGGCCAGCCAACTGCATCGGTCGGGCGAGCAACTCGACCGCCGCCTGCAGCCCTCCGGAGCGCTGCACCAGCGCCGCGACGATCAGGTTGCCGAGCGCGTGACCAGCGAGACCGTTGCCGCTCAGAAAGCGATGCTGGAAGAGCTCTGCCCACAGCGGATTGTCCTGGGACAGCGCGACGATGCAGTTGCGCAGGTCGCCCACCGCCGGGATCGCGAGGTCGTCGCGCAGCAGCCCGCTCGAGCCGCCATCATCCGCGACCGACACCACGCCCGTGATCTCCAGGCCGGGCCGATGCTCGACCTGCTCCGCGCACGAGTAGTCGCTCAGGCCGCGGAGCAGGGAGGACAGCCCGCTTCCGCCGCCGATCCCGACTACGCGCATCCTTCGGGGCTGCATCGCGTTTCTCACGTTCAGCGCCCTCTTCCGCAAAGCACGACCGTCGCGGTGCGTAGGAGGATCCCCAGATCCAGTCGCACCGAGACGTTGTGCACGTAGTACAGGTCGTACTCGAGCTTCTCGTAGCTGTCCTCGATGGAATCCGCGTAGGGCTGCCAGACTTGCGCCCAGCCCGTGATACCGGGCTTCACGTAGAGCCGGAGGTCGTAGTAGTCGATGCGACGCTTGAGCGCCTCGACGAAGCAAGGTCGCTCGGGCCGCGGGCCGACGAAGCTGAGGTCGCCGCGGAGGACGTTGATCGCCTGTGGGATCTCGTCGAGGTGGAAGCGGCGCAGGATGCGACCGACACGGGTTACGCGGTCGTCGTCCTTGCGCGCCCAGGTCGGCCCCGTGGCGTCCTCGGCGTCCTGCCGCATCGAGCGGAACTTGTAGAGCGTGAACGTCCTGCCGAACTGTCCGACACGCTCTTGCCGGAAGAGGACGTTGCCGCGCGATTCGAGCCTGATGGCCAGGGCGATCAGCGCCATGAGCGGGGCCGCAAGTAGCAGCAAAGCGATCGCGCAGCTGACGTCGAGAAATCTCTTGACGCCGAGGTAGGCGGGTGTGATCTGGAAGCCCTTCGAAAAGATGAGGCGGCCGGGATCCAGCGCCTCCAGCCAGAGCTTGCCGTGGAGGCGTTGGTACATCTCGATCGCGTCTTCCACCTGCACGCCCAGCAGGCGGCACTCGAGGAGCGCCGCAGTGATCTCTTCCCGCGCCTCGACGTCCGGCTCCACGACGACGATTCGAGAGATCCGCTGCTGTTGCACGAGCTGTTTGAGCTGCACCGGATCGAGCGCGATCCCCGCGTCCCTCGGCTCGAGCGCGGTCGCGGCGGTCAGCACACCGCGCCGATGCCGGCCGACCAGGCCGACCAGGAGCTTGGCGGCCAGGTCCTCGCGCCCGACGATCAGCACTCCACCCGCCGCGGGCCGAGGAGCCAGCCAGGGTCGAAGCGCCGTCCACAGAGTCAGGCCGAGTGCGGTCACGCACAAGGTCACGAGGGTGGCGTTGACGGCGTCGAACGACGGCTGCCGCAGGGACACCCCCCCGAGCCAGGCGAGACCGACACCGAGGAGCGGCGCGAAGCTCGCGGTCAGAGACAGCGGCTTGGGGCTCGGGGAGCGGAAGGCCCAGGCTCTCATGCCGACGCAGATCTTCCCGCCGCCAGAACGTGCTCGTCCGGCTCGGCGGTGTAGTAGGGATAAGAACCGGCATACGTTTCCGCGGCCTCGACGTCGCTCATCACGATGCCGATGAGGCGCGCTTGGTCGAGGCCCTGGAGCGCGCGCCTAGCCGCCTCGCGTGGCGTCACCCCGGAGCGCAGGACCAGCAGGATCGACTCGACCATGCCTTGTAGGGCCAGCGTGTCGGCGACCGCCAGGATCGGAGGCGCGTCGACCACCACGTAGGCGAACTGGCCCCGCAACTGATCGAACAGCTCCTGACCGCGTCGAGAACCGAGCGCCATGCGCGTGTGTGGCGAAGTGCGTCCCGCTGTCAGAACGTGGAGCCCCTGGTGCCAGCGGAGCATCCGGTCCGGCTCGCGCTGCGGACCGGTGAGCAGCTCTCCGAGCCCGGGCCCGGACGGGAGCTGCAACAGCCGATGGACGTTGGGCCGGCCGAGGTCGCCGTCGATCAGGAGCACCGACTCGGTCACCAGCCCAGCCAGGGTGAGAGCGAGATTCACTGCCGTGGTCGTCTTACCCTCGCCGATCATCGGACTGGTCACCAGCACCGATGTCGAGCGGCCGGGACCGGCTCCGTGGACCAGGCGAGTCGCCAGCATCCGGTACTGCTCGGCCGCGGGACCGTTCGGCTCGTCGAGGTACGCGACGCTCGGTGTCGAGCCGCGAGCGGCTCGGCGCCGCTCACCGCGGTCCATCGAAGGGATGGTCGCCAGCACCCGGAGATTCATCGACGCCTCGAGCTCCTCTACGTCGCGGAACGAGCGATCCCCCTGCTCGACCAGGAACGCGAGCGCGAAGCCAACGCCCAGGCCCGCTGCCAAGCCCATCAGCGCGATACGAATGCGATTCGGCGCGAAAGGCTCCGAGGGCACGCGTGGCGGCTCGACGATGCGGAGCATCGACGCCTGTCGCGTCTTCTCGAGCTGTTCGTAGAGCCGCGCCTCGTTGAGTTGGGCCAGCAGGGTGACGTACTGCGTGCGGGTGTCGTCGTACTCGCGCGTCATCGCAGCGATCGCCATTTCGTGGCGGGGCGCCGCTTCGATGCGTCGCTGGTAGGCCGAGCTGTTGCCGATCAAGGAAGTCTGCTCGGGCGCTCCGCGGGCTATTCGTTGGTCGACGCCTTCGAGCTCTGCGCGAAGCTGCATCAGGCGCATGCGCGCGCCGGTGTACTCCGGCGCCGCCGCCCCGAGGCTTCCGTTGGCCACCGCGGTCTCCAGCTCCTCGAGCTCCATCCGAGCCTTCACGACATCGGGATGCTCGTCCTTGTAGCGCCGGCGAAGCTGTCGCAGTTCGAGCCGGAGCTCCTCGAGGCGCGCCTGGCCGGGGTCCCTCGAGAAGCCTTCGCTCTCGAGCTCCTGCATCTCCGACAGGATTGCCGCGCGCCGGGAGCTGAGCTCGAGTAGGGCTTCCGAGCTTCGTTGCAGTCGCTCCTGAACGGACTCGAGCAGCTTCAGCGTGGTCGGCACCTGCTCCGGTATCTCGGCTGACCAGCGATTCCGGTACTCCTCGATCCTCCGGCTCTGCTCCTCGAGCCGCGACTCGATGGTGGCGATCTGCTGCCCGAGGAAGGCCGCCGTGGCCTCCGCACTCTCCTTGCGCTCGGCGCCGGTTTCCTGAACGACGAGCTCGGCCAGCCGCCAGGCCACCCGGGCGACTCGCTCCTGATCCTGGTCTACGAACCCGAGCGAGAACATGCGTTCGCTCTCTACTCGCAGGACGATCCGGTCCCTCAGCTGCTCGAGCTCGTCCTCGGTGATGCGACCGACCTCTGGGTAGAGATCGAACTCCCGGATCACCTGCTCGAGCAGGGAAGGTCGATAGAGCACGTCGGCGATCCGGGCGAGCTGGCCCTGGACATCGAGCGCTGGACTCGGGCTCATGACCGCGCTTCGCGACACCCGCGGTTCGGATTGCAGCAGCGCCTCAGCCCGATAGCGCGGGGGCAACAGGTGAGCCACGATCGCGCCACCGACCGCCAGGAGAATTGTCGGAATCAGCACCGCGAGCTTTCGCCGCCGCAGCACGGCCAAGAGAGCGCGCGGCGATGCTCCGTTGCGGAGGTCGTGGTCTGAGCCGCCCAGGTTGCGGGCCGAAGGGTCCATCGCTGTCGGTCCTCGTCAGTCTTTCCGCGCCGAGGGCAGCACTCGTCCGAGTAGCAAGGAGTCCTGACGCACGCCCCACGTCTTCGGCTGACCGGTCACGCCGATGATCAGACCCACCGACACGCGCGAGCGCGAGATGTCTTCTACCGGCAACAGCCCGCCGGACTGTTCGAACCAGTCGTACTGGCCGAAGATCCCGAGCCTGCGCACCATCTCCACCACGAGCCGAGAGGTTGCGGATACGGTCTCGAACGGCTCGCGAGACGCCAGGCTGGACCTCGCCCCCCAGAGGCGTTGCTCGAAGCGCACCCGGTCGATCGGCCGTACGGCGAAGCTGGCGGTGACCGACCGGGAGACCGCGTCGCGCAGCGCCGCACTCGGCCCGATCGGCGGAGCCGGGCTGCCGATCGCGGCGGAGGAGAAGGTCCCCAGAGTCAGCAGGGAGTACTCGTAGCGGAGC
>DATLFI010000331.1:0-9068 GCA_035524895.1 Thermoanaerobaculia bacterium | reverse complement strand
CGCTTCCGGCTGGTGGCCAACCTTTGCCGGACGGGACTCGAACCCGCTGGGTCCCACCAAAGGTTTCCGCTTCGCCTCAGCTCTCGCTGCTACATCGGCTTCCCCCTTTCACAGGCTTGCCTGGCGCACGCCGACCGGGAGCTCGGCCGCTACTGAAGAGACGGCGCCATGGACGCGACACGCTGAGGTCTTCTGGGGAGTTACCCTCCCGCGGCTGTCGCTCGATGCCGCCGAGAAGCCCCCGCCTTCAGGCGGCACCCAGATACACGCCGCTTTGAGCGGCTCACCCTTGATGCCCCCGGCTCTGCCGGGGGAGCATCACCGGCGTAGGTGCACGCCATGGGTAGGACAAACTGGACGCCCGGCGCAGGCCGGGACCGGCAGGGCTCCTCGAAGGGTGTCTCGGCGACCGGCCGGGGTCGGGGCCTCGCGCCTGTCGTAGCGCCCACGGCGCCTCGTTCGGGTGTCGTCGCCGCCTGAGGCTCGAGGCGGAAGGCCGATCAGCGGAGCGCGTGGCTGGGTACTCTCCGGGAGGCGAGAGGTAGAGTGCGTTGCTCGGAAGGCACTGCGCCCGCGGACCGAATGCCGAAGCCCATCAACGTCCTGTTCGTGATCACGTCGAGCGACTTCGGCGGAACCGAGAGCTTCCTGCTCCAGCTCGTCACGGGTCTCGATCGAGCGCGCTTTCGGCCGCTGGTGGTCTCCCTACGCCCCTGTGGGCGAATCGCCGATCGGATCGCCGAGTGCGGTGTCGAGGTGAGCACGCTCGAGATGTCGGGCCGGCCGCGCATCCGGGAGCTGCTCTCGGGAGCTCGAGAGCTCAGGCGGCGGATCGACGGCGGAGGTGTGCAGGTCGTGCACTCGCTGCTCTACCGCGCCAACGTGTTGGCCGCGATCGCGGCCCGCTGGTCCTCGACGAGGCCGCGGATGATCGCCGGGCAGCGTAGCCTGACGGCCTACAGCGGCTGGTCTGCGGTTCGCGCCGCGCGCTGGACCCGACGCCTGTGCGACCGGGTGGTCGCGGTCTCCGAGGCCTCACGACAAGCGCTGATCGAGCGAGAGCACTGTGACCCCGCGCGGATCGTGGTCATCGAGAACGGCGTCGACTGTCAGCGGTTCAGACCGCGTAACGCGGAACGGGCCCGTCGAGCGCTCGGGCTTTCCGAGGCCGCGCTCGTGATCGGCGCGATCGGACGGCTCTCTCCCAAGAAGGGCTTCCACGATCTGGTGGCTGCCGTCGAGAGGTTGTCGGCCGCGGACCTCCCGGTCGAGCTGGTGCTGGTCGGCGAAGGGCCCGAGCGGGCGCGGCTCGAGGCCGAAGCGCGTGCGGCCCGGCTCGACGGACGGATCCGGTTCCTCGGTCACCGATCCGATGTCGAGGATCTCTACGCCGCCTTCGATGTCTTCGTCCTACCCTCCTACGAGGAGGGCTCGCCCAACGCGTTGCTCGAGGCAATGGCGAGCGGCTGCCCTGTGATCGCCACGGCGGTCGGAGGAACCCCCGAGATCCTCGACGGACCTTCCCTCGGTCGTCTGATCGCTCCTGGCGATCCCGTCGGCATGGCCGCGACTCTGGAGGAGCTGCTGCGCGATCCGGCACTGCGGCGACGCCTGGGAAACGGCGGGCGCGAGCGCGTCGAGGAGCTGTATGAGCTCGGTGGGATGATCCGGCGTCACGAGGAGCTGTATCTCGCTTTGGTGAACCCTTCGGGAGATCGCCTGCTCGACTGAGACTCAGCCGAATCTCGGCCGGGCGAGCGCCGAGAACGCACGCCGCCGGCGCTCGTCGAAGAGACCCGCCAACCTCGCGTCGAGCGCGGCGAGGCTGTCCTCGCCGACTCCCAAGCGGTTCAGGCACAGCCGATCGCTGGCTCGATCGTTGCTGCCACGCACCGTCGTGCAGGCGGCTTCGAACCCGGCGCGAGCGACGATGTCGCGCGTCGTCGCGTCGAAGTCCCGGCGAGAGCCGTTGGGGTAGGCGAAGCTCGCGGGCTCGCGGCCCAACTCTGCCGCGATGCGTTCCCGGGAGCCGACGATCTCTCGCTCCTGCTCTTTCCGCTCGAGCTTGGAGAGGATCGGATGACTAATGGTGTGAGCACCGATCTCGCCTCCGGCCTCCCGGATGGCGCGCGCCTGCTCCCAGCTCATCGGCCGGGCCGGAGCTCCCTCGGACCGCGCAAGATCCGACATCAGCGAGACGAGCCGCTCGCGCTGGCGGGGAGCTAGGTATTTCATTCGATTCACCGTCTCGAAGACACTGCGATCGGGTCCCCAAGCCGGAAGCGAGCGCCGTAGCGCCTCTTCGAGGCTCGCCACCGCGCCGACGCCGGGCCGCGCCAAGGCACGGAGAGCCCGGCCTGCGACCTCGAACCAGAGCGGCTCGCCATCGAGGAATCCGGTGGTCAGGAAGAACGTGGCGGTCGCTCCCTGGTCTTCGAAGACGGGCCAGGCCACTTCTGCGTTGTCGGCGTAACCGTCGTCGAAGGTCAGGACGAGCAGGTCGCCGGCGAGCGGCTCCGGATCGCGCAGCCGGCTGGCGGCCGTGGCTACGTTCACGATCGCGAAGGAGTCGGCCAGATGCCCGAGATGCCGAGCGAGCGTGCGGACGGTCACCCGCCCTTCGCTCGGCTCGTCCGAAGCCGTGACACCGTGATACTCGAGAATAAAGACCCGGTAGTCGCCGCTCTGGTGGCGCCGACTCCTCAGACGTTGCGGCCACCGAACGGCCGCGGCGACGAGGGCGGCCCAACGACCCGCACGGCTCCTCAAGGATGGGGTTCCGCCTGGGGGAGTCGTGCGACGGTCGCGAAGTCGGTTGCTTCCGCCTCCGCCTTCGCAGCTCGTTTGGCCGCGACCCGCTCCTCGCTCCAGGCTGCGTGGAGGCCAGCCAGCACGCCAGTAGCTAGGAAGAACATGCGCCCGATTTCCTTCTGCGTGACGAGAGTGGATTCGACGTAGTTGTGCACTAGGACGGCCAACACCGCGGTCGCGAGCCCGAGCGCGATCATTCCCACGTCGCGATCGGGATGTCGACGGAACAGGAGCGCCCCGTTGCGCACCGCGAGGAGACCGAAGATCAGGTAGAGGATGGCTGCTGGGAAGCCAGATCGGACCGAGATCGCCAGGTAGCCATTGTGGGGAGTATTCGCTGCGCGCCCCCCCAGGCTCGTGTCGACGAAAGTGCCGATTCCGAACCAGGGATGCTCGCGGGCGAGGGCGAAGAAGTGGGGCCAGCGGTGTTCCTGGCGCCACGTGAAGGTGGAGACCTCGTCCGCCCCCTCCGTCAGCGCGAGGAAGGGCTGGACGTTAGGACGGTTCAGCAAGCCCGGCTTGAGCACGGCAGCAATGAGGAGGAGGCTCGCGGCGGTCAAAGCCAGCTGGGCCAGCCGGCGGCGACCGGCGCTTCTTGAAAAGAGCAGCACGCTCATGAAGACCGCCGCCACTACGAATGCGACCAAGGCGCCCCGGGAACCGGCGTAGACCATCGAGCCCAACATCAGCGAGAGCGCCCCGATCACCAGGAGTCTCCGTCGGCTGGTAAGCGTCAGCAGCGCAATGGCGCAGGGAAGCACGACGATGAGCCATCCTCCGAACGCGTTCTTGTTGGAAAACGCGCTCGTCGAGCCGAGGCCCTGGAATCCCTGCAGCATACCGCCCAAGCCGAGCACACCGCCGATGAGTGTCAGCACCTGGAGGAGCTGTCGCGACCGGTCCTCCCGCGAGAACAGCAGGACACCGAGCAGGTACGGCAGGATCGGCTGCCAGCAGTACCGGTAGATCTGGTAGGCGATCGACAACGGTTCGACGAGCTGGTGCTGGTTCACCGGGGCGACCAGGTAGGCAGCCGTGAGAAACGTGCCGAGACCCAGCCAGAGGTAGAGATAAGGCACGCGCCTCGAGAACACCGTCCGCGGGGCCCGCAGCAGCAATCCGAGGACGAGCATGGCGAAGACGATGTCGCTCGCGTCGATCCGGACGCCGGCGACGCTGAGGTCCCCGGCGCCGACGACTGCGAGGTCGAGGTAGACCACCGAGTGCAGGGGTCCCATCAGCGCGACGAGTGCTGCCGCGATCGCGATCGCGAGATAAAGAACAGTCTCAGGGATTCCAAACATAGCCGCCTCACAAGACCCCACGATAGTCTAGCTTAGATCAGCTAGACTACTAACCAACTAAACCTAAGCTAAGTGGATTCAAGGAGCTGGCCTCGAGAGCGAGAGTCCCACCGGTCTCAAAGGCGGGCGTGGCGCTCGATAGCATTGGAGCATGCCCGAAGTACCCGCTGAGCGTTGTGAGTCCACGTGAGCTCCCGCCGAGCACGCTCTGCAGCGTTGCGGCCCAGGCGGCCGCGAAGATCGACGTTGTCCAGCAGCCCTGTGACAGCGCTCACCAGCGCATCGATACGACCTGGCTCGAAGAGCAACCCATCCTTCCCGGACTCGATGATCTCTAAGAGCGGGCCGTACGCGGGCGCTACGATGGGCCTGCCGGCTGCCATCCACTCGACGACCTTGAGTGGTGATCCGTAGAAGTTGGAGTCAGGCATGACGGCCACAGCGAACGTCGCCACCAACGCGGGAATCCGCTCGTGAGGCACGCGCCCGAGCATCCTCAGCCGTGGTTCCAGGCCTGCGGAGGCGGCCGTCAGGGCGTCGACTTCGGGGCCGCTTCCCACGTAGACGAAACGCGCCTCGGGGCGTCGTTCTGCAATCCTGCGCGTCATCTCAGCGAGCAGGTCTACACCGTGCCACCTCGAGAATGATCCTACGAATCCTACGACGGGCGCATCACCGAACTCGGCAAGAATCTCGGCGTCGGGATTGATCCCAGGCGAGAAAAGATCCACGTCGGCGCCGTTGGGGGTGACGACGAATCGCTCGTGGTCAATCCGATGCCTCTCGATGAGGTGATCGCGCAGCGCGGACGAGACCGTCACCACTGAGTCGGCTCTCCTGAGCTTAAGCGCCTGGAGCCAGTCCGGGATGAAAGGAACATGGAAGTGGTCGCGGTCATAGAGCAGCGCCTCCACCCGTGGTGCATTGATCTCGATCGTCAGCGGACGCCGAGTCCGAGCAGCCGTCCAGAGAAACGACGCTGTGAGGGACTTGTTGCGCACGAGGAGGACATCGGGACGACAGTTCCTCAGGCACCGCATCTCACGGAAGTGGTAGACGAAGCTCGACGCCAGCTCTTTCGGTTCGTGGAGAGCGCGCCCGATGCCGGCTCGGAGGGATCCGCGCCAGGCGGCGCGCTGCTGCCCCGATCCCACCGAGTCCGTGCGCGGGGTGCGGATCGCGTGCACATCGACCCGATGTCCGAGGTCCCCGGCGGCTTGAGCGAACTGTCGGACGTGATAGAGGGCGGTGTCGTCTTCCTGGAGATAGTGCAGATAGGCGATATGCATCAGAGGAGGCTGCTTCCATCGACCAGCCGCTGAGACCCAGCCTCGGCGGCTCGGCCGAAGTTCACGATGCTACTCCAAGCCCCGAAGTGTGGGTAGTGAGCAGTATCGTGTTTGGTGGACACCGAGAATGGCCCGAGAATGGGCCGAGGAGGTGTCCAGATGGCGAAGAGGCGGCGGCGCTTCGATCGAGAGTTCAAGCGACAGGCAGTCCGGCTGGCGACTGAGCAGGTGCGTACCCGAGGTACCCCCTAAGGAGGGCCACGAGGAGGGCGAGCTGGCTCACGCCTGCCTCGTCGCGGCGTGCTCGAAGTCGCGCAGCCGGTAGCTGCGCCCCTTGATGTTGAGGACGTGGCTGCGGTGCAGCAGCCGGTCGAGGATGGCCGTGGCCAGGACCTTGTCGCCGGCCCGGATCTCGGGCCAGTCGTGGATCCCCTTGTTGCTGGTGATCAGGATGCTGCCCCGGCCGTAGCGGTAGCTGACGAGGCGGAAGAAGAGGCACGCTTCGTGCCGGTCCATCGGCTCGAAGCCCACCTCGTCGATCACCACCAGCGCGACGTTCAGGTACTTGCGACGGCGCAGCCGGTGGGGCGGCAGGTCGCCATCCCGCTTCAGCGCCGCGAGCAGCTCCTCGAGCCGGAAGAAGGCGACCGAGAAGCCGCTCTCCACCGCCCGCACCCCCAGAGCGACCGCCAGATGGGTCTTGCCCACGCCGGGTGGACCCTGCAGCAGCACCGTGTACGCCTCCCGGATCCAGCCGCAGGTCGCGAGCGTCTCGATCCGACTCTTCTCGATCGACGGCTTGAAGCTGAAGTCGAAGCTCGCCAGGGTCTGGCCGGTGGGCAGGCCAGGAAGCGGTGCGGCGACACCATCTCCTTGATCGCCTCGGTGACCTGGACATCGAGCTGCTCCGCGGCGAAGCTCAGGCCGAGGCGCAGCAGCCGCTCACGCGTCACGTCGAGATCGACCTTGCCCTGAGGGACCCGGCGGCTCATCGCCCCACCTCCGCCAGCGCGGCGTAGAGGTCCACCGGCCGCTGCTGGGCCGGCAGCATCCAGATCTCCTGCATCCGTTCGCCTCCGACCGAGCGGCAGCGCCGGCAGCATGGTCGCCGTGGGCTCGCCCTCGAAGTGCCTGGGATCGAGCAGGATCCGGGCGTCGGTGCCGCGAGGATGGTGGGCGACCACCGTTCCCGAAGCCAGCACCTGCACGCTCGCCGCGCACCCCCTCACCTCGACCACAGAGCCCAGGAGACCGAAGGGCACCGAGTACATCCGCCCCTCGAAAACCACCGTGCGGTCCCCCTGGACGCGGCGGGTGACCACCACGTCGAAGGGCTCCGGGAGCTCGGGCAGCGGCGCCAGCAGCCGACGCTCCTGCTCCCAAGCCGCCACCGGACCTCCGGTCGCGGGACAGCGACGACGACGACCGGTTGAATTCACCCTGGCAGCCCCGGTCCGAGTGGTGGGTCAGTCCGGCACCGGGCTGACGGCTCGCAACGGCCCTCTCGAGAGCAGCCAGCACGAGGTCACGATCCAGTGACGACGAGAGCGACCAGCCGACCACGAAGCGGGAGTGCAGATCCAAGAGCACGGCCAGGTAGCACCAGCCCTCGCGGGTGCGCAGGTACGTGTAGGGGTCGGACCGGGGCGCCGTGCGGGCGTTGCCGCCCGTCGGTTTCCCCGGCCCGCCCTCCGAACCGGACGTGCGACTCTCACCGCATCCGGCTCTCCGCGTCTTCATACAGCGTCGCTCGGCCATGGTGTCGGGATCTTGGTGCCCCGGTAGCGGTAGCGCTCAATGGCGATCCGTCGGGGACGGTACATCTCGATGCCGGCGTCGTGAATCCTCCAACCTGGGAGGTGCCGGCGCACCAGGGCGCGCATATTGAGGCCGGGATGTCGTTTCCGAAGCCAGCCGACGATGCGCCAGAAGGCGTAGTGGTCGACATAGCCGAAGGTCCGGGACGACACGCCGTGCCGAAAATAGTTGCACCAGCCCCGCAGCACCGGGTTGAGCCGGCGCAGCAAGTCTGCGAGCGTTCGATGGCTCTCTCGGCGGGTCAGCGTTCTGACCTTCCCGACGATTGAGGCGAGTGCCTTCTTCGACGGATAGGTGTAGATCGCCTTCTTGCCGTGACGACCTCTCCAGCTGCGACGCTGAACGCGCCAGCCGAGGAAGTCGAATCCCTCGTCGAGATGGCAGACTCTCGTCTTCTCTTCCGACAGGCGAAGGCCCATCGGAGCGAGCACCTCGGCGACCTCCCCCTGTAGTACCTCAGCGTCGTCGCGAGTGCCGTGGACCAGGACCACGAAGTCGTCCGCGTAGCGGACGAGCCGCATCGTTGGTTCCCCGGCGCGTCGACGCTTGGCTCGCGTCCATGCCGGGCCGAGCGCTTCCCACTTTGCAGTGAAATGCTCGTCGAGGATGGACAGGGCGACGTTCGCCAGCAGTGGCGAGAGGATGCCCCCCTGAGGGGTGCCGGTGATCGTCTCTCTACTCAGTCCTTCCTCGGAGAGGAGTCCTGCCTTGAGGAACGCCCTCACCAGAGCCAGGACGCGTTTGTCTCCGATCCGACGTCGCACCCGGCTCATCAGGGCCGTGTGGTCGATCTCGTCGAAGCACGCTTTGATGTCTGCCTCGAAGACCCAGTGGTAGTCCCGACTGGGCGAGCCGAGGTAGTGAATCTCAGCAATCGCGTCCTGGGCCCGGCGCTTCGGGCGGAAGCCGTAGGAGCACGGCTTGAAGTCCGCCTCGAAAATCGGCTCGAGCACCAGCTTGAGCGAGGCTTGCACGACCCGGTCGGCGGTCGTCGGGATACCCAGCCGTCGGACCTTGCCCGACGTCTTGAGGATCGTCTTCTCCCGCACCCGCTGCGGAGCGAATCGGCGGGCTTTGAGCTCTTCTCGCAGCCTTGCCAAAAGCTTCGCGGCGTTCGAGCCGATCGAGCGGGGTGCCACCCCATCGACTCCCGCCGTGCGTGCCCCCTTGTTTCCTCGCACCCGACGCCACGCCACGACGAGAAACGCCGGATCATGCACGAGGTTGTACAAGTCATCGAAGCGACGGCCGGAATCGGCCTCCGCCCAACTGTGCAGCTTCGTCTGCATCGCGAGTACCCGCGCCTCAGCCTCGGTGAGGCTCGGCCACGTAGCGCTGGCATTCACCGGCGACCTCCTCGGTCTGCTTGGATGCTGCGAAAACGCTGAACCCCTTCGCCATGTAGCCGGCTCTCCCGACCTCGGACTACTACGGGTTCTCCGCCCCACCCCGGCGGAATCGATCGGCAACGGATCTTCCCGCTGATCGGCTGATCACCAATTGCCCATTCCGCCGAATCCGATCACCGAATCCAGTGGAATCCGATCAGCGAGTCCAGCCAATCCGATCAGTGGCCGGAGCGCAGCGGAGGCCGGCTCGGGGCTCTCGGGTTGATGTTCAGCTCAGGTTGATCCTGGTCTCCTCGGTTCGAGTGCGTTGGAGTGTAGTCGAGCCGCTCTGCCGATCGTCGCCGTCGGGCCTGCGGGAGCTGATATGCGGAGCTGGATGTTATGCGGAGCCTGGCGGACGACGGCGCCGTAAGGCCGGCTTTCTCAGCAGCTTGCCGTCGGTGGCGACACCCATAACCTCGTTTCAGCCGGGGACCTCATGGAGGGGCCGCTCGGTG
>DATLFI010000330.1:0-5207 GCA_035524895.1 Thermoanaerobaculia bacterium | reverse complement strand
CTGTTTGGCGCCGCGGACGGCGCTGGCGCTTCGCGCCCCTCCGGAACGTGCTGAATAGCACGTTCCTCCGGCTACTTGCTGTTTGGCGCCGAGGACGGCGCTGGCGCTTCGCGCCCCTCCGGAACGTGCTGAATAGCACGTTCCTCCGGCTACTTGCTGTTTGGCGCCGCGGACGGCGCGCGTCGCGCGTCCTCCGGACGCGCTCCCTGCTCCGATGAGGGAATATCTATTCCGATGAGGGGGCGATGGTGAAGACGCGGTCGAGCCCGGCCACCCGCAGGATCTGGCGGATCGGCTCCTTCGGGTTGGCGAGCCGCAGTTCGTGCCCTTCGCTGTGGAGCCTCTTGTAGGCGCGCACCAGGACCGCGATCCCGGCGCTGGAGAGGTATTCCAGGCCGGCGAGGTCCACGGTCGTCGACTTGACGAGCTCCGAGAACACGCGGTCCGCCTTGTCCACCATGGTGCTGTCGAAGCGACCGGCGAGGTGGATGGTGTCGGCGCTGACGCGGATGTCGAGCATGAGTCCTTTGGCGCCTCGGTTCACCCAGAGGCGTGAATGGTAGCCGGTCCCGGTCCCGAACAGAAGGGCGCCGGATCGCCGGGTGTCTCTGGGTCTGCGGCCCGTGGCTAGAGACCGAGCGAGATAAGCTCGGCCCGTGGCCTGGATCGATCACCTCCAGAAGGCCCTCGAAGCGCGCGACGAGGTGCGCCTTGCCGTGCTCTTCGGCTCGTCCGCCCGCCGTGGCGCCGGTCGCGACGCCGACGTCGCCCTCTTGGTCGAGCCCGACTCCCCGTCGTTGCGCCGGAGGCTGGAAGCCGAGCTCGGCCGCGCCGCCGGGTGCGCGGTCGACCTCGTCTACCTCGACGAGGCGCCTCCCCTCCTGCGCTTCGAGATCGCCCGCGACGGCCAGGTCCTCGTCGAGCGCGTTCCGCATCTCTGGGCGGATGTGCGAGCCCGCGCCATGATCGACTGGTGGGACTGGGCGCCCACGGCGCGTAGGCTCTTCGCCACCGCCGCCGAGCGGGTGCGCGGCAAGGTGCCCAGTGGTCCAGCGTGACGTCGCGGCGCGCAAGATCGCGAACGCAGCGGCCCGGCTCGACGCCGTCGGGCGAATCCTCAGCCGGCCACGGGAGACGTTCCTCGCGCAACCGGAAGCGAGAGACCTCGCCGCCTTCTACCTGCTCCTGGCCATCCAGGAATGCATCGACCTCGCCGCCCACTGGATCGCCGACGAGGGCTGGCTCGCCCCCGATGACGCGGCCTCGACGTTCGACGTGCTCTCTGACCACGGCGTGATCGACCGTTCGCTGGCGAGCGGCATGCGCGCGGCCGTGGGCTTACGGCATCGCATCGCCCATGGCTACACGACGCTCGATCACGGCCGGATGTACGACGAATCCGACGAAGGCGTCGCCACGGTGCGAGCGTTCCTCGCTGCCGCGGCGGAAGCCGTGGGCCTCTGAGCGTTGGTGCTAAGGGTGAGTCTGATTGCCTCGACCAAGACCGCCGCTGGGCTCCGGGTGCGATCCGAGGTCGACCGTGGCCGGTATCCTCAAGGCGTGGCCGTCACCGATAAGCAAATGGAGCGCGTCAAGCTGGTAGCTCACTCCTTTCATGGCGACTGGAACTACACGATCAATCCCGCTCGCTCGAAGAGGCGCTGATGCAGTTATTTTGTGACGTCTCCTAAGCGGTGTGCTGCCGCGTCTGTGCCACGCGAGATGCACCGCCAGCTATCGACGTCCTCGAGCGCCTGAGCCCTCCTCCCCGCCAGCGGCCGGCCCTCGCCCGGAAGCGCGGCTTTCGACATCCAGTCGTCCCTTCACTAGACTCGCCCGGCGAACGTCAGACAGAAGTAGCTGAGGCGAAGGGGCGGCAGCACCGCCGGGGGTCCTGCGACCCGGCTGCCGCGACCCGCCTCCCGTAACGACGGACGATGAGGACGTAGGGGGAGAGATGACCAAGCTCGATCATGGACCCGGGCTGATCACCCCGTGCGGCGCGCGGTGCGCCAGCCGCGCTGGAGGAGGTCGGCCAATGGAGAAGGCGCGCGTCCTCCTGCTGCTCGCTGCCGCTCTCGTCGTGACCGGCGGCCATGGACAGGCACAAGAGCCGTTGAGCCAGGCGGAGGTCGACGCCTCCCTCGACCAGGTCTCCTTGTGCGCCAACTCGCTCCAGGTGGAGACACCGAGCTCCTCACGTCCCCAGATGGTCATCTGTACGCCCAAGGGGCAGAGCGGCATTCCCTACGGCGTCGCCGGGCTGCCGGAGACCACGTCCCAACCGCCGAGCTTCATCCAGTTCCTCCTCGCGCCCAGCACGCAGCTGCGGCGCGACCCGGCGGAGCCGATCTTCCCCACCTACAACCTCAGCCGCAACGACCTCACGAGCACGATCGCGGGCAGCACGAACGACGAACGCTACGTGCGCGTCACGGGCAACCCCGATGGCCAAGGCCAGCGGACACTGCTCGAGAACACAGCGCAGGGAAAGAGCTCCGAGACCCTCTCCGGCGCAGTGATGGGCACCTACGACCCCGTGCACGTGAAGTTCGGTCCCGACGACCGGAACATGCACCAGGTCTTCCAGTACGTGCTCAGAGGCATCGCCTGCGACATCACCTGCGAGGGCAAGGATCTCGGGGACTACACCACCGCCCTGAGCGTGACCCGCGACGTCGGCATCGGGGCCTACAGAGCCGAAATGGACGTGTACGGCAGCGCTGCGGGCTCGGTGATCCACCATGGCAGCGCATCTGCAAGGATCACCGCCAACGTCGATCCGAACAGCGTGGTGCAGGATGGCGTCATCGAGCTCCTCTCGAGCGACCTCGCCCCCGGCATCGTTCCCGAGTTTCGCATCCTCGAGCCCCGCCTCTCCGGGCTGCTCAGTCTCGACCACGTCGTCGCCGCGAACGCTATCGGCGTCCCGCGCGCCGTCGACTGGCGATCCATCCTCGCCGGTACGCCCTACGACGCAACTGCGAGAGACGTCTGCGTGTCCACCGACGCCAGGCTGTGCCTCGACGGGGCATCGCAGGCGAGGCAGTTCTCCGTCACCGCGCTCTTCAGCACCACACAGGGCAACCAACCTTCAGGCGCAGCGTTCGTCAACGCGAGTGCGACGGGCACGCAGTGGGGCGTCCTGTACTTCTTCGACCCGAACAATGGGGAGATCTTCGTCAAGCTCCTCGACCAGTGCGGCCTGCCCGAGGGTAACCCGCTGCGAAGCGTGTGGACCTTCGTCGCCGCGCTCACGAACTTCGCTCTCGACATCACGATTCACGACTACAAGACCGGCGTGACCAAGAAGATCACCAACCCGGACCGAACTACGGCTGTTCCCGTCCAGATCACGAGCGAAGCTGCCGGCGCGCTGCCGTGTGAGTGACGATGCGGGTCGCTGCCGCTCTGTGGTTGGTCGCCTCGTTTGCTCTCGATCCCGCTCGCGGTCCGGTCCAGCCGCCCTTCGTGGATCAGCGAGAACCGGCGAGCCGGGTAGCGCCGCAGCCTCCCGCCTCCCTCGACTGCGCGACGCTGGGTGATTCGCTTTCCGGTCGGGTCGATGTGCCTGGGGAGGATGCCGCCGGCGTTGAGGAGAGGCTCCGTTCGTACCTTGCCGGGCGCGCCGCTGCTGATGCAGGGTTCTCCTACACCCTCCATGGGGGCACGCCAATGATGTTCGTTGCCAAAGGCCTGCGCTCGTGTAGGCCGCTCGAGCGCCTGTTGCTGCGGGAAGATGCGGACTCGCCATCACCACGACTCGCCGGGAGGCAGAGCCAAGACTTTACTCAGCAAGAGGTTGACGCAGAAGTCGCTCGGCTCTGGGCGCACGCCTCGCGTGCTCACGTGCTTGCTCCCAGGACGACCAATCCGGTACACGTGGTGTTCCATGTAAACGGTACTTGTGGCGAAGCGGGAGCGCTCGCGTACGTCAGCCAGTTTGCGAGGAATAGGGTGCTGCAAGCGCCCGAGACGCACCTCAAGGTATCGCTTCCCCATGATGATCGCGGCGTGGCTGCGTACGAGAGGTCTCCTACGGTGCACACCTCACGGGTGAGCACTGCGACGGATACCGTGACAGCGTCAAGTGATCGTGAACTTCGGCTGCTGATGTCGGATGGGGAGACTTCTTTCGAGTTGAGCAATCTCGCGAATGTGCCCACTTCCGGGGTTCTTCCTCCTTCCGGAAGGCTCGCGCTTGAGCGTTGCAAGTATTCTGACGAGGATCTGTACATGCTGCGGTTGCTTGCGAGGGTGGGAAGGCCGAGAGCGTGTCTCAATCTCGGAGGAACTGGATCTGACAATGTGTGCTACGACACCGTTTCGGTGGTTGCTCGTAATCTGGAGCGTGACGCGTATCGGATTGATGTTGTGCAGCTCGATGATACTGGAGCCCCAATCGGAAGGATGGGTCTGGATATTGAGATCTCGCACCAGGCTACCGCTGCCCGGGGAGACGTCTGGATTAGCGACGATGCTTCTCGAACAAGCACAGAGGTTCAGAGCATCTTCTCGATAACCCACCCTCATGACAATACTGAGGTTTGGAGAATCGGCGAGGGTGGGTATGTTGGAGTGCTGACTAACACAGAGCCCGAGCATCGATTTGAGATCTGGTTCTTCTCTGACTTGCTGGGCGACACTGCTTGGCTTCCGTGACCGTCTGCGATGCGCGCTGTTACAGCTCTGCTTCCAGTCCTGTCGAGGGATAGGCGCTTACTTGATCACACGACCAAAGGCGGGCGGCCTTTCAGAGAGACAGGGCAGAGCCCTGCTCTCGGGGAAAGGGACTACAAGGCCTGCAACAGGCAGAGGTCGCCTAGAGAGGCTGAGAGAGGACCTACCGCGCGGCACCGGGTCCCCTCGCGGCGCCGCGGGTAGCAGACGGTTGCGGCGCTACGACGCCGCCGCGGCAGCCGGCGCGTCCTGGAAGGTCTTGCCCTCCTTCGCCAGCCGGTCGACGAGCGGCGACAGCTTCCAGTGATCGCCGCCCAGGGTCTGGTGGTAGTGGCGGATCTTCTCCGCCACCTCGCCGAGCCCCACGATCGACGCGCCCCAGAACATCGGCCCGCCGTGGTAGACCGGCCAGCCGTAGCCGTTGACCCACACCACGTCGATGTCGGAGGCGCGGATGGCGATCCCCTCCTCGAGGATCTTGGCGCCCTCGTTGACCATCGGGTAGAGGCAGCGCTCGAGGATCTCCT
>DATLFI010000329.1:0-3117 GCA_035524895.1 Thermoanaerobaculia bacterium | reverse complement strand
GGCTCGACGACGGCCTGGCCCGCGAGCAGCAGGTCGTCGCCGTCGATCAAGTAGTGCGTGAAATCGGCACCACGCCGCAGCTCCTGTGCGGCGACTTCAACGCGACGCCCGAGCACGACGAGATCCGCTTCCTGCGCGGCCTCGCCACCCTGGCCGGTCGGCGCACCCACTACCAGGACGCCTGGCTGCGGGTGCACCCCGGCGAGCCCGGCCACACCTGGTCGTCCGAGAACGAGCACACCCGGCCGCTGCGCAGCCTCGACATCGATCGCCGCATCGACTTCGTGTTCGTGACCACCCGCCGCAAGGATGGTCGCGGCACCGTGCTCGACGCGCGGGTGGTGCTCGACGAGCGCGGCGCCGGCGACGTCTGCGCCTCGGATCACTACGGCGTGCTCGCCGACGTCCAGATTGCGCCGAATCCAACCGCCAAGCCCCGGAAGCTCGAGGCGGAGATCGCGACGGACTCGGGCGAGCCGGAGGGGATGTCGTGACGAAGGGGAAGCTGACGAAGCAGCGTGCTCCGAGCCTAATCGAGCGGCCAGCTGGCTACGCCGAGTGGCTGACCGAGGTGAAAGCGCGCGTCCACGCGGCTCAACAGCGCGCTGCCTTGGCCGTGAACAGTGAGCTGTTGCGGCTTTACTGGCAGCTCGGACGCGACATCCTCGACCGCCAGGAGCGGGAGGGCTGGGGCGCCGGGATCGTCGACCAAGTGTCCGCCGACCTGCGGGCTGCCTTCCCGGAGATGCGGGGCTTCTCACGGTCAAACTTGATGTACATGCGGGCGTTTGCAGGGTCCTGGACGGAACCCGAGATTGTCCAACAGGCTGTTGGACAAATTGCCCTGGGGGCACAACCTGGTGCTCCTCACCAAGCTCAAGGACCGCGACGCCCGCCTCGCGTACGCTGCCGGCGCCCTCGAGCACGGCTGGTCGCGCGCCGTCTTGGTGCATCACATCGAGGCGCGCACCGTGCAGCGCCAGGGCCAGGCGCTCACGAACTTCGAGCAGCACCTACCCAAGCCGCAATCCGACCTCGCGCGCGAGAGCCTGAAGGATCCGTACCGCTTTGACTTCCTGGGCATCGGCAACGAGGCGAGCGAACGCGAGCTCGAGGGAGCGCTCGTCAGGCACATCACCCAGTTCTTGCTCGAGCTCGGCGTCGGCTTCGCGTTCGTTGGGCGCCAGGTGCACCTGGAGGTTGGCGGCGAGGACTTCTTCCTCGACCTCCTCTTCTACCACCTGAAGCTCCGCGCATACGTCGTCATCGAGCTCAAGGCAACCAAGCTCAAGCCCGACTATGTGGGGAAACTCGGCTTCTATCTCACGGCGGTCGACGCGCAGGTGAAGGCGCCGGAGGACGCGCCGACGATCGGGCTCCTCCTTTGCAAGAGCAAGAACGAGGTGGTCGCCGAGTACGCCCTGCGCGACACGAAGAAGCCCATCGGCGTCGCGGAGTATCAACTCGTGGAGGCATTGCCCGAGGAGCTGGAGACGAGTTTGCCGAGCGTGGAGCAGATCGAGCGGGAGCTGGGGGAGATCGAGGAATGAGGATGGCGAAGGACGACGCGCTGCTTACGACGAGCGCCCGCGAAGCTGCTTGCTCTCCCGCTGTCCTATTGCCGAGCGTCGAGTCACCCGCCTGCCCGAGGTGTGGCCCACCGCGGTCCGCATCCTGCTCTCGGGCCGCGGCGACACGCCGGCGAGCCCCGTGTCGTGCCACACGACGCACCTGCACGACCGCTTCGAGACGGCCTAGCTCGCGAGCAACAGGTCGTCGCCATCGATCAGGCAGCGCATGAAATCGGGACCACGCCGCAGCTCCTTTGCGGCGACTCCAACGCCACCCCCGAGCACGACGAGATTCGCTTCCTGCGCGGGCTGACCACGCTCGCGGGGCTGACGGCCGCGGCACGTCGGCGATAGTCGACGAAGCACTTGCCGGCGAGGAACGCCGCCTCGTACGGCAGCGAGTCCCGGCGGAACGTATCCCGCGGCAGCGCGTCTTCGAGGTCCTCGATCCGATCGAAGCCGATGGACACCTCCGCGTAGATCAGCGGGTTGATCACCAGCACGGCGTCGTTGGCCGCGCGCTCGAGCGCGTCGGTCGACCATGCGCTCCAGGTCGGATCGGTCGTCGCGACGTCCAGCAGCACGTTGCTGTCGACGAGGACGGCGGTCATGCGTCGCGCGTGAGCGCCATGATAGCCTCGGTCGACATGCGCACGGTCGCTCGCCCGCGCAGGCGCTCCACCACGGCGGCACCGCGCGACCGGCCGGGCTTGCGCACCTTCCGGATGCGCACGGCGTTGCCTTCGACGACGAACTCCACCTCGGTATCGGGCAGCAACCCGAGCCGCTCGCGGATCGGCTGCGGAATCGTGACCTGGCCCTTCGAAGTGATGCGCACGGTAATACCCTTACCGGTAGGAGTCTAACTCGTCAATTCGAGATCCGTTGGACCGCGCCCGGGATCCCGGCGAACGTCGCCACTTGCTTGTGAAACTAACTTCGACCGCTCCCTGGAAGGGCGAAGGCGTCTAACCGGCTGTCGTCGCGTGATGCCCGGTTTCCACCACATGCGGGCCCCGGTGTGGTGCCACACGACGCATTTGCACTACCGGCCTCGACGACGCATGGCCCGCGAGCAGCAGGTGATCGCCATCGATCAGGCAGTGCGTGAAATCGGGACCACGCCGTCGCGATCAGCTCGCTCTCGAGTTGCGCGGGCACGCAGTGTCATGATTGTCTGCCGATTCAAGTTTGGCGACGTTCGCCCGCTGAATGTCATAGGCTTGTGAGGCCCGGCCGACCGAGGCGCGCATCCTGCTCTCGGCGCGAATCGACACGCCCGCCGGTCCCGTGTGGTGCCACACGACTCACCTGCACTACCGGCTCGACGACGGCCTCGCGCGCGAGCAGCAGGTCCTCGCCATCGATGAGGTGGTGCGCAATATCGACGCGACCCAGCAGCTCCTGTGCGGCGATTTCAACGCGAGCCCCGACCACGACGAGATCCGCTTCCTGCGCGGGCTCACGACGCTGTCGGGGCGGCGGACTCACTATCAGGACGCCTGGCAGCGGGCGTAAGGACGGGCGCGGCACGGTGCTCGACGCG
>DATLFI010000328.1:0-27381 GCA_035524895.1 Thermoanaerobaculia bacterium | reverse complement strand
CCAGCATCGCCACCGCTCCCGCGCCAACGCCGAGCCGCCGGTAGAGCCGCTGCAGGCGAAGGGCCTTCCCCGCGCACCGCATGAGCATCCGGCCCCACGGCGCTCCCAACGCAGCCCACGGGGGTTCCACCACGGGCTGCTGGAGCAGTCGGCAGAGCGGCGGTCTTCGGACCGAGCGGAAATTGACACCCCTCGCCGGGCGACCCGATAATCACCGCTCACGCGGAGAAGCGACCTTGGAGCCACGCCTACGCCAACTTCTCGAAGAGCTCAGCGAGCGCCTCAGCGAGGCGATCGCAGAGTCGCCCGACGTCGGGGAGAAGCTGGAGGAGGTGCGCAGTGCAGGCTATGCTGTCTACCTCCTGCTCGACTGCAAGCGCAGCGAGTCGACGCAGGCGTTACGCCCACCGCGGGTGGCCACGCGCCGTGAGATTCCGGCCGGAGAGTCGGCAGGATTCCGCATCAATGCCAGGGACCTTGCGTTCCTGAAGTCGGTCGGCATCGACCCTACCCGCCGCTACCGGCGGCGGCGCTAGCCGCGCCACCGCACGCGCCCGAGGCCGGGCGCCGTGCCCGGAGAGACGACCATGTCCGTGCAGCGCTCGACCGAAGTGTCGGCCCCCTCTGGTCCATCTTCGGGACGGCTGAGCCTGCTCGGCCTGACGCACGAGCTCTTGCAGGCCGAGCTTTCGAGCCTCGGGCTCGAGCCCTATCGCGCTCGGCAGCTGCTCGCTGCGATCCATTGCCGGGGGGTGACCGACTTCGCGAGCATCACGGAGCTGCCGGCGGCCGTGCGTGCTGCGCTGTCGGAACGCTACAGCCTCGCCAGGCCGCTCCTTCGCGAGCGGCTGCCATCGACTGACGGGACCGTGAAGTACCTCTTCGAGCTGGCGGACGGTGCCAGCATCGAGACGGTGGACATCCCCGACGGCGACCGGCGAACGGTGTGCCTGTCGAGCCAGGCTGGCTGTGCGCTCGCTTGCCGGTTCTGTGTGACTGGTTTTTGGGGCGCAGGTCGCGACCTCGACGCTGGCGAGATCGTCGGTCAGGTGCTGGCGGTGCGCGAGGCGGGTGCGATTCCGCTGCACAGCCTCAACCTGGTCTTCATGGGCATGGGCGAGCCCCTGCTCAACTTGGAGGCGGTGCACCGATCGCTGCGCCTGCTGACCGAGTGGCTCGGTTGGAGCCGGATCACGCTGTCGACCGCCGGTGTGGTGCCCGGCATCGAAGCGATGGCGAGCTGGCCGCAACGGCCCAACCTGGCGGTATCACTGCACGCGCCCGACGACGAACGGCGCAGCGAGCTGATGCCGATCAACCGGAAGTATCCGCTCGCGATGCTGATGGAGACCCTCCGGCGCTACCCGGCCACGCGCCACCGGCCATTGACCTTCGAGTACACGTTGATCGACGGCTTCAACGACCACCTTGCCGATGTCGCCGCGACCGCTCGGCTGATCCGCGGGCTGCCGTCCAAGGTGAATCTGATCCCGCTCAACCCCGACCCGGTGCTGCCCGGAGGCCTGGCGCCCACGCCGCTACCCCGCGCTCTGGCGCTCCAGCGCGAGTTCGTCGCGCTAGGGATTCCTTGCAGCGTGCGGCGTCCACGGGGCGAGGACGTGGCGGCGGCTTGCGGCCAGCTCCGGGCGTTCGCCCGCGAACCGCGAGGCTTCGGCGGTCGCACGGCGTGGGATCAGGGGGCGCGACTGGACCCGGCTCGCCAGACCAAAGCGTAGTTGCGACCCGCCCGTCCCGCCTCGCGACGGTGACTCCACCAGCGCTCGGGCGAGCAGGCGGTACAGTGACGCCACCAGCGCACGTCCTCCACCCCCGCCGCCTCGAGCTGTGCCCGCGCGGCCCCCGAGAGGTCGAGGTGAGGGCGGGGCTCTCTCGGAATGACGACATCGGGCGTCGCGGCTGCCGCAACGCGCTCTGCAACCTCTTCGCCGACTTCGTAGCAGCAGCCGCCGATGCAGGGACCGACCCAGGCGACGATGCGGTCGGTCGGTGCCTCCGCGCGTGTCGCCAGCTCTCGCACGCCGTCGCGGACGATGCCCCCCGCGAGCCCGCGCCACCCGGCGTGGATCGCGGCGACCACGCCAGGGGCCGCGAGCAGAACTGGCACGCAGTCGGCGGTGAACACCGCGAGGGCGAGGTCCGGTAGCGTCGTCACGAGCCCGTCGGCCTCGACCGGCTGTGAGCCCGGCGCGACGATCCGTGTCGAATGGCACTGCCGGTTGTGGGACACTCGCGCCGGCACCAGCGTGAGGAGCTCGCGGCAACGCTCGGCTGCGACTTCGGGCTCGACCTTCGACGGCAGCTCGCCGCGCCCGAGGAAGGCGACGTGTGCGTCGCGGTGCTCGTCGGTCAGCACCGGCGGCAGCCGTCCGACGGCGGGCTGCCGACGTGGCAGGATAGGAGCATGGCCCACGATACCGTGGTCGGTCTCGAGGTTCACGTACAGCTCGCGACCGAGACCAAGATCTTCTGTCGGTGTCCGAACCGATTCGGCGGCGAGCCGAACTCTCGGGTCTGCCCCGTCTGCCTCGGCTACCCTGGCACGCTCCCGGTGCTCAACCCCCGCGCGGTCGATCTCGCCGTGCGGCTGGCTCTCGCGCTCGGCTGCCGGCTGCACCCGCGCTCGGTTTTCGCGCGCAAGAACTACTTCTACCCGGACCTGCCGAAGGGCTACCAGATCAGCCAGTACCGGGAGCCGCTCGCCGAGTGGGGATCGATGCCGCTCGCTACCTTCGAGCGGCGAGTGACCATTCGTCGACTCCACCTCGAGGAGGACGCCGGCAAGCTGCTCCACGAGACTCCGGGTGGCGGCGTTCTGCCCGGCGAGAGCCTCGTCGACTTCAATCGCTGTGGCGTGCCCCTGGTCGAGATCGTCACCGAGCCGGATCTGCACGGCGCCGCCGAGGCGCAGGACTTCATGCAGTCGATGCATCAGGTACTGCTCTATACCGGAGTCAGCGACGCGAACCTCGAGGAGGGCAGCCTGCGCTGCGACGCGAACGTGTCGCTTCGCCGCAGCGGCGCCGCGGAGCTGGGCAGCAAGGTCGAGATCAAGAATCTCAACTCCTTCCGGCACCTGGCGCGGGCCATCGAGTACGAAGTGGAGCGGCAGACGGCGTTGCTCGAGGGTGGCCGAGACGTGGAGTCCGAGACGCGCAGCTTCGATGCGTCGAGCGGCACCACACGCCCGCTGCGCTCGAAGGAGGAGGCACACGACTACCGCTACTTTCCGGAGCCCGACCTGCTTCCCCTGTGGTTGGACGAGAAGGGACTCGTCGCGCAAGAGAGCGCTCTGCCGGAGCTGCCGTGGGAGCTCCGCGCTCGGTTCCAGACCCAGTACGGCCTCGATGCCGAGGAGGCCGCTCTGTTCGCGGCACACCTAGAGCTGGCTCGGTACTTCGAGCAGGTCGCCGCCCTGACCCAGGGCAGTCCACGTGCCGCCGCGAACTGGGTGCGCACCGAGGTCCTGCGCGAGCTCAACCTCCGCGGCGCCGGCTCTGACGCCGCACCGGCGCCCCGGCGACTGGCGCGGCTCATCGGAATGGTCGACGACCAGCGGCTGTCGAGCACCGGCGCCAAGCAGGTGTTCCTGGCGCTGTGGGATGGCGAAGAGGAGCCGGAGGGCGTCAGCGAGAGGTTGGGCCTGCTCCAGGTGCGGGACGAGGCACAGCTCCGCGGCTGGGTGGATGCCGTGGCCGCCGAGCATCCGGCCGCGGTGGCGCAGCTCCAGGCAGGCGAATCGAAGGTGCTCGGTTTCCTGGTCGGCCAGGTGATGCGGCGGTCCGCCGGGCGGGCCGACCCGGTGCTGGCGCGCCGTCAGCTCGAGGAGCTTGCCGGGGCCGCCGCTGCCGGGGCCGGGGCGGCCCCGGCAGCGGGTCGAGACGTGATGCCGTGATCGACTTCTACGGGGTCAGCAAACGATTTCCCGGCGGTCAGGTGGCGCTGGACGACGTCTCCTTCCACGTGGACGCAGGAGAGTTCGTCTTCCTCACCGGTCCGAGCGGCGCCGGCAAGACCACGTTCCTGCGTCTGATCTACCGCGAGGACACTCCGAGCGAAGGAAGCATCGTGGTCCATGGCCGTAGCGTGGCGACACTGCCCGCGAGCAAGGTGCCGTACCTGCGTCGCTCGATCGGCGTCGTCTTCCAGAGCTTTCGGTTGATCGATCGCCAGACGGTGTTCGAGAACGTGGCCTACCTGCCGCGCATCCTCGGCACGCCCGTAGCGGAACAGCGGCGGATGGCGCTGGAGGCCCTCGGCAAGGTCGGATTGGGGCATCGCATGAGCGCGTTTCCGAAGCAGCTGTCGGGCGGCGAGCAGCAGCGCGTCGCGATCGCCCGAGCCCTCGTCAACCAGCCCGACCTGCTGCTGGCCGACGAGCCGACTGGCAACCTCGACCCGGAGCTCTCGCTCGAGGTGCTGCGGATGTTCCGGCGGGTGCGCGGGCGCGGGATGACCGTCGTCCTTGCGACCCACGATCGCTTCATGATCGAGCGCTTCGGGGGCCGTGTGCTCTCGCTCGACCGGGGCCGCCTGGTGGAGGACCGCGTCGTGGAAGGTCTGGAGCCGGGGGAGCCCGAGACCGAGGCAGAGCACTCCGCCGCGGCGACCGTCCGGGAGGCAAACCCGACCGTCCGGGAGGATGACCGGGGCAACGGCGCACCGGCGCCGGAGTCGCCCGAGGCCGGGCCGGTCGAGGCCAACGTGCCGTGACTCTCAGCCGAGCTCTCGGCTACTTCTGGCGGGAGGCAGCGCGCAACCTCGCGCGGAGCTGGCGGGCGAGCCTCGTCGCGGTGTTGACGATCGGCACCAGCCTGGCGGTCGCGGGTGCGTTCTTGCTGCTCACCGGCAACCTGGCCAGAGCTGCGGCAGGTTGGCGCTCGGAGCTGACGGCAACGGTGTTCCTGCGTGATGACGCCACCCCCGAGCAGCAGGAGCGCGTGCTCGAGCTGGCCCGCGCGCCGGCCTGGGCTCGCGCAGCCGAGATGGTGAGTGCAGATACCGCTGCCGAACGCTTTGGTGCCACCTTCTCGAGCCTGGCCGACGTGGTCGCCGCCACCACGGACAACCCCTTTCTGGCCAGTGTCGAGGTCACGCTCGACCCCGACGCCTTGGAAGGAGGGGCCCTGGCGGGCTGGGCGGCGCGGCTCGAGTCGGAGCCGGGCGTGGAGTTCGTCGATAGCGACCAGCAGTGGCTCGAGCGCTTGGTAGAGGTGGTGGCGTTCGCCCGTCTCGTCGGTCTCGTGGTCGGCCTGGGATTGGTGGTAGCGGCGACCTTCACCATCGCGTTCGTCATTCGCCTCACGGCGTATCTCCATCTCGAGGAGATCGCCGTGATGCGGCTGGTGGGCGCGACCGAGTTCTACATACGCGGCCCCTTCTACGTCGAAGGACTGCTGCAGGGGTTACTGGGCGGACTCCTGGCGTTGTCCGCGCTGTTCTCGCTGCATGCTCTCGCGCTCTCGCGAGCCGCAGACTCGGCCTGGCTCTCGCTCGCGCTGGGGAGCTTCCTGCCTTGGCGGGAGCAGGTCCTCCTGCTCCTGCTCGGTGGCTTCGCCGGCCTGTTCGGCGCGGTCGCCTCACTGCGTCGCGAGAGCCTGCGACCTGCGGGCAGCGACTGAGAAGGGGCAGGACCCCCCCTGCGCTCAGCGCGGAGGCGGCCCACTACCCGGCAGCCTGTCCAGCTCTTCCTTGAGCTTCCGCTGCTCGTCGGAGAGCTCGTCGATCAGCTTGTTGTGCTGCTCGACATCCGCGTTGAACTTCTCGGTTTCCTGGTTCTGCTGCACTCGCGCAACCGCGCCCGCGTTGCCGGCCTTCTCGTAGTTGACGACGGACTCGGCCCAGTTCTTCAGCTTCTCGTGCACGAAGCCGAGCTGGTTGTAGATCTTCCGCTGGTCCTCGGCCGACCGTGCAAGGCTCATCGCCTTGCTGAGCGGCTCCATCGCCTCGCCGTAGCGATCGAGCGCGGTAAGGGCCTGGCCGGTGTAGAAGAGCGGCAGCCAGGCCGTGGCGTTCATGCCGGCGGCGCGCCGGAAGCTCGCGACCGACTGGTCGTACTGCTTGGCGCCCATCTGCACCTCGCCCAGAAGGAGCTGGTTGTCGAAGCTCGACTCGACCCGAAGCAGCCCCTCGGCTGCGGGCACCGCCTTGGCGTAGGCCGCGTCCTTCTGCGAGCCGGCGCTCGAGCGGGCCTGCTGGATGAGGGCGCGGACATGGCTCTTGCGGATACGGGCGTCGCTGCCGTCGAGCTTGACGGCGCGATCGAGCGCAGCGGCGCCGGTAGCGAGGTCGCCCTCGGCGACCGCCGTCGAGCCGTAGGCCGCCCAGGATGCGGCGTCGTTCTTGGCTTCCGCGATCTTCTTGAGGTCCGCGAGAGCGACGCCGCCGCCGCACTCGGCCTTCGCGCGGAGCTGGTAGAGCACGGTCTTGTTGGCTGCCGGCAGCGACGCCTCGGAGACAGCCTGGAGGGTGCGGCACGCGTCGGCCTTCTTGCCCGCGAGCAGGAGCGCCTGGCCGAGCGCGAGCTGAACGGTCGCATCGCCGGGCTTCACCTCCAGCGCCCGCTGGAGATGCGAGGCCGCGGTCGGGTACTGCTTGGTCTTGAGCAGCGCCTGGCCGAGCATCAGGTGCCCTTCGTAGTTGTCACCGCCGCCTTCGACGTACTTCTGGAACGCCGCTACCGCGGCGGCGAAGTTCTGGGCCTGGAACGCCTTCACGCCGGCTTCCCAGTTCGGGTCGGCAGCGCCGACGAGACTCGCACCGAGCAGCGCGAGCAGCGCGAAAAAGACGAGGAACCTGCGCATGTTGCTTTCTCCTGTTCTCGCGTGCCGTGGCGACACGTTGGAGCCCAACGCTCCAGTCTCACGCACATCCAATGACAGCAATTCTCGTGCCAGAAATTCCGATCTCTCAGGGAGGGGCCGCCACCGGCGGCCCCAGCATGCGACGGACCTGACCTAGATAGGTGCGGCCCGATTCAGCACCCCGCCAGCGAATCAGGGCGTCCTCGTGCGACCGCACCAGCTCGATCACGGCATCGGTGCCGCGTCCGGCTGCGAGGTCGGCGCGTCCCCTTGCGAGGAGCGCGTCGAGCGCCTTGTCTGCGGGTTGCCCGACGCCGTCGGCACCGCGCCGCGCTGCGGCATCCAGCTCGACGACTACTTGCTGCAGGTCGGCAGGCTCGGCTTGGCGCAGCCGCTCGGGAAGCGGTCGAAAGACATCCTCGCGCAGGTCTAGGAGCCCTGACGTGAGCAGACCGTAGAGATGCTTGCAGGTCTCGAAGGGGCTCTGTCCCAGGCCGAGCGCGATGTCCTCGATCGAGCGCCGGCAGTCCACTCGGCACACGATCGCCCATTCTTGTGGGCTGAACGACACCGAGGTATTGACCGGAGACTTCACGAACACAGGGATATGGGCCGTCGACGGGATTCTCTTCGAGAGGATCTTCCACTCGTCGATCCGTCGCGCCGCCTCCATGAGGAGGTTGGTGTTCGACTTGTCGATGCTGCGGTGTGGCGCCTCGACAGCCTGGGAAAACGTGAAATCGCCGTCAGCCCAGGTCGCGAGCTCGTACACCGCCTCGTCTCCCTCGAGACGGCTAGTGTGCGCGTGCACGATCTGGCCGTCGCGGAGAAAGATCTGACCGGTGCGTCCGCTGCGCCGGAGATCGAATACTCCAGTCTTGCCGGACACCGACACCAACTGGATGATGTCCGGCAGAGGGAGTTCGTCGAGCGAGCCCTGGAAGGCCACCTCTTCCCTTATGGCTGGGGTGCCGCCTTTTGGGCGGAACTCGTCACGCGTCCTGGGTGGAAGCTAGGTCGAAGCTACTGGAGCTGGAAGTTTACGGTCAAATTGAAGTAGACGGCCACCGGCTTGCCGTTGAGCATCGCCGGCTTGAACTTCCACTGTTTGACGGCGTCGGTTGCGGATTCGGCCAGACCCATGGGTAGGCCCTTGAGCACCTGGACGTTGGTGACGTTGCCCTGCTCGTCGATGATGGCTTGGACGATGACTACTCCCTGGATACGTGCCTTGCGCGCGATCTCGGTGTACTGCGGGGGTGGCGCGGCGATCTTCTCCGGCTTCTGCACGTCGCCGGTGACATAGATCGGGCCGGACGGCTCGGGCTCGGGCGGTGCCTCGGGGATGCCGATGACCAGGTCGTCGACGACCGGCATATCGAACGTCTCGGGGTCGTCCATGCGGATGGGCTCGGGCTCGTCCGGCGTCGGGTCGGGGATCGGGACCTTCTTCGTCTTCGGCTTCGGGATCTGCTTCTGCTCCTGCGGCGGGGGCGGCTTGAAGCGCACCTGCTGCACGACGTAGACCTTGGGCTTGTCGGCCGCGACCGTGGTGGCCGAGCGCAGTTGCGGCAGATTCACCACCACCAGCCCGAGGTGGAAGATGACAGCGACCACCACGGCCCAACGCAGGGTGCGGTTGTCCTCCGCCTCCTCGTACATGTAGGTCTCGAGACGCTCCTGGGAAGCCGTCGCCGGCGTGCCCTCGAGCGACTTCCCGCCGGTCCCCGTAGCCGCCGCCGAGCCAGCGACCGGAGTCTGCTTGGTGGGCTGTACTCTTTCGCTCATCTCGCGATCCTCCAGCAGGTCAGGCGGTCTAGTACCAGAAGCTCTCGATCTCGCGCTGGGTGGGGATGGAGATCCGGATCTCCTCCGGGAAGCCCTTCTCGGGAGCCAGGCGGAGCTCGTCGAGCACCCCGACCATGTACTTGTAGGGCGACGACGGATCGGGTCGGATGATCACCGGCTTCTTGGGGTTGATCTCGAGCTTGATCCGCAGGGTGTCGAGCAAGTCGGCGAGCAGCATCGGTCGCTGGTCCACGATCAGCTCGCCGCCTGGCGTGATCTCGATCAGCACCGAGTCCTCCTTCTCGATCACCGGCGGCGTGTCGTCGTCCTCGGGCAGGGCGAAGTCGAGGCCGCGGGTGGTGGTGAAGGTGGTCGTGACCATGAAGTAGATGATCAGCAGGAAGGCGATGTCCGCCATCGACGATGTCGGGATCTCGTCGCTGACCTTCGCGCGCCCTATCTTCATAGCTGTGCTCTCCAGTGGGATTCGATGGAGGGTCGTGGCATCGCGGTCAGACCGTCTTCTGGTTGGAGAGGAGGTAGATCAGCCGAACCTTCGCGCGCTTGAGCGCGTCGACGACGGCGTCGACGTCGCGATAGGGCACCTCTTCGTCTGCCTTGACCACGAACTCCTTGGTCGGGTTCTGGGCGATGACGCCCGCGGCGAAGGAGAACACGTCCTCCGCGCCGGGCACCGAGGCGCTCAGCTCCTCGCCGCTCGAAACCTTGATCCGTCCCGACTCGTCAATGGAGATGTACGCGGCCTTCTTCGGGATCTCGACCCGGATCGTGGTCCGCGGCAGGTCCACCTGGGTCTTGTCGACCTCGAAGGTGAGCGTGAGCATGAAGAAGATGATGAGCAGGAAGGCGATGTCTGCCATCGAGGCAGTGGGGATGTTCCCCTCGTGCTTCTTGGTTGCCTGGAGTCTCATGCTCGGGCTCCTTCCTGCCGCTCGCGGCTACTTCGTCGCCGCCTTCGCTGTGGTCACAGGGGCCTTGGGCGCCATCGGGTCGACCGGGCCGGCGCTGCCCGCCGCGTCCGGGGTGATGCCGCTGCGCTCCATCTCGCCGAAGGTCTCGAGCAGCATGTTCGCCGAGGTCTCGATGTCGCGCACGAACTTGTTGATGCGGCTGATGAAGTAGTTGTAGGCGAGCTGCACCGGGATGGCGACGGCGAGGCCGGCGGCCGTGGTGATGAGGGCGACCTTGATGCCGATAGCGACCAGCGCAGGGTTCGAGAGACCGGCTTCGGCTAGCGCGTCGAACGACTGGATCATGCCGACCACGGTGCCGAAGAAGCCGATCAGCGGGGCGACGTTGGCCACGGTGGCGAGCAGGGCCAGGAAGCGCTCGAGGCGCGCCATCTCGAACAGCGCCGCGTTCTCGATGGTCTTCTGGACGTCTTCCTTGGGCTGCCCGTACTTGAGGAGGCCGGCCTTCATGATCGAGGCGACCGGGCCGCGGTACTGCTCGCAGACCTTGATCGCCTCGCGGATCGACCGGTTGACGATCAGGGCTTTCCGGATCTTCGCGAGGAACTCGTTCACGTTGATCTTGGCGCGACGCAGCGCGAAGAAGCGCTCGATGATGACGGCCAGGGCGATGATCGACAGGATGAGCAGGGGCCACATGATCGGGCCCCCGTCGAGGAAGTACCGCTTCCAAAAGGATCCGACCATGTCAGGCACGTGACAACCTCCTCTGCCTTGAAGTTAGACCCGCGAGTGCGGGGGTGAGTTCCCGGGACCCGGTGTGCCGTGCGATTGCCGGTCGTGCGAACCAAGCCCCCTCCCCGGTGAACTTTGCAAAGATGTGCATGTCAGCCGGCGAGCAGGGGCGGGATCATAACACAGCGATTTTGGCGAGACAGGGGTTCGCGAGCACGATGCGGAGTGGACTGGGAAGGGCGTGGCGGACCGGTCTCGACCTCACCGCCTCGTTGCGATCCAGGCCCTCGATGGCTGGTCTCGGAGCACGTCCAGGCGGTAACGCTGGGCGTAGCATAGCGCGAGCGCCAGCGCGTCGGTGGCGTCGGCGGAGCGCTGGCGCGCGCGCAGCCCGAGCAGCAGATCCACCATGCGCGCCACCTGCCGCTTGTCGGCCCGACCGTTGCCGGTTACCGCGGCCTTCACCTCGGCAGGGGCGTACTCCGCCACCGGCAGCGACCGCCGGCCCAGAGCCGTGAGGATGGCGCCGCGCGCTTGCGCTAACACGATGAGGGATCGGGAGTTGCGGCCATGGAAGGTGCTCTCCAGCGCCGCGGCGTCGGGTCTCACCCGGTCGACCAGGGTCTCGACCTCGAGCGCCAGCCGAGCCAAGCGGGACGCTGGCGGAAGCTCGACGTCCGTCTCGATACAGCCCTCGGCGAGCACGGTCACCTTGGCGCCCTCGCGGCGGATCACGCCGTAGCCGGTGATGCGGCTGCCAGGATCGAGACCGAGGATTATCACGCCGGCGGGTTCCTCGTGTGGACGGTCGTTGCGGCTGGGGCCCGAGGAGCCGATTGTAGCCCGCTGGCTCCTGCACGACAGGTGGCTGCCCGAGCTCGACGCCGGCCAAGTCGCACCTCCGCGTCCTTGCCGCGATTCCTGCGGTCCGCTACTGTGAAGCCTTCGCTCTCCACCCTATGGCCTGGTTCAAGAAGGACAAGAAGCCCAAGCCGATCCGCGAGCGCCGTCGCAGCACGGTGCCCGAGGGGCTTTGGAGCCGGTGCACCAAGTGCACCGAGATCGTCTACACCAAGGAGCTGGAGCGCAACGCGAAGATCTGCCCGAAGTGCGGGCACCACTTCCGGCTCGATGTCGACGAGCGGCTTCGGCTGCTGTTGGACGACGGAGCCGACCTAGAGCTGTGGGGCGACCTCGAACCTGCGGACCCGCTGGGCTTCACGGACTCTGTGCCCTACAAAGACCGACTCGTCACTTACCAGGCGCGCACCGGGCGGCGCGATGCCGTGCATGTGGTTTCCGGGCAGATCGAAGGGATCGGGGTGATGCTGGCGGTGATGGACTACTCCTTCATGGGCGGGTCCATGGGCTCGGTGGTCGGCGAGAAGATCGCGCGCGCGGCTCTCGAAGCGACGCGTCGTGGAACACCCCTCGTCGTGGTCTCGGCCTCCGGCGGAGCACGCATGCAGGAGGGCGCGCTGTCCCTGATGCAGATGGCCAAGATCGCGGCCGCGCTAGCGCGGTTGCGCGAGGCAGGCGTGCCGTATCTCTCCGTGCTCACGGATCCGACGACGGGGGGTGTCACGGCGTCGTTCGCGATGCTCGGCGATCTCAACATCGCCGAGCCGGGTGCGCTGATCGGGTTCGCGGGTCCGAGGGTGATCGAACAGACCATCCGCGAGACGCTGCCCGAGGGATTCCAGACCAGCGAGTTCCTGCTCGAGCACGGTTTCCTCGACCTGGTGGTCGAGCGTGGCGACCTCAAGGCAACCATCGCCCGCTGCCTGCGCCACTTCGCCTCGGGCTCCGGCGCCGGCACCCGGCGCCAGAGTCGAGGCCCAGCCTGAGCCCGGCCAACCCAGCGGAGGCGGCGCGTCGGCTTGCTTCGCTCCTCGAGGGTCTCGAGATGTGGGGCCAGCGTCTCGGGCTCGAGCGCATCCGTGGGCTGCTCGAGCGGCTGGCCTCGCCGGAGCTGGCCGTCCCGACGGTGCTGGTCGCGGGAACGAACGGCAAGGGGTCCACGGCGACTTTCCTGTCGTCGATCCTGCGGGCCAGCGGCGCCCGCGTCGGGCTCTACACGTCGCCGCACCTGGAGTCGGTCCAAGAGCGCATCCGCGTGGACGGCGTGGCGATCGAGGCCGAGCCCCTCCTGGCGGCCCTGTCCCGTGTGCTCGAGGCGGCACCGGAGGACGGCGAGCGGCCTACCTACTTCGAGGCCTTGACCGCCGCGGCGTTCCTGCACTTCGCATCGGCGCGGGTCGACGTCACCGTGGCCGAGGTTGGACTCGGCGGCCGCCTCGACGCCACCAACTCCAGCCAGCCGGCTCTCTCCGTCATCACCGCGATCGGCTACGACCACGAGGAGCACCTGGGGTCGCGGCTGGCGCAGATCGCGCGCGAGAAGGCCGGCATCCTGCGACCGGGGCGCCAAGCGCTCGCCTGTGCCGCCAACGACGAAGTGCGAGAGGCCTTGCTACGAGCAGCAGGCGAAGCCGGAAGCGACCTGCGTTTCGTGGAGGATGAGGTCACTGTCGCGGTGTTGGGCCCGAGCGCGTCTGGCGAGCGGTGGGACTTCCACCTCCGCACTCCTGAAGCCGAGTACGAAGTGCACTCGCGGTTGCGGGGCCGTCACCAGGCGATCAACCTCGCACTCGCGGTGCGTGCCGCCGAACAGCTGCGGACGCTTCGGCTCGCGCGGATCGACAGGGTCTCGGTCGAGGCCGGCGTCGACCGGGCGTGTTGGCCTGGCCGTCTGGAGACGGTGGATCTGCCCGGCGGTGGTCGGGTGCTGCTCGACGGCGCCCACAACGAGGGCGGCGTGGTCGCGCTCGCGGACTACCTCCGGAGCGTCGTCGCACCGGCCGGCCGCGACCTCCTGTTCGGCGCGCTCCAGGGCAAGCGCGCGGAGAGCACGCTGCGCCTCCTCGTCCCGATGTTCGAGCGCGTGACACTCACCGAGCCCCCGAGCCCGAAGGCTTTGCCCGCCGAGGAGCTGGAGGGCTCGGCACCTGGGGCCGCGGTCAGGCCGCGGGTAGCCGATGCTCTAGGTGCCGCGCTCGAAGGCGGAGGACAGCGCGAGCTGGTGGTGTGCGGCTCGCTCTATCTGGTGGGCGCGGTACGGATGCTCCTGCGCCAGCGGTTCGGCGTGCCGGTGGCGGCGGCAGCTCTCGCCACGGGTTGAGCCCCACTCCCCTCGCCGACGAGGGTGCGGCTCAACGCGCGCGAGAGCTCTCGCTCTCGATCTTGCGCACCCGTTCTTCGTGCCTGCCGCCCTCGAACGGGGTCTCGAGGAACAACCGCACCAGATCGGCGGCCACTCCGCTTCCCACCACCCTCGAGCCCATGGCCAGCACGTTGGCGTCGTTGTGGGCGCGCGCCATGCGTGCCGAGTAGCACTCGCTGCACGAGGCGGCGCGCACGCCTGGGACCCGGTTCGCCGTCATCGCCATGCCGATGCCCGTGCCGCAGATCAGGATGCCGCGCTCCGCTTCGCCCGACTGCACCGCTCGCGCCACGGCGAGTGCGAAGTCGGGGTAGTCCACACTGGTGGGGGAGTCGGTGCCGAGGTCGCGCACGTCGTGGCCTGCCGCCGTCAGGTCGCGACGCAGCTCCTCCTTGAGCGCGAAGCCGGCATGGTCGGCGCCGATCGCGACTTTCATCGCTGCTGCTCCTGGCGGATGCGCGCGTCGGCCTTTAGGACTTGATCGCGCTGCGCGTCGCGGAACGCCGCGAGACGGCCGCGCATCTCGTCGTCGCCTACCGCCAGGATGTGGATCGCGAGGAGCCCGGCGTTGTCGGCCCGACCGACACCGACAGTGGCCACCGGGATGCCGCGCGGCATCTGGACGATGGCAAGCAGAGCGTCCACGCCCTGCAGCGCGCCGTTCGCGATCGGCACGCCGATCACCGGCAGCAGGGTCATCGCCGCGACGACGCCCGGCAGGTGTGCCGCTCCGCCAGCGCCGGCGATCAGCACGCGTAGCCCGCGGGCGACGGCGCTGCGTGCCCACTTCGAGGCCTCGTCGGGCGTGCGGTGTGCCGAGAGCACGCGGGCCTCGCTGCCGACGCCGAACTGGTCGCAGATCTTCTTGGCCTCGATCATCACCGGCCAGTCCGAGTCGCTGCCCATGACGATGCCGACGCGGATCGGCGGGGTGGTAGCCGCAGGCATGGATTTTCCTCGAGGTCTATGGCGCGAAACGGGTTCGGCGGGGGGCTAGAGCGGGAGGTTCCCGTGCTTGCGCGCAGGGTTGGCGACGCGCTTGCTGTGGAGTTGCCGCAGCGCTCGGGCTACCTCGCGTCGCGTGAAGCGGGGCGCGATCACGGCGTCGACGAAGCCGCGCTCCGCGGCCACGTAGGGGTTGGAGAACTTCTCGCGGTAGTCCGCCACTCGCCGCTGGCGCACCTCGTCGCCCCGGTCGCCAGCCTCCTGCAGCTCGCGGCGGTAGAGGATGTTGACGGCGCCGCCGGGTCCCATCACCGCGATCTCCGCGGTCGGATAGGCGAGGTTGACGTCGGTGCGCAGATGCTTGCTCGCCATCACGCAGTATGCGCCGCCGTAGGCCTTGCGCGTGATCACGGTGACCTTCGGCACGGTGGCTTCGGCGAAGGCATAGAGCAGCTTGGCCCCGTGCTTGATGATGCCGCCGAACTCCTGCTGCGTCCCGGGTAAAAAGCCGGGCACGTCCTCGAAGGTCAGCAGGGGTATGTTGAAGGCGTCGCAAAAGCGCACGAAGCGAGCGCCCTTGAGCGAGGCGTCGATGTCGAGGACGCCGGCGAGGTAGTTGGGCTGGTTGGCCACCACTCCCACGCTGCGACCGGCGATGCGGGTGAAGCCGACCACGAGGTTGCGGGCGTACTCCGCGTGCACTTCGAACATCGCGCCGCCGTCGACCACCGCCGCGATCAACGTCTTGATGTCGTACGGCTTGTTGGGATCGACCGGCACCAGGTGATCGAGCTCGGGCACCTCGCGCTCGGGATCGTCGCGACACTCGAACACCGGCGGGTCGTCCAAGTTGTTGCTCGGCAGGTAGGAGAGCAGCTCGCGGATCGCGAGCAGGCAGGCGGCGTCGCTCCCCTCGGTGAAGTGACTGACACCGCTCTTGGTGGCGTGGGTGTGGGCGCCGCCGAGCTCCTCCATGGTCACCTCTTCGTGGGTCACCGTGCGGATGACCTCGGGGCCGGTGACGAACATGTAGCTGGTGCCCTCGACCATGAACACGAAGTCGGTGATCGCGGGTGAGTACACGGCGCCGCCGGCGCAAGGCCCCATGATCGCGCTGATCTGCGGCACCACGCCGGAGGCGAGCGTGTTGCGCAGGAAGATGTCGGCATAGCCGCCGAGGGAGGCCACGCCCTCCTGGATACGAGCGCCGCCCGAGTCGTTGAGGCCCACGATGGGAGCGCCGTTCTCTACCGCCAGGTCCATCAGCTTGCAGATCTTGCGCGCATTGGTCTCCGACAGGGAGCCTCCGAAGACCGTGAAGTCTTGCGCGAACACGTACAGCAGCCGACCGTCGACGGTGCCGTAGCCGCCGACCACACCGTCGCCGGGAATCCGCTGCTCGGCCATCCCGAAGTCGCCGCAGCGGTGCACGACCAGCGCGTCGATCTCGACGAACGAGCCTGGGTCGAGCAGCATCTCGACGCGCTCGCGCGCGGTCAGCTTGCCCGCCTCGTGCTGCTTCTTCGTGCGCTCCGGCCCGCCGCCCGCGCGCGCCGCGTCGAGGCGTTCTTGCAGGGCGGCGAGCTGGCCGTCGCGGGTGCTGGTGTCTGCCATGGGTGCGGCGGTTCTTGGTGCCGAGCGTGGACCTATCATAGCGGTGCGGCCCGAGTTCTGCCGCGCCCCGAGTGCCGTGCGCCGAAGGCGCATCTAAGATGCCGCCGTGGACTTCCCCGGCTTCGACCCGGCCCGCATCGCGCGGGCACTGGCCCTGCTCGATCCCGGACAGGGCGATCAGGTCGACGCCTACTTCGAGCGCCTCGAGGAGGTCGAAGTGCAGACCGGGGGCCCAGGTCCCGGCCTGCGTTGCCGGCGCGAGAGCGGTTTCGCGGTCCGCTTGGAGAAGCCGGACCAGGCTTGGCGGGTCAGCGCGGACGGTGTCGATGCCGACCAGCTCCGTGCCGCCTACCGCCGGGTGGCGCGGGTGATGCCGCCCACCCCGCCGGTGTTCGACGGCATCGCGCTACCGGACTGGTCGACCGCGCCCGAGGCTTCCGAGCTGCTCCAGTTCCCCGACCGGCTGCTGGTGGCGCTGCGCGAGAGGCGAGCCGCGCTCCCCCTGCGACTGAAGCTGAGGAGACACCTTCGACAGGTGCAGGTGATCGGCCCGCGGCTGATCGCCAGCGCGGAGGAGGAGGTCTTCTACAGCGTCGCGGCCGAGCTGCCCGGCGGGCGCTACGGCACCTTGCTGGCGGATCTCGACGTGGCAGCCGCCGGAGCGCTCGCCCGTGCGCTGGCAGAGCAGTTTCGAGCACGCGACGCGCCACCCCCAGAGCCGGGACCACGCGTGCTCGTGCTGGCGCCGGCAGCAGCCGCGGTGCTGCTGCACGAGGTGGTGGCGCACACGCTCGAGGCCGACAACCTGGCACTCACCGGCAATCCAGCTTCTGCCATTGGGGTCGAGCTCGGGAGCCCCCTGCTGAGCCTGCTCGACGATCCCGGCAACGCTCCCGCCAGGGTGCGCCGGCAGGCCGACGACGAGGGCGTTCCGGTGCGCCGGCGGTGGTTGTTGCGCGCCGGACGAGTCGAGGAGCCCCTTGCCGACAGGTTCTGGGCTGAGCGCACTGGCGCCCTCCAGCCGGGCGCAGCTCGTCGCGGCAGTCGCCACCAAGCCCCTTCTCCGCGCTCGAGCCACCTCGAGCTGCTGCCCGGCGCGACCCCGGCAGCAGACCTGATCTCGCAGGCGCATGGCGGGCTCTTCGTCGAGGAGTTCGCCCGCGGTCGGCTCGACCCGCTCGCCGGCACCTTCGCGGTGGAGGCGAGCTGCGCCCGGCGCATCGGCACCGGCGGCCTGGGCGAGCGGGTCGGCCGGCTGCGCCTGCGCGGCCGCGTCGCCGACCTGCTCGCGGCGGTCACCGCGGTGGGCGACGAGGGGCGCAGCGGCGGCGCCGGCTGGTGCGCCAAGGAAGGCCAGCGCCTGCCGGTGTGGGCGACCGCGTGCGGTCTGCGCCTCGAGGGTGTCGAGGTGGAGCCGGCATGATCCGCAGCCTCCCCGAGGACGTGCTCGAGGTGATCGAGGACCTGCGAAGCCGAGGCCTCGAATACGTCGAGGTGTTCTACAAGAAGGGTCGCACGCGGAGCACCGCAACCGTCGCGGACCGGCACCTCGGCGGACACGCCCAGGAAGAGGGGTGGGCGGTGCGCGCGGGGACCGAGCGGGCGTCGTTCTTCACCGCAGAGAGCGGGCACGCCTGTCGCGCCGCCTGGCCGGAGCCCGACGGCCAGGGACTCGCCCTGCCCGCGCCCGAGGCGCCGCAGTGGACGCCGCCGCCGGACCTCGACGCGCCCTTGGCCAGCGACACCGAGGCGGTGGGCTTGCTCGCGAGCATCGAGCGCGCCCTGGGCGCGGAGCTGCCGGGCGCGCGGCTGCTGCGGGCGCAGCTCGAGGACGGGTCCGCGGAGATCACCATCGCTAGCAGCCGAGGCGTCGCCGCGTCGTATCGCGCGCGGCTCTGCAGCCTGCGCGCGTGGGCGCGCCTGGGGGAGCACCGAGTCGAGGTGCAGGTCGCCGAACGCGAGCCGCGTCGCCTGGACGTATCAGCGGTGGCCCGCCGGCTTGCCGATCGGCTCGCGATCCTGGATCGCGGGGCGCCGGTGGATCGCGACCGCGCCGAGGTGCTGATCGGCAGCGACATCGGTGCGGCGCTGCTCGAGGCGTTGGCGCCGTTCCTGATCGGTGCGCACGGGCTGCGCATCCTCCGAGCGCTGGCGGATCCCCAGGGCCGAATCGCGTCGGAGCAGCTCACGCTGGTCGACGACGGGGGCCGCCGCGATGGACTGCTCAGCGCGCCGGTGGACGGCGAGGGTGTGCCGACGCGCAAGGTGACGTTGATCGAGCGCGGGGAGCTGGTGCAGTCCTTGCGGCCATGGTGGGAACGCCTGGACGGGAGGGTGAGCGGGTGCTCGCGAAGAGTGGGATGGCGCGATCTCCCCGATCCTGGACCAAGCCACCTGTTCGTGCAGCCCGACCCGCGACAGAGCGTCGCCGGGCTGCTCGGAGATCTGGCCCGGGGCTACTACTTCCTCGACATCGAGGGGCCCGCGACGATCGATCCCGAGGGCGATCGCTTCGCCGTGCCCGTGCTCGGCTTCGCGGTGGTCGGCGGCCGCCCTAGCGCCCCGGTGAAGGGCGTTCGACTCCACGGCTCGCTGCGCTCGCTGCTGCGCGGCGTCGCCGGAGTCGGTAGGGATCTGCGATTCGTGCCCCGCGGCCGGGGCGTCGTCGGGGCGCCGACGATGCTGCTGTCGGGCGTGGAGGTGAGCGCGGGACCGTCCTAGGCTCCTAGCGTTCAGCGCAGACCCGTTGTCGCGGTCGTGGCTGCGTTGCCCCCAGCAGGGCTGGCGGCGGCACCCCGAGGCAGCAGGAGCACGTCGAGCTGGCCGGTGCTGCGGCGTCCCGGGCGGAAGCGGGTCACCGGCCCTGCCGGTGTGCCCGGAGCCCTGGCACCCGGATCGCCGGTCGGGGGCTCGGCCTGGTTGAAGACGCCGCTCTCGGAAAGGTCACCCGGTCCGAGCCGGCGGCGGGACGCAGCCGGGCTCGCGCCCGGCAACGCGCTCGCCGCCCCCCTCGGTGCCGAGGAGGCGGCTGGCGCCTGGAACAGTGCCGGGTCGCCGTCGTCCTCTGGGGCCACCAGTCTGAGCTGGCGCTCGTCGGTCGACGGGCGGGCGGAATCTCGCGGATCGACGAACGTTCCCTGCTCGAGTCCGGTGACGCCGCCCTCTGTGGTGGGCTCGACGGGAATCACGGCCTCGCGGCTCGGGGATCGAGTCTCGGCGGCGAGCTCGGTGGACTGCTCCGCGCCAGCACTGGGTATGGGGCTCGCCTCGGACGGGCTCCGCCTGGGTACCAGCAGGGACGCGATGCGGTTCGGCTCGGCATAGACCCTGGGGTTGCCGTCGCGCACCTCGGTGTTGCGGTGCGCCATCAGGAGCGACTCGGTCAGCAGGGGGTTGTCGATCACACCCGGGTTGAGGTCGGGGAACGCCAACCGCGGATCGAGACGGAACGCTTCGGCATACGCCCGGATCGCATCCGCTCGCTTACCCTGGTGCGCCAGCCCCGCGCCGATGTGGTAGCGCGCCCACGCGGAGGCCGGGTCGAGCTGCGAGGCGCGGCGGAGGTGCTTCAGCGCGGCCGCGATCCGTCCGTCGCCGAGCAGCAGCACACCCATGTTGTAGTTCGCATCGAACGAGTCCGGCGCCAGGCGCAAGGCCCCTTTGTACGCAAGCTCAGCTCCGGCGCGATCTCCGTCGAGGACCAGCAGGTTGCCGAGGTCGCTCCAGGTCGAGCCGTCCATAGGACGCTGCGCCACGAGCGTCTGCTGCACCTCGATGGCGTGGCGCAGGGAGTCTGCGGGCGTGGTCGCGAGGAGCAACGGTGCCAGAGCGAGCCCGACCGCGACGAAACCGCCGAGCAGGGGCAGCCAGCGGGCGCGCGCTGGGTTGGCGCGCAGGGCGTTCGTTGGCTTCATCAGGTTCGGCTCCAGTGCTGCGTGCCACGCTGCAAGTGTAAGCGGGGTTTCGGCAATGTCTCAGTCGCGCTCTCCGACAGGCCTCGCCTTGAGCCGGAGCTCGCCATCCTCGTGCACGACGCGGAAGCGCACGCTGGTGCAGCCGGTGCGGGCGCGCAGGTCCGACGCTTGCCGTTCGAGGAAGCCCAGCAACGTCGCCGAGTCCACCTTGCCGAGGCGTGAGTTGCCCTGGCACAGCTCGCGATGGAGCGCTTCCGCGACCGCACTCGGAACCCGGTCGCGGACCACGACTCCCTGGCGAGGATCGAGTACGGCCGGCTCGGGAGCCGCGGCTGCAGCAACCGGCTGCTGGGATCGCCGCGCTTCGGCGATACCGAGCTCTCGGTTGCGCAGACGCCGCTGGAACATCTCGCGATAGCTGTTGAACTGCGCCTCGAGCGAACCCAGCCGGAACGCCTCCACGGCACCGTGGGTCTGACTGCGCAGGTCGCGAATTCGCACCGCGAGGTCGAGCACCAGTTGCTCCGGCGCGACGTCGATGCCGCCGCCGAAGAAACGCTCGAACTCGATCCGCATGCCGCGCAGGTCGTGCTCGAGCGCGTCGAGCTGCTGGAGAATGGGCGGGGCCATTTCGCGTGTAGCGTAGCGATCCCGTCGCGGTGCGTCGCTCCGAGCCCAGGCCCGCGCCGTGGCTCTGCAGGCCGCCGCAACGGATGTACGCCACGGATTCTAGTGCCAGGCGACCCGCTCGGATCGGCTGCGGCGAGGACGGCTACGGTGCGCACGTAGAATGGCACCGAGCCGCGCGCTGCCCGCGCGACTACCAGCGCTGCGCTCGCGGCGTCGGTGTCGGCTACAAGGAGCGGGAGGTCGGTCACGGGCAAGAACCTCGGGAACCTCGAGGGCGAGGTCGCGCCGGCTGCAGGGTCGGGGAACGAAGATCCGCGACGGCGCTTGCCGGCCGTAAGCGAGCTTCTCGCCCACCCTGGGCTCGCCCCGCTCGAAGGGGTCTACGGCCGGGAGTTGGTGCGCGTCCAAATCCGGGAGTCCCTGGACACGGTGCGCTCCGCCCTCGCCAGCGGCGGCTCCACTGTCTCCACTGTGCCGTCAGCGAGCGAGCTGGTGGCAAGCGTGGCGGTGGCGCTCGCCTCGCGGGTTCCCGATCCCCTGCGGCGGGTGCTCAACGCCACCGGCGTGTTCCTCCACACCAACCTGGGTCGCTCCCCGCTGCCGCGCGACGTGACAGCGACGCTGCCCGAGCTCCTCGACGCTGCGTGCGACCTGGAGCTCGACCTTGGATCCGGGCGGCGGTCGGACCGCAATCGACGCGTCGAGCTACTGCTCTGCGCTCTCACCGGCGCGAAGGCCGCACTGGTGGTCAACAACAACGCCGCGGCGCTCCTGCTGGCCCTGCAGGCCCTGGCGCGCGGTCGCGAGGTGGTGGTATCGCGCGGCGAGCTGGTCGAGATCGGGGGCTCGTTCCGGATTCCCGAGATCCTCGAGGCGGCGGGCGCTGTGCTGGTGGCGGTGGGCACCACCAACCGCACCCGCATCGACGACTACCGAAAGGCCGCTTCCGACCAAACCGCGCTCCTGCTCAAGGTCCACCCGAGCAACTACCGCATCTGCGGGTTCACCGAGAGCGTCGGCGAGGAGGACCTCGTCGCGCTGGGTCGCGAGGCCGGCATTCCGGTCATGGTGGACGAGGGCAGCGGGCTGCTGGTGCCCCACTGCGCTCCCCAGCTCCGCGGTCAGCGCAGCCTCGCGGAGCTGGTGGCTCTCGGCTGTGATCTCGCCTGCGGCAGCGGCGACAAGCTGGCCGGGGGACCGCAGGCGGGCCTGTTGGTAGGCAGCGCCGAGCTGCTCGCGCGCTTGCGCGGGCATCCGCTCTACCGCGCGCTGCGCCCCGATCGCACCTGCCTGGTGGCGCTGGAGGCGGTGCTGCACCGTCGCCTCTCGGGTGCCGCGATGCCGCTCGATCGCATGTGGGTAGAGCCGACGATCCACCTCCGCCGGCTGCGCGCAGTCGCCGCGCGGATCGGAGCGCGAGTGATCGAGGCCGATGCCTTCCTGGGAGGCGGTGCCGCGCCCGAGGCGCCGCTGCCCGGTCACGCGCTCGCGATCCCCGGCGGAGAGAGCCTGGCGCGCCGGCTGCGCACCGGCGAGTCGCCGGTGATGGGCTACGTGCGCGAGCAGCAGGTGATCCTCGACCTGCGGACCATCGACCCGCTGGACGACGACGTGCTCGTGCGCGCCGTCGAGCGCGCGCTCCACGAGCTCCAGGAAGGACGATGATCGCGCGCGAGCGTCGAGTGCTGGTGGTCGAGGATCGCGACTCGCTGCGGCGCTTGCTGGCGAGGGGGCTGCGCGACGCGGGCTTCGTGGTCGCCGACGTCGCGAGCGTCGCAGCGGCCAGGGAGCTGCTGTCCACCCAAGAGTTCGACTGCGTGTTCACGGACCTGCGGCTGCCCGACGGCGACGGGCTCGAGGTACTGCGCGCGTCACACCGGGCGAGGCCGGAAGCCCCGGTCGTGGTGCTCACCGGCTATGGCAGCGTGCAGAGCGCCGTCGAGGCGATGAAGGCCGGTGCCTCGGACTTCCTGGAGAAGCCGGTAGAGCTCGACGAGCTGGTGTCCCTGGCGCGAGCCCACACCGGGGAGCTCGCCGCCTCGCCGGCGACCGCTCTCGAGCTGGAAAGCGGCGCCGCGATCGTCGGGCGGCACCCGCGGCTGCGGGCGGCGCTGCGCTTGCTGCGCAAGGTGGCGCCGACCGAGAGCACGGTGCTGCTGCTCGGCGAGAGCGGCACCGGCAAGGAGCTGTTCGCCCGGGCGCTGCACGAGCTGTCGCCGCGGCACGCCGGACCGTTCGTCGCCTTCAACTGCGCCGCGATCCCGGAGCCGCTGATGGAGAACGAGCTCTTCGGTCACGAGAAGGGGTCGTTCACCGGAGCCACCGCCCGCCAGGTGGGCCGCTTCGAGCAGGCCACGGGCGGCACGCTGGTGCTCGACGAAGTCGGCGAGCTGGACCTCGCGGTGCAGGCCAAGGTGCTGCGGGTGCTCGAAGAGCGCGCGTACCAGCGGATCGGCGGCGAGCGCGAGATCCAGGCCGACGTGCGCCTGGTAGCGGCGACCAACCGCGACCTCCGCCGGGCGGTCGCCGACGGCACGTTTCGGGCCGACCTCTACTATCGACTCGACGTCTTCCCGATCGAGCTGCCGCCGCTGCGCGACCGTCCGGAGGACGTCCCCGAGCTCGCCGAGCACCTGCTACGCCGCGCCGCGCACAAGAGCGGGCGCACCGCCCCGACGCTCTCGCGCGACGCCGCGGCGTTGCTCGCCGGGGAGGTGTGGCCCGGCAACGTGCGCCAGCTCGCGAACGTGCTGGAGCGAGCCGCGATCCTGTGCGAGGGAGCGGAGCTGCGGGCCGCGGATCTCGAGCCCCTGATCGAGCCGCTCGGTGGCTCCGACCCTGCTGCGGCAGATCCCGAGACGGCGGCGCGTGCGCGTGTGCGCGAGGCGTTGCTCGAAGCCGGCGGCAACAAGACCCGCGCCGCGGAGCTCCTGGGGATCAGCTATCGCACCCTGTTGCGCCGAGTACGAGCCTGGGATCTCGAGGGCTTTCCGAAGTATCGGGACTGAGACCCGGTGAGCGATCCGTTGAGCGACCCGGTGAGCGGCTCCGCTTCGGGTGAGGCTCGAAGGGCTCGGCCGACATCGTCGGCCGAGCCTTCTCGTCTCGAACGCGGATCTACATCTCGCGCCAGTTCTTCTGGATGACGCAGACCGGCACGGGGGCCGTGAGCCGGACGCTGGTGTCCTGGTGCACGGAGTTGATGTCGACTGTCACGTTGGCGAAGCGGCAGTTCGGCGGGAAGAGCTTCATCAGCTCCCGCATGATGTCGATGTGCTCCGGGCTGAGCGGCGACGGCGGGTCTTCGCCGCCATCCCCACCACTTCCGTCACCGCCAGCACCGGCACCCAAGTTCCGGGTCGTCGTCTCGGTGAACGGCCTGCTGACCGCGCCAGCCACGGTACGGAAGCGCGGAGCGTCGAGAACACCGCTGAGCGCGTCGCCGCTCGCCGTGAACAGCGTGTAGATGTTGCTGTTGGCGCTGAACTCGCAGAGCGTGGCGCCGTCCTGCACCCCGGTGGCTTCGAGGGGTATCGCGGTGTTGAAGACCAGGAGCCCGCTCAGCGCGAAGGAGGTGGCGAACAGCTTCTCGGCCGCGCCGAGACCCAGCACGTAGCCGTTGTGGAGCGGATCGGTGAGGCGATCCACGTCTTGCGCCACCGCGTCCGCTGCAATCACGGTGAAGTCGGTCTCGACCAGCGGCAAGACGGTGGTGTTCAGGGGCTCACCCCATCCGGTGTCCAGGATCACGTAGAAGCGCCCTGCCTCGTTCGTGCGGCTCGGGTTCCACAGGTCGTCGCGATCTCCGGTGCCGAAGGCCAGCGCGAAGCGTCCGCGGGTGCCGACGAAGATGATCGACGGCGGGAAGAAGATCGGCCGGCTGTCGTTGCAGAGTCCGGTACCGTCGTTCCATGTGCCGGTGCAGAAGACCTCGAACGGTTCCCATTGCCCCGCTGCCACTTTCCCGGCGCTGTCGAGGGCGGCGGGAAGCTTCATGTCGACCTTGAACATCGAGCCGCCATAGGTGCCGATGTAGAGGGTGTCCGCGGCGCCGTCGCCATCGAGGTCGGCGACGCCTGGATCCGACGGCACCGAGCTGCCGTCCAGCTCGCGCTGGTAGAGGATCTGCCCGGTCTCGATATCGACCATGTAGAGGTGTCGGCCGAGGCTCGGGCTGCTGCCGGTGCGCCCGTTGGGGTTGCTCGGATCGAAGCCGCCGCCGAAGATGGCGACGTAGCGTCGCTCGATGGTGCCGTCGGCGAGTCGGACGCGGACCCTGGCGGTAGTCGGCCGCGACCACGTGTAGCCGAGGTCGGCGAAGGCGGCCTGGTCGGACGAGATCTCCCACAGCGCTGTGGCGTACGGCACCGGGCCGCAAGCACTGGCAACGTACGTGCCCGTGAGGCATCCTGGGACGTAGCTCGAAGAGGTCGGCGTGTAGTACGTCCGCAGCGTGACGCCGCTGCCGAGCGTCCGCTCCTGGAGCGGATCGGGCTGGGTGACGTCTAGCGCGACATACCCTTGGCCGCCTTCGCGGTAGCCCGCCAGCAGCACCGTGCGCCATTCCCGCTGGTTCGCCGTGGGCGTGCCGGTGTGGACCGGGTCGATGAACACGTCTTCGAGGCGCACGGCACCGTCGAAACGGAAATCGTGCGTCGTGCTGGTGGCGAGTGTTCGCAGGCTCGGCAGGAGCGTTCGAGGCACCATCGCGAAGAGCTCCTGGCCGGTACCGAGGTCGTAGCGGCCTCGTTCGAGGCTGTCCTGCTGGTTGCTGGTGAACTCGCCCGCGTCGAACGCGTGCAGTAAGCCATCGTTGGCGCCCGCGAACACCACCTGCCGGCGGAAGCGGTGCTTCGAGAAGAAGCAGCCGTACGTCTTCGCCGAGGCTACGGCGCAGGGATCGCTGACAGGTGCCGGCTCGGCAAACAGGAGCTCGGTGCGCGTCGGCTGTCCGAGGAACGTCGGGTCGGAGTGGAAGATGTCGCCCAGGATGTACTTCAGCAGGCCGTCGTCCTCGTCGGGATCGGGTATCGAGCGCTCCGAGACCACGCCCCGGACGATCGCCAGCACCGAGGCGTCGACCGCCGCGGTGGTTCCCGGAGGCAGCTCGAAGCCCAGGCGCAGGTCCTCCCGCTCGGCGTCGTTCGTGGTCGGCATCAGGAGGCGCATGGTGCGACCGACGTCGTCGGCCCCGGTCGGCACCGTGCCGCCGGCGCTCGGGTCGAGCGAGTAGTAGATCCTCCGCTGGCCAGTCGCCATGCCGAGGCGCAGGTCGCTCTCAGACTCCTCGAACGTCGGGACCTGGTCGAACGCGCCGTTCTGCCCGAGCATGGAGGCGTTGGCGTCCCACGCGAGGCAGCTCTCGGGGTCGGTGTCGGCCGGGTTGCAGAGCACCGAGGTGTCGGGCACGCGGACGTTGTCGCTGTTGAGGGTCGTGGGCAGCGGCCGCACGAAGTGCCAGAGCCTGCCGAGGTAGTGCGGCTCGTTCTCGGCCGGGATGAAGCTGGCGAGGAAGATCGAGTCCTCGCTCACGGTCTGCGACTGGGGCACGGCCGCGGTCGCGAAGCTGGTCGGCGAAGCGACCAGCGCGCCCACCACCTTGCCTAGCGCTTCCACCAGCTCCTCCTTGTCGGCGGCCAGGATGACGCCGTCGGTGGCGCAGAGGTCGAAGCCTGGAACCGAGAACTGCTCGCAGTCCATGACGCCGTTACCGTCGACGTCCCCGGTCCCGGTGCCGCCGGCGGCGGCGATCTCGACCAGCTCGGAGGAGGTCGTCCCGCCGGTGAGGAACGCGCCGAAGCCGACCACCAGGGTGCGGATGCCCGGACCTACGTTGCCGCCGCCGAGGTCGATCGTGGTGGCGTCGTACAGGTTCGCGGCCGCTTGCGCTGGGCTCCCCGCGCAATTGCTGCTCTGGATGCCGTCGGTGAGTAGGATGTTGAAGCGCTGCCGGCACTCGTAGGTGGGGTCGCCGGTCTCCGGGTCCTTGGCGCAGGGCTCCCAGTACCCGGCCCAGTCCTGCAGCGCCTGGAGCACGCCGGCGAGCGGCGTGAAGCCTCCGGCGATCAGCGGCGGGTGGTTCTGGAACGCCGACTTGAGCGCGATCCGTCCGCTACTCGGCACGTCCTCGAAGTAGCGGGCGACGCGGAAGTCGGGCACCTTGTCCCCGACGTCGAAGTTGGGGTAGAGCCCGGCATCGAGGTTCGCCTGGGTCACAGTCGCGTACTGGCCCGCGACGGCTGTGTTGGGCGCGAGACGGAACAGCGCCTCGTCGCGCGAAGAAAACTCGAAGCCCGCCTCCGGCGCGCCCGGGTCCTGCGGGTGCTGGATCCAGTCCCAGGGCAGCACGTCGCCACGCGCGAACGGTGAGCCGGTGCATTCCCCGCCTCCTGTCCCACGGCCGAGCGGGTCTTCGATGGTGGTCTTCTCCAGCACGGAGGTGGAGTCACCATCGGTGAGTCCAGTCGAGGCGGTCTCGTTCGGCTCCCACTGCACGGGCGCGTTCGAGCTCGGGCAGACGCTGCCGTAGGTGTGCATGCTGCCGACGGTTCCCCAGCGGTTGCGGGTTGCGGCGTTACCGCTCACGACTGTCGGGAACGTCTGACCCGAGCCCTCGCGCGCGATGAAGTCGAAGCCGAGCTGGCCGCTGCCGCTGCTGAACAGGATGCTCTCGGTGTCCTGGTCGTAGTAGGGCACGAAGAGAACGGTTTGCGGTCCAGAATCCGTCGCCGGGTTGCTGTTCGACGCGTCGCTGCAGGAGTTGTACGTCCTGACCCGGA
>DATLFI010000327.1:0-48629 GCA_035524895.1 Thermoanaerobaculia bacterium | reverse complement strand
ACCCACCCTCAACCCCCGCCTCACCCGTCGCGGAGCGCCGCGACACCCTCTCCCAGAGGGAGAGGGGGAAGACCCACCCGCAACCCCCGCCCCGCCTACTTCCGCCGCGACGCGGAGAGGATGCGCTTGCGGATGCGGAAGATCGTCGGCGTCGCCTCGACCAGCTCGTCCTCGGCGATCCATTCGAGCGCCTGATCGAGGCTCATCTTGCGCGGCGGCGCGAGGCGGATGGTCTCGTCCTTGCTGGCGGCGCGCATGTTGCTGGCCTTCTTCTCGCGCGTGATGTTGACGTCGAGCTCGCTCGGCCGCGCGTGCTCGCCGATCACCATGCCTTCGTAGACCTCTTCGCCGGGACCGATGAACAGCTCGCCGCGCGGCTGCAGGCCCTCGATGGCGTAGCCGGTGGCGCGGCCCGCGCGGTCGGAGACCAACGCGCCGTTGGTGCGGTGGGTGATCTCGCCTTGCCACGGCTCCCAGCCCTCGAAGATGCTGTGCACGATCGCGGTGCCGCGGGTCTCCTGCAGCAGCTCGGACCGCAACCCGATCAAGCCCCGCGACGGGATGCGCACCTCGAGCCGGACACGGCCGCTGCCCATCGGCTCGATGTGGCCCATGCGCCCCTTGCGGGGACCGATGCTCTGCGCGACCGCACCGATGTGCTCCTCGGGCAGGTCGATCACCAGGAGCTCCATCGGCTCGCTGAGCACCCCGTCGATGTCGCGCGTGAGCACCTGCGGCTTGCCCAGGCACAGCTCGAAGGACTCGCGGCGCATGGTCTCGACCAGCACCGCAAGCTGCAGCTCGCCGCGGCCGGCGACCTCGAACGCGTCGGGGGTCTCGGTGTCCCGCACGCGGATCGCGACGTTGTGCGCCGCCTCGCGGGTCAGGCGCTCGCGGATCTTGCGCGAGGTGACGAAACGGCCGTCGCGCCCCGATGTCGGGGAGTCGTTGATGCGGAACTGCATCGAGATGGTGGGCTCTTCGATGTCGATGCGGGGGAGCGCTTCCGGGTGATCGGGGTCGGCGAGCGTGTCGCCGATGTCGACCGCCTCGATGCCGGCGATCGCCACGATGTCGCCAGCCCGCGCGTTCTCCACCGGCACCCGCTCGATCCCGCGCGCGCGGTAGAGCTGGGTCACCTTCGACTCGATCGCCTCGCTGTCGTCGCCGCGCAACACCGCCACCACCTGACCGCGCCGCAGCTCACCGCGGAACAGCCGGCCGATCACCAGCCGACCGACGAAGTCGTCCCAGTCCAGCGTCACGGCCAGGAACTGCAGCGGCCCCTCGGCCACCTCCGGTCCGGGGATCGTGCGCAGCACCTCGTCGAGCAGCGGCGCGAGCGAGCTGTCGGGGCCGGTCGCTGTCGTGCGCGACGTGCCGGCCCGGGCGTTGGTGTAGTACACCGGGAACTCGAGTTGCTGCTCGCTGGCGCCGAGGTCGATGAAGAGGTCGTAGACCTCGTCGATCACCTCCTCGGGACGCGCGTCGGAGCGGTCGATCTTGTTGATCACCACGATCGGCACCAGCCCCGCCTCGAGCGCCTTGCGCAGCACGAAGCGCGTCTGGGGCAACGGCCCCTCGCTGGCATCGACCAGCAGCAACACGCCGTCGACCAGCTCGAGCGTGCGCTCCACCTCACCGCCGAAGTCGGCGTGCCCGGGCGTGTCGACGATGTTGATCGTCACGCCGGCGTAGGTCACCGAGGTGTTCTTGGCGAGGATGGTGATGCCGCGCTCGCGCTCGAGGTCGTTGGAGTCCATCACCCGCTCGGTGACCTCCTGGCTCGGACGGAGCGCGCCGGTGAGGCGGAAGAGGGCGTCGACCAGCGTGGTCTTGCCGTGGTCGACGTGGGCGATGATGGCGATGTTCCGCACGTCGGCGCGACGGCCCGTGGGGGCGGGCGCTGGAGGCGTGGCGGTGAGGGTCTGGGTTTGGGTCATGGGCGTAGCTCGGGCAAAGCGCGCGCGGCGCAGCGGAATCGTGAAAGAGAGGGGAGCAGGGGGAGGGCGCGAACAGAGAAGGCAGCGGATAGACCGCGACACCTAAGATTCTACAACGATCTGCCCTTTGATACGCAGCCGGCGATAGCCGCCGTGGGGCAGCGGCGGAGTACCTTCCGTCTTCACGACCGAGCTTCGACGACAACGGCAGGCGTGTGGGCCAACGTCGGCGAACGGCTCGCGTAGCGGTAGAAGACCAGCAGCGCGAACTGGAGCCCGACCAGCACCGACGCGAGCAACAGGTGGGCGGGCTGCAGCACCGCCGGCATGCCCAGCCACGACAGCAGCGCGCCGGCTGTGACCTCGGCCAGGAGCACCGCCACGACGCCGACCGAGAGCCTACGCATCACCCCTTGCTCGGCGCCCAACGCTCCAGCGCGGCGGAGCTGCCACACCAGCCACAGGTGGGCGGCGACCACCACCAGCGCCAGGGTTCGGTGGGTCAGGAAGACCATGCCCAGCTCCTCGACCCAGGCCGTCCGCGCCACACCCGCGGCTTGGACCTCGTCGACCCGCTCGCGCACCTGGGCGCCGAGCGCGATCTGGACCAACGTCAGGGCGAGTACCACCGCGAACGCGACCGAGATCGCACCGCGCCGCTCCAGCGTCCCAGCGGGTACCGCCTCGCGCTGTGAGCGCACCCAGACGTAGACCAGCAGGCACACGATCACGAGTGCCACCACCATGTGCACGGTGACCATCCACGGCAGGAGGTTGGTCGCCACTACCACCGAGCCCAGCCAACCCTGGAAGCCCACCAGCAAGAAGGCGACGAGGGAGAGCCAGGTGACGGCACGATCGCGGTGCCAGAAGGCGGTCGAGGCGAGGAGGGTCAGGAAGATCAGGAAGCCGATGCCGACGCCGATCAGCCGGTTGATGTACTCCATCCAGGTCTTGGCGACGCTGAATCGGGCCTCGCCGTACCCGCGTTGGGCGTAGATCTCCTGGTAGTTCGCCGGGAGCTGCGACTCGTCGGTCGGCGGCACCCAGCGGCCGAAGCACTTCGGCCAGTCGGGGCATCCCATACCCGAGCCGGACGCGCGCACGATCCCGCCGACCAGGATCAGGAAGTACACGGCGGCGACAGTGATCGTCGCGAGCGAGCGGAAGCGGCCCATGGGCCAAGGATGTTCGCATACTGCTCTACCGGCCCCCGGACCGGTGGCAGGCCCTTGCCTTGCGGCACCGTTTCCTGGGACAGTGTGAGGGTCGGCCAACAAACGAACCTGGGAGGCTCTGTCGTGGAGATCTTCATTGCGGAAATGGTGGGCACGGCTCTGCTCGTGCTGCTCGGCGACGGCGTGGTGGCGAACCACTTGCTGCGCGACACCAAGGGCAACGGCACCGGCTGGGTGATGATCACCACCGGCTGGGCGATGGCGGTCGCGCTGTCGGTCTACGCGATCGGGCGCATCTCGGGCGGTCACATCAATCCCGCGGTGACGCTCGGCCTGTTCTCGATCGGCCAGGTGGACGGCGGCCTGGTGCCGGTCTACATCGCGGCACAGATGACCGGCGCCATTCTCGGTGCCGTGCTGGTCTGGCTCGCCTACCTGCCCCACTGGGGACGCACCGAAGACCAGGGCGCCAAGCTCGCGGTGTTCTGCACCGGGCCCGCGATCCGCAGCACGCCGTCGAACTTCCTGTGCGAGGCGATCGGCACCTTCGTTCTGATGTTCGGCGTGCTCGCGATCGGCGCAAACGCCGGCGAGATGATCGGCGAGCTCGACCTCTCGGTGGTGTTCAGCACCGGCATCAACCCGCTGCTCGTGGGCTTCCTGGTGTGGGGCATCGGGCTCTCTCTCGGCGGCCCCACCGGCTACGCCATCAACCCGGCGCGCGACCTCGGGCCGCGCATCGCGCATGCGATCCTGCCGATTCCTGGCAAGGGCGGCTCGGACTGGGGCTACGCGTGGATCCCGGTGGCGGGGCCGATCGTCGGGGCCGCAGTGGGAGCTCTCACGTTCAAAGTCCTGTTCGGCTGAGCGCCTTGCCTGCATCGCTCGCGTTCACCCCGCGGCCGTCGCACCACCATCCTGCCCACGCTTCAAGAGGCTCCACGATGCCCAACGCCCCCCTCGTCCTCTCCCTCGACCAAGGCACCACCTCCAGCCGCTCCATCCTGTTCGGCCACGACGGTCGCGCGGTGGCGCAGGCGCAGCGCGAGTTCCCGCAGCTCTACCCGTCGCCGGGACACGTCGAGCACGACCCGGAGCAGATCTGGCAGACCCAGGTCTCGACCGCGCGCCGCACACTGAAGGCGGCCAAGGTCGACGCGCGCTCGCTCGCGGCGATTGGCATCACCAACCAGCGCGAGACAGTGGTGCTGTGGGATCGCGACACCGGCAGGCCGGTCGACAACGCAATCGTGTGGCAGAGCCGCATCACAGCGCCGATGTGCGAACGGCTCAAGCGCGCCGGTCACGAGGAGATGGTGCGCGCGAAGACCGGTCTGGTGATCGACGCGTACTTCTCGGGCACCAAGATCCGCCACCTGCTCGACGAGCACAAGCTCCTGGCGCGCGCGCGCCGCGGCCAGGTCCTCGCCGGCACCATCGACACGTTCCTGCTGTGGCGGCTCACCGGCGGCGCGGTGCACGCCACCGACCCCAGTAACGCCAGCCGCACCATGCTCTACGACATCCGGGCTCGCCGGTGGGACCCGGAGCTCTCCGAGATGCTCGGCGTGCCGATCGAGATGCTGCCGGAGGTGCGCGACTCGAGCGGTGATTTCGGCGAGACCGACAAGAAGCTGCTCGGCGCGGCCGTGCCGGTGGCAGGGATCGCCGGCGACCAGCAGGCCGCCACCTTCGGCCAGGGGTGCTTCAAGCCCGGCATGGCCAAGTCGACCTACGGTACCGGCGCCTTCATCCTCATGAACACCGGCGACGAGGCCGTGGCCAGCAAGAGCGGGCTGCTGACCACCATCGGCTGGTCGATCGGCGGCAAGGTGACCTACTGCCTCGAGGGCTCCGTGTTCATCGCCGGCGCCGCCGTGCAGTGGCTGCGCGACGGGCTGGGGCTGATCAAGAGGTCGGCCGACGTCGAGAAGCTCGCCGCCAGTGTCGAGGACAGCGGCGGCGTGATCATGGTGCCGGCGTTCGTCGGGCTCGGCACGCCGCACTGGGACCCTTACGCGCGCGGTCTGCTCATCGGACTGGAGCGCAGCACCACCGCCGCGCACGTCGCGCGGGCCACCGTCGAGTCGATGGCCTTCCAGGTACGCGACGTGGTCACCGCCATGGAGGCCGACTCCGGCGCGCGCCTTCGCGAGCTGCGCGTCGACGGCGGCGCGTCGGTCAACACCGCGCTGATGCAGTTCCAGGCCGACCTGCTCGGCCGCATCGTCCGTCGCCCGGTGGTCAGCGAGACCACCGCGCTCGGCGCCGCTTACCTCGCCGGCCTCGCGGTCGGGTTCTGGAAGAACACCCAGGACGTCACGAGCAACTGGGCGCTCGACGCCGAGTTCCGGCCAGCGCTCACCGCCGCGCGCCGCGAGCGGCAGGTGGCAAGGTGGCAGAAGGCGGTGGAACGAGCCAAGGGTTGGGCGGAGGCCTAGCAGCCCGTGGTGAAACCCGCGTGGAGCTGCGCGCGGGGATCTGCGACCGCTGGCAAGGCGCGGCCGACGAACGCGATGCTGGGTCATCGTGCAGGAGGCCCAACGCAGCCAGCGGTCGGGTTCACCACGGGCTGCTAAGGATCGCCGCTCAACCCACTGCCACCACTTCCCCCATCTCCGGCACCTCGACCTCTACAGCGCTGCCGAGCTCCTTGCGGAGCATCTGTCGGAATGCGAACGCCGCTTCCGGCTCGCCGTGGGTGAGGTAGATCTGCTTCGGGAGTGTCTCCGCGGAGCGGATCCAGCGCAGCAGCTCGTTGCGGTCGCCGTGGGCGGAGAGCCCGTGGATGGCGACACAGCGGCAGCGCACGGAGTAGTCCTCGCCGAACATGCGGATGCGCGGCTGGCCCTCGAGGAGCTGGCGGCCGCGGGTCCCGGCTGCCTGGTAGCCGACCAGCAACACCAGGTTGCGGGGGTTGCCGATCAGCCGCCGCAAGTGGTGGACCACGCGGCCGGCAGTGAGCATCCCGGAGGCCGAGATGATGATGCGCGGACCCGGCAGGTCGTTCAGCTTCCGCGACTGCTCGACGCTGCGGTGGAGCTCGACGACGCGCGGAAACAGCTCGCGGCGGCCATCGGCCAACACGTCGTCGTCGAGGTGCTCGTCGTCGAGGTGCGAGGAGTAGACCTCCGTGGTCTCGATCGCCATCGGGCTGTCGATGTGGATCGGCACGGCCGGCAGCCGGCCGTCGAGGATCAGGCGGGAAAGCAGCAGCGCGATCTGCTGGGTGCGTCCGACCGCGAACGCGGGCACCAGCACGATGCCCTCGCGGTCGAGGGTCTCGCGGAGCGCCGCGCAGAACTGCTCCTCGACCGCCTCCATCGGCTCGTGGTCGCGGTTGCCGTAGGTCGACTCGCAGATCAGGACATCGCAGTCTGGGCGGGGCTCGGGATCGCGGTCCAGCGGGACACCGTAGCGGCCGATGTCGCCGCTCATCACCACCGTCCGCTCGCGCCCGCCGCTGTCGAGCCGCAGCTCGATGCTCGCTGCCCCCAGGATGTGCCCGGCGCCGAGGAAGCGCGCCCGCAGTCCATCCCCGAGGTCGAGGGAGGTGTCCCACGCCACAGGCTCGAACCGGCGCAGGACCTCGATGGCGTCGCGCTCGGTGAACATCGGCTTCGGCGGCCGATGCTTCGAGTAGCCCTTCTTCGCGGCGTAGCGGGCGTTCTCCTCTTCGATCCCCGCGGCGTCCAGCAGCATGATGCGCGCGAGCTTCATGGTGGAGCGCGTGGCGTAGACCTCGCCGGAAAAGCCTTGGCGGCTGAGCAGCGGCAAGGCGCCGCTGTGGTCGATGTGGGCGTGGGTCAACAGCACCCGCCGGATCGTATGGGGCGGGAACGGCGGCTCGCGCCAGTTGAGCTCGCGGAGCTCCTTGAAGCCCTGGAACAGGCCGGCGTCGATGACGGTGCGCACGCCGCGGTGCTCCAGCAGGTAGCGCGAGCCGGTGACGGTCCGGGCAGCGCCGTGGAACGCGAGAGTGGTCGGTGCGGTGGACATGACGACCATGGTACCGCCGCGGGACGCGTACCGCTGCGTGGCGCGATCCGGCTGCAAAGACGCAAGGCGCCTGGGATCGACCCAACGCCGCGCTCGACCTGCCCGACAAGGTCACCTGGGCGGAGCACGTGGTACCACCCCGACTCCGAGGCGTCGACCGACCGCACGCAGGTCGCGTTGTACTTTACGAGGGCGAGCCGGCGAAAGAGCTGATCAACCTGTGGGTCCAGAGCTCGAGCTTCAAGATCCCGGCTGGCGCCGCCGACCACGTGGTGAAGGCGAGCTTCACGTTCCCGCAGGATGCCATGGTGTACGGGATGCTCCCGCACATGCACTATCGCGGCAAGCAGTTCACCTACACCGCGACGTTCCCCGACGGCCGAAGCGAGACCCTGCTGCACGTGCCCGCGTACGACTTCAACTGGCAGACGGTCTACGAGCTCGAGAACCCCCTCTCGGTGCCCAAGGGCACGCGCATCGATTGCGAGGCGCGCTACGACAATTCGACCGCGAACCCGGTCAACCCCGATCCCACCAAGGACGTGACCTTCGGCAACGCCATCGGCACTCTGGACGTGTCGGGCACCGTCGCGGGCGACGCGATCTCGTCAGATGAAGCTCGAGTTCACAGGGCACCGGGTCGGCGGCTGAGACCCGAGGGGCTGCGCTCGAAGCCACTACCGCCGCGCGGCGCGTTCGCAATACCGGGGTAGACTCCCTTCGGGAGCACTGTTCACGGCCACGACGCCGGAACCCTCCAGGCGATACCGCCGTCACCGCTGACTGCCAACTGCATCTCATGAAGATCGAGATCGTCCACTGCACCTCCTGAGGCTACGGCCCGCGGGCGGCAAGGCTTGCCGCCGAGCTGGAGTCGGCGCTGGGGGTCGGCGGCGAGAAGCTGCTGGTGCAGGCGCGACCCGGAGAGCCGGGTCAGTACGACGTGATGGTCGACGGCGAGGTCGTGGCGACGCGCCGGCGCTCCGTCCTGGGCACCCTGTTCGGGGGTGGCTGGCCCACCGCTGATGACGTGTTACAAGCCATCGCGCAGCGCGCAGGCTCCAGCCGCGGCTGAGCTGCCCCGGGCTGTCCCAGCACGGTGACGCCCGACGCCGCAAGCGCCGGCGGGCTTCCGGTGCCGGCCGCAAACGACGCCCTGCCTCCCTGGCTCAGGCGGCTCGCGTTCTGGTCGGCCGCCAGCGCGCTCGCGGCGGTCGTGCCGGTGCCGTTCCTCGACGAGCATCTCGTCCGAGTGACTCGCCGCAGCATGGTGCGGGAGCTGGCGCGCGAGCGCGGCCTCGTGCTGCGCGAAAGCGAGGTCGTCTGGCTCGCAGGCGTGCGGCGTCGTTTCGACTGGGGGTGCGCGATCGCGCTCGTGGTGGCATTGACGGTGAAGACGGCGTTCCTGCTCGTGCGCCGCCTCTTCCGCAGCATCTTCTTCTGGCTCGCGATCAAGGACGCCTCGAACACCGCCTCGTTCACCTTCCACGAAGGCTTCCTGCTCCGGCAGGCGCTGGCCGATCTCGAGGCAGGGGCGTCGATGCCGTCGGAGGCTCCGCAAACGACGCCGCGCGCCGAGGTGCTGCGCCTCCGCGCAGTCGTCGAGCGCGTGGTCGCGGAGGTGGACCCGAGGCCGCTGCGCCAGGCCTTCCGCGGCGCTCTGCGCGGCAGCACCTGGCTGCTCCGCGCCACCGCGCGGCGCCTCAAGCGCCTGCTCCTGGGAGTTCGGGAAGAAGAGGCAGCCGCCCGCACGTTGGAAGATATGGTGCCCTCGACACTGGTGGAGCGGCTCGGGCGGGCACTTCTCGCCCAGAGTGCCTACCTCGAGTACCTGACGCGCCGCATGGTGCAAGCCCTGGCGGAGCCCGCCGAGGCGCCGCCACCGCCACCTGCGACCTCGGCGCCAGTGACTGCCGGCGCCAACCAACAGAACGAAGCGAGCGAACAACCTGAGCAAGACGAAGAACGACGGTGACCCCGCCGAGACCGGCCATCGAGTCCCGGCGGTGGTGCCCCGATCGGGACGGCCATGGCAGACCGAGGGGCGGCCGCTATACTCCGGTGCTCCGCTTCCGTCGATGGCTCCTCCCACCAGGCTCCCCGACACGTTCGAACAGCCAGCGGCCCTGCGCTTCCTCGAGCGCATGAAGGCGGGCTGGCCGCTGCAGTCCGTGCGCGCGAGGGATGGCGATGGCGCGGGAATACTGCCGCCGAAGCACGAGGACCACGTCCGCCTGGTGACCCTCAACCTGGCACACGGACGAAACCGCGGGCACCAGGCACTCCAGCCCCGCTCGCGACTCGAGCGGCATCTGGGCACGGTCGCCGAGCTCCTTTCCGCCTCCAACGCCGACGTGGTGGCGCTGCAGGAAGCCGACCGTCCCTCGGCTTGGAGCGGCAACTTCGATCACGTCGAAACGCTTTCGCGACTGTCCGGGATCTCGCACTTCTACGGCGGTCACCACAGCCACCCCGCCTGGGAGCGCTTCCGCCTGCCGATGAGCTACGGCACGGCGCTACTTTCGCGCTACCCGCTGGACCGAGCCGAGTCGCACCGCTTCAGCCAGAGCTGGCGCGACACCAAGGGCTTCGTCGTGGCCACGGTCCGCATCCCGCATTGGCAGAACCTCGAGCTCGACATGGTCTCGCTCCACCTCGACTTTCTGACGCCGCGCATGCGGCGCCGGCAGGTGTCGCGGTTGATCGACACGCTGCAGGAACGCGGCCATCCCGTGGTCCTGCTCGGCGACATGAACTGCACCTGGCAGGAGCCGCAGACTCTCGAGCTCCTGTCCCGCGAGCTCCGGCTCCACGCCCACGAGCCGTCGGAGCACAGGCCCACCTACCCCGCCTACCGGCCGCTGCGCCGGGTCGACTGGATCCTCATCTCCGACGACCTCGCCTTCGGCGACGCCCACCTGGCGCTGCCCCACCAGGTCTCCGATCACCTGCCGGTCGTCGCGGACCTGGTGAGACGCGGCTAGACGCCTCGAGGCCGCTTTTCCGTGGCGTTGGGGAAGATCTCGCGCTCGAGCTCGGCCGTCCTGCCGGCGGGGAGAACGAGCGCCTGCTCCAGGGATCGCAGCCACACCCGCTCGTGCTCGACCAGCTTGCCATCCGCGGCGGCGATCAGGACCGCGAAGCGGGCCAACACCTCCGGGTCCTCCCCCGGAGGCAAAGCCTGCGCGAGATCGACCGGGCGGGCAGGAATCACCAGATCGCGGCGAAGCTGGGCAAGCTGAGCCTCCGGCAGCCCTGACTCGCCCAACCGCTCGTCGATCAGGCGCTTCTCCTCGGCGTGGAGCTCGCCGTCCGCCAGCGCGGCGGCGATCATGGTGCGCAGGATCGCGTAGAGCAGGTCCGGCGGCACGTCGGCAACGGCGTCGGCGGTGTCCGCCAGCGCTGCGTCGCCGGGCAGCGACGGCAGCGCATCGTCCAGTGCCGGCAGTGCCGGCAGTGGCGGCAGCGGCGGCAGGCCCGAGGACAAAGGATCGCGATGCGGTGTGCCAGCCGCCGAGGCGCGAGGCGGCACCGTGGTGCGACCGGACGCGTCGCCGCCAGCGGTCGATCCACCCCCGAACCGCCCAGACCGCGATGCCATCATGCCGCCCACCAGCGCCGCGCCACCGAGCATGAGCAGGCGCCTGCCGCCCACGCGACGCACGATGCGCCGCGCGTCGAAGCCGGTCTGGCGCCTGACGAGATCGCTCACCATTCGATCGAGAAAGCCCATTCCCTATGCCTCCGCCGGTGTGCGGCGACCTCCACGCCCTTCCGCGCGCGCCGCCGCTCCGCCACAATACCGACAACGACTACGGAGCCGGCGGCCGCCGCGTTTCGCGCAGAGACCACTGCCCGGATGCCGTTGCGTCCGACGAGAGGAAGAGGTGCCATGTCCATCACGTCCACCGATCGCGTGTCGATCGACGTCAGCGGCGGCGTCGCCGATGTCCGCCTCAACCGCCCCGACAAGCTCAACTCGCTCGATCCCGAGATGATGCGCGAGCTCGGCGAAGCCGGCCGGGCGCTCGCCGCCGACCACAGCCTGCGCGTGGTGGTGCTGCACGGCGAAGGCCGCGCGTTCTGCTCCGGTCTCGACTTCGCGAGCTTCCAGGCCTTCGCCAGCCGCGACCGCCATGCCGGCGACGGCGGCGCCAACGGCAGCTTCTTCGATCGACGCGACAGCCCGGCCAACGGAGCACAGCTCGCCGCCTGGGTGTGGACCGAGCTGCCGGTGCCGGTGATCGCCGCGATACACGGCTACGCCTTCGGCGGCGGCCTGCAGATCGCGCTCGGCGCCGACATCCGAATCGTCGCGCCCAACGCGCAGCTCTCGGTGATGGAGGTCAAGTGGGGCCTCATCCCCGACATGTCCGGCACCCAGACCCTGCGACACCTCGTGCGCCTCGACGTCGCGAAGGAGCTCACCTACACCGGCCGCATCGTCTCGGGCAGCGAGGCGGTCGAGCTGGGCCTCGCGACCCGGGTCGCCGAAGATCCGCTGACCGAAGCGCGCAAGCTGGCGAGCAGCATCGCCCAAAAGTCGCCGCACGCCATCCGCTCCGCCAAGAAGCTGTTCAACGCCTCCGTGACCATGAGCGTGCGCGACGGCCTGGTGCTCGAGGAGGAGCTCCAGCGCGCGCTGATCGGCAGCCCCAACCAGATCGAGGCGGTGCGCGCCAACTTCGAGAAGCGCGCGCCGGTTTTCGCGGATCCCGAGTAGGAGCGCTCGAACGCGCGAGGTGCTCGGCGGCGATCTCAGAACCCGAGGCCGAGACGCAGCAGCCCGAGCAGCGCACCACCCGCGATCGCCCAGTGCGCCTCGACCCGCAGTCGCACGAGCGCGACCACGCCGGCGGCCGCGGCTGCGACCGCGATCCAGTCGACGCCGCCCGCCGCAGCCGGCGCGAAGACCTCGCGGGCCAGGAACAGGCCGAGGCTCGCGATCACGCCGACCACGGCGGCGGTCACCGCGCCGAGCGCGGCGCGCGCGGCCTGCAGGCGATCGAGGCGCTCGGCGTAGGGCGCGGTCAGCAGCCCGAGCAGCGTCGAAGGCAGGAACGTGGCCCAGCTCGTCACCAGCGCGGCTACCACCGCCGCGACCAGCGGCGACAGCGCTCCCGGCTCGTTCCAGCCGGCGAGGAAGCCGACGAACTGCAGCACGATGATCAGCGGGCCGGGCGTGGTCTCGGCGAGCGCCAGGCCGTCGATGGTGGCCTCGGCGGTCAGCCACTCCGACGCCACCGCGTGCTCCGCGACGTACGCCAGCACCGCATAGGCGCCGCCGAAGGTCACGAACGCCGCCTTGGTGAAGAACAGGTACACCTCGGACAGGCGACCCGCGCCGTCGCCTGCGGCGAGCAGCACCGCGGCCGGCAGGATCCACAGCACGATCCCCGCGACCAGCAGCGACAGGGCGGCGCCCCTCCGTCGTGGGGCTTCCTCCACCGGCGGCCGGGCGCCCGGCATCGCTTCGTTCTCGGCACCGTGACGAGGCACGACGAAGAGATCGGGCGCGAAGCGACCCGCGAGCAGCCCGAGGACCGCAGCGCCCGCGACGATCGCGGGGAACGGCACGCCGAGCCACGCGATCGCCACCAGCGCCGCGATCGCGAACACAGCGTGCAGGGGCGTCCGCAGCGACCGCTGGGCGATGCGAAAGAGCGCTGCGACGATGATCGCGACCACGATCGGCTTGATGCCGCCGAGAACCGCCACGACCGCGGCGACGTCGTCCCAGGTCGCGTAGATCCACGACAGCGCGAGCAGGATCGCGACCGAGGGCAGCACGAAGCAGGCGCCCGCCGCGAGACCGCCGCGCACGCCGTGGAGGCGCCAGCCGATATGGGTGGCGAGCTGCTGCGCCTCGGGACCGGGGAGCAGCATGCACACGTCGAGCGACGCCAGGAACCGCCGCTCGTCGATCCAGCGCCGCCGATCGACCAGGTCGCGGTGCATCAGCGCGATCTGCCCCGCCGGTCCGCCGAAGTTGATCCAGCCGAGCTTGAACCAGTAGGCGAGCGCCTCGCGAAACGACGGCTCGACGATCTCGGCCTCCGAAAACGCTGGTGGTCCCTCCCCGCCGGGTGATGTCATGGCGCTCCTCGGCGCTCCCCCCGCTCCTTGTCGTCTAACATCTGCTCGCTTAGTATCACAACTGTGATGTCGCCGGTCGAGACAGTCAAGAAGCCGGCCGCCAAGTCCCTGCCGCGGAGCAAGCGAACCACCAGGAAGCCGGCGGCGGTCGGAAGGCCGGCGCTCTCCGGGACCGCGTCCCCGGCGCGCTGGCTGCTGCTCGTCCACCAGCTGCCGCCTCGACCGCCCTACCTGCGCGCCAAGATCGCGCAGCGCCTTGCGGCGGTGGGCGCGCTACCTCTCAAGAACTCGGTTTACGTGCTACCGGCGCACGACGACTGCCGCGAGGACTTCGAATGGCTCGCCCAGGAGGCGACCGCCGGCGGCGGCCAGGCCTGGATCGCCGCTACCGAGTGGCTCCTCGGCACCGGCGACGAGGCGCTGCGCGACGCCTTCCGCGCCCAGAGCGCTCGCGCCTACGACGACCTCCTCGCTGCCTGCCGCGAGGAGCTGGCGGGACGACGCCCCCAGGATCTCGCGCGGCGCGGCGAGCTCGCGCCGCTGCTCGTCTCGTTCCGCGCGCGCTTCGAGCGGCTCCGCGCCCGCGACTTCTTCGCCGCCGAGCGCGGCCACGAGATCGGCCCATGGCTCGACGAGCTGGCGACAGCGAGCGCGCGCGGCGCGCAGCGCAACGAAGGCCCGGGCGCCGGGGTCGCCGAGCTGCGCGGCAAGGTGTGGGTGACGCGCAGCGACGTCTTCGTCGACCGCATCGCGACGGCCTGGCTGGTGCGGCGCTTCATCGACGCGCAGGCTCGCTTCCGGTTCGTCGACGGCACGACCCCTGCCCGCACCGGCCAGGTGCGCTTCGACATGACCGAGGCCGAGATCACCCACGAGGGCGACCGCTGCACGTTCGAGGTGCTGCTCGGGCGGCTCGGTGTGGACGACCCGGCGCTGCGCCGGCTCGCCGAGATGGTCCACGATATCGACCTGCGCGACGCCCGCCACGGCCACCCCGAGACCGCCGGGCTCGAGCGAATGCTCGCCGGCCTGGTCGCGCTCGAGCGCCGCGACGCACGACGTCTCCAGCAGGGCTTCGAGCTCTTCGACCGCCTGTATCGGGCGCTGAGCGAGCTGCCACCGGTGGCAACCCCCAAGGAGCGCCGCGGCCGGAGGTCGACAGGGGCGTGATGCGCGTTCGAGGGGCCCTCACCCCTCCCTCTCCCGCAAGGCGGGAGAGGGCGCCACCGCCCATCCGGGGATGTCGCCCAGCATCGTGGAACACCTCCAGACGAATTCCCTGTGACGAGGGAGGAAGACATGCAATGGATCACCCGTGAACGCCCGAAGATCGACCGCGTCGCCTGCCCGTGGCTGATCCGCCGGTTCATCGACCCCGACGCCGAGTTCCTGTTCGCGCTGCCGGCCCAGGTGCAGGAGACCGCGAGCCGCACCGGCGCGATCCCGTTCGACGTCGACGGCGTCGAGCTGTCGCACGACGGGCCGCTGTGCAGCTTCGACGCTTTCCTGGCGCGCTACGAGCTGCGCGACCCACATCTTTCCGAGCTCGCCGTAATCGTGCGCGGCGCTGACACCGATCGCCTCGACCTCGCGCCGCAGTGCGCGGGGCTGCTCGCGGTGTCACTAGGCCTCTCGCAGATCTACCACGACGACCACGAGATGCTGCGCCACGGCTTCGTGGTCTACGACGCGCTCTACGCATGGCTGGAGCACGCGCGGGGCGAGCGACACACCTGGAACCCGCAGCGCCGAACGGCGTAGCGGCGCGACGAGGCGGACGGGAAGGGTCGGCCGCGAGATGCAAGGGCGGCGCAGCCCGAGGAAGGTCCAGGTGTCGCCGGCGTCGGTCGAGCGCCACACGCCGCTTCACACGGAGCCTTCCTCCACCGGCCTCGCGATCTCTCGCCGAGACCGCCCCAGGATACGTCCCCGGGGGTGGGCTCGCCAACCGACTCGACGTAGGATCTCCGTTCCACTCGAGCCCCCAGGGAGGTCGACATCCTCGCGCATCGAGCATCGATTGCTGGCCTGCCGACGACCGTTGCGCGCGGAGACCTGGTCCTCGCCGGTCTCTTGGCGCCGCTCCTCGCGTTGTCGGCCTGCGAACCGGCTCCGGGCTCGCTCGAGGAGACCCTCCAGGCAGTCGACGCGGTAGAGCTGCGGCTGGTCGAGGACGAGCGGGGCCGGCCCGAGGCAGTCGACGCCGTCATTTCGGCGGAGCTGCTGGATCAGCTGCGCCGCATCGCACCCAACCCCGGGCAGTGGAAGCTGGTCTTCGAAGTGACCCAAGCGGGCGGCGACGCGAGCGCCGCCGAGACCACGGGGCTCGCGGGCGACTACGTCGTAGTCGACGACTCGGTCCGCTTCCTGCCCCGCGCACCCCTCGTGCGCGGCAAGCCATACCAGGCGCGCTGGATGCGCGGCGACGAGGCGATCGCGACGCTGGAGTTCTCCCCCAACCGGGCGGGTCACGAGGCGACCACGCGCGCGGTCGCGATCTATCCGACCTCCGACGTGCTGCCGGTCAACCTGCAGCGCCTGTACGTCGAGTTCAGCGGGCCGATGCGACGGGGAGAGGCCCACCGCGGCCTGCGGCTGTTGCGCGACCCCGGAGGCGAGCCGGTTGCTCTCCCTTTCCCGGCACCCGAAGAGGAGCTGTGGAACGAGACGAGCACCCGCTTCACCCTGCTGCTGCCCACCGGTCGGCGGCAAGAGGGAAACGGAGAATCCGACGGAGAGGCTGACGGAGGGGTCAACGGGAAGAGCAGAGCGGCCGCTTCGCCGCTCCAGGTCGGAAAGCGCTATCGCCTGGTGGTCGAGCGCACCTGGCGCGACGCCGAGGGCGCGCCGATCCGCGCCGGCCTCGACAAGCTGTTCCTGGTCGACGAGCCCGACCGCAACGGGACCAGCCCGGCGGCCTGGACCATCACACCGCCGATCAGCCGCCAGGCGCCGCTACTGGTCGAGATGCCGAGCCCGCTCGACTATGCGCTGCTGCTCGAGTCGCTCGAGGTGCGCAAGCCGGACGGCGGGACGCTCGCGGGCCGGGTGCGGATCAGCGACAACGAGAGGCGCTGGTCGTTCCAGCCCGACGCGGGCTGGGTGAGCGGCCCCTACGTGCTGCGCGTCGACACCGGCCTCGAGGATCCGTCCGGCAACCGTTCCGGCGGCGGCGCGAGCACGCAGAACGGCAACGGTCCGAAGACGATCCTGCCGTTCGAGGTCGAGCTGAAACCGGTGCCGAGCACCTCGCGGCGCTAACCCGAACCCGCGAACCAGTCGGGCTCGTTCCCCGCCTTCCACTTGATGTTGCAGCCGATCGAAGGCTTCTGGTCCTTCGAGATCTGATGGCCCTCGAGCAGCGCGTCGCATGCGGCGCGCAGGTCGCTGCCGGTGACCCCTTTGCCGTTCCCCGGACGACTGTCGTCGAACTGACCGCGGTAGACCAGCAGCCGCTCGGCGTCGAACAAGAAGAAGTCGGGCGTGCACGCCGCGCCGTAGGCCTTGGCCACCTCTTGCGACTCGTCGTAGAGGTAGGGGAAGACCCAGCCCGCCTTGGCCGCGAGCTCGGCCATCTTCTCGGGCGAGTCGTCCGGATGGGCGGTCACGTCGTTGCTACTGATCCCGTAGATCGCGATCCCGCGCGCGGCGTAGGCACGGCCGAAGTCCGCGAGCCCGTTGCGGACGTGCTTGACGAACGGGCAGTGGTTGCAAAGAAACGCGACCAGGTACCCGCGCGCCCGCGGGTGGTCGTCGAGAGAGAGCACCTTCCCCGCAGGATCGGGGAGCTCGAAGTCTGGTGCTGGGGTGCCTAGAGGCACCATGGTCGAGGGTGTTTGTGCCATGGATACCTCGCTGGTCTTCACCTTACCCCACAACGCGGCCCTCAGCTGGACGCTCCCAGCCGCCGGGCTTCGAGCAGCTCCAGCAGCACCTCGGGCTCGACGATGTCCGGTCCGGCCTCGCCGGCGAGGCGCAGCAACTCGGGATCCAGCGTCACCACCAAGCTGGCCGCCGACTCGGTCGCTGCGGCGAGATAGATCGCGTCCTCTGGCGAGTGAGCACCCGGCGCGACCTCGACGGCGCCCGCCACCGTCGTGGCGACCACGCCCAGCGACGCGACCCATCGCGGCAGCTCTTCGCTCGAAGAGGCGAGGAACGGGGCGAGCTCGGGGGTCTCGAGGGTCCGTTCGAGCTCGTGCAGGATCGCCGGCGACAGCACCAGCTCGAAGTCACGCTCGGTCACCAGGCGACGCAGCAGGGCGGCCGACGCGGCCTCGGGACGCAACAGCGCGTCCAGCAGAACGGTCACGTCGAAGACGGCACGGGGAGACTTCAAGCGGCACCCGCCGAGCGGCGCGGCGGCTCAGCGCTCAGCGCACCGCGCGCTTGGCGCGCCGTGCGAGCTGGACCGCTTGCTGCCGAGTCAACGAGCGCGCGCGACGATCGAGAGCGCCGATCAGCTCCAGCTCCGCCGCGCGCTGCATCTGCTCGTACTGAGCGAACGGCACCAAGGCGGCGAGTGGCTTACCACGCCGCTCGATCACGAACTGATCGCGACGCTCGTCCACGCGATCGAGCAGAACGCCGAGGCGCTGCCGTAGATCCGCGGTCTTGACGGTTTCTCTCACGGTCTGGCTCTACGTCGTTCGTGCTGCGTGTGCGGGGCCAACGCGGGTTCAGTGTTCAGTCCAAACGCCGGCGAATACAGCGAAAAAAGCTCTCGACCCAGCAACTGCATTCTAGTCGGACGGGACCATTTGCGACTGACTTTTGGGTCAAGATTCTATTGACTTTAGCAAGTACTTTCTGTGATACTAGCAAGTATCGTGACCGAAGGGCGGTAGCCATGGCCACAAACACAGGACCAGCGCCGAACGAGGCGCCAGCAGGCACCGACGCGGCGCCGGCGCCACCTCGGACAGCCGAGCCAGCCAGCCCCCCGGCCCCCGGACGCCAAACCCGGAGGGCGCCGAGGCCGTCTCGGAGCGCCGGTCGCGTCGCGGCGGTGCGCAGCTTCAACCGCTTCTACACCCAGCAGATCGGCGTGCTCGAGGAGGGCCTGCTACGCACCCCGTACCCACTCCCCGAGGCCAGGGTGCTCTGGGAGATGGGCGGCCGCGGCGCGACGACCGCGACCGAGCTGCGGCGCCAGCTCGATCTCGACCCGGGCTACCTGAGCCGACTGCTGCGCCGCCTCGAGCGGCGCGGCGTTGTTGCCGGCAGCCGCTCGACCGACGACGGCCGGCAGCGCCTGCTCGCGCTCACCCCGTCTGGCGAGTCGGCCTTCGCCGAGCTCGATGCGGCGTCCGCCGAGCAGATCGACGAGCTGCTCGGCCGGCTCTCGGAGGCCGACCAGACGCGCCTGGTCGAGGCCATGCACACCATCGAGTCCCTGCTCCACCCTCCGGCCGAGCCGCGCGCGCCGTTCCTGCTGCGACCGCCGCGGCCGGGCGACATGGGCTGGGTGATCTCGCGCCACGGCGCGCTCTACTCGCAGGAGTACCAATGGGACGAGACCTTCGAGGCGCTGGTGGCGAAGATCGTGGCCGCGTACGTGGAGTGCTACGACCCCCGGCGCGAGCGCTGCTGGATCGCCGAGCGCCGCGGCGAGCCGGTCGGTAGCGTCTTCCTGGTGCGTGCGTCCGACGACGTGGCGAAGCTGCGGCTGTTGCTGCTGGAGCCCCACGCGCGCGGCCTCGGCATCGGTGCCGCGCTGGTCGCGGAGTGCGTCGCGACCGCCCGTCTCCTCGGCTACCGCCGGATGACGCTGTGGACACAGAGCGTGCTGCTGGCCGCGCGACACATCTACCAGCGGGTGGGCTTCCAGCTGGTGTGCGAGGAGCCGTCGCACGCGTTCGGCCACGACCTAATCAGCGAGACGTGGGAGCTCGACCTCTCGAGCGGCGAAGCCGTCGTCACGGCTCCGTCTTCGAGCCCGTCCGCCTGACCGGCACGCCGTCCTTGCGGCGACCGGTGAGCGCCGAGATCACGCCGTGCAGCAGCCGCACCTCGTGGCGGCGCAGCCCGCCGCGCTGCAGCGCGTTGCGCAAGCTGTGCAGCGTCGCGGTCCGCTTCGGCGCGGCCCGGAAGAAGTTGGCGTCGTCGAGCTCGCCCTCGAGATGCTCGAACAGGTTCTGCAGCTCGGCAGCCGTGGCCGGGCGCCGATCCACGGAGCTTTCCTCTGGCCCCGCCTCCTCGGACCCGCCCGTGGCCTCGTCGCCCGTCCTGCTCGACGTCCGCTGGCGAAATACCTCGTAGGACACCAGCAGCACCGCCTGCGCCAGGTTCAGCGACTGGAAGCTCGGGTCCAGCGGGATGTGGAGCACCTTGTTGGCGAGCAGCACGTCCTCGTTGTCGAGACCGGTCCGCTCCGGTCCGAACAGGAAACCCGCCTTGACGCCGGTCTGCCGCAGCTCCGCCACGGCCTCCTCGAGCGGGACAGCTTCTTTGAGCATGTCGCGACGCCTCGCCGTGGTCGCGAACACCAGACCGAGATCGGCGATGGCGTCCTCGACCCGCTCGAACACTCGTGCCGCATCGACCAGCCCCACCGCACCCGTCGCCGCGGCGCGCGCCCGCTCGTTGGGCCAGCCATCGCGCGGCGCGACCAGCCGCAGGTCGTCGAGCCCGCAGTTGCGCATCGCGCGCGCACAGGCGCCGATGTTCTCGCCGAGCTGAGGCCGCACCAGCACGATCGCGAGCTCGGGGCACAGGGTCGAGAGGCGGGTCGAGAGGCCCAGAGGCGAAGAAGAGGAGGTCGTCATGACGAGGTCTGTAGGCGGGGGACGCGCAGACTGGGGGCAACACAATACGGGAACGTCGCGGAGTCGCCGAGAGACCCCACACCGCAGAGAAGGCAAACGGCGCCACAGAAAGCTCGGGCTGTCAGACTGGCGTCGCGACGCCTAAGGTGGTCCAGCCGATGATCGAACCCCTACCCCAACCCGATACAGCGCCAGCGCCGCTCCTGCGCCGCGTGCCGCCCGAAGGTCTCCACGACCCCGACGCGATCCTCGAGCTCTTCCTCGACTGGGTCACGGAGCTGGGCTTCGAGCTCTTCCCGGCCCAGGAGGAGGCGCTACTCGAGCTGATGGCCGGGCGCCACGTGGTGCTCAACACCCCGACCGGCTCCGGCAAGTCGCTGGTCGCAACGCTGATGCAGTTCCGCGCGGTGTGCGAGCGGCGCACCTGCTGGTACACCAGCCCCATCAAAGCGCTCGCGAGCGAGAAGTTCTTCGCCGCCTGCCGCGACCTCGGCGCCGCGAACGTTGGCATGCTGACCGGCGACGCGTCGATCAACCCACAGGCATCAGTGGTCTGCTGCACGGCGGAGGTGCTCGCGAACCTCGCGCTCCGTCGCGGCGAGGAGCTCGAAGCCGACTACGTGGTGATGGACGAGTTCCACTACTACGCCGACCCGGAGCGCGGCGTGGCGTGGCAGGTACCGCTGCTCACGCTGCCGCGCACGCAGTTCCTCCTGATGTCGGCGACCCTCGGCAACCCGGCGCCGATCTCGGAGCGGCTCGAGCGCCGAACCGGTCGCGAAGTCGCCACCGTGATCGGACACGACCGCCCTGTGCCGCTCAGCTACGAGTACCGCGAGTCGCCGATCCAGGACACCGTCGAGGAGCTCGCGTCCACCGGCCGCGCTCCGGTCTACATCGTCCATTTCACGCAGCGCGAGTGCGCGGAGCGCGCGCAGGCGCTCACCAGCCTGAAGCTCACCGCCCCCGAGGACAAGGCGCGCATTCGCGAGGCGATCGGCGATTTCCGCTTCGACACGCCCTACGGCAAAGAGATGCGGCGCTTCTTGGGCTTCGGCCTCGGCGTGCACCACGCCGGCCTGCTGCCGAAGTACCGGCTGCTCGTAGAGCAGCTCGCGCAGCAGGGGCTGTTGCGCGCGATCTGCGGCACCGACACCCTCGGCGTGGGCGTCAACATGCCGGTGCGCACCGTGCTCTTCGACAAGCTCTGCAAGTACGACGGCCGCAAGATGACGATCCTCTCGGTCCGCGACTTCCAGCAGATTGCCGGCCGCGCGGGTCGCAAGGGCTTCGACACCGAGGGGCTGGTGGCGTGTCAGGCGCCGGAGTGGGTGAGCGAGAACAAGCGTCTCGACGAGAAGCTGCGGTCGGATCCCAAGAAGGCCAAGAAGACGCCGCGCAAGCGCCCACCGACGCAAGGCTACGTGCACTGGGGCCGCGACACCTTCGAGCGCCTCATCCGCTCGCCTCCCGAAACGCTCGAATCGCGCTTCCGGCTGAGCTACGGCACGGTGCTCCAGCTCATCCAGCGCGACGCCGAGCGCAACGATCCCGACCGCAACAACTTCGATTCGCTGCGACAGGTGCTCCGCGACTGCCACGAGGACGACACCGCCAAGCGCAAGCTGCTCCAGGACGCAGCACTCCTCGTGCGCTCGCTGCACCGCGCGGGGATCCTGCGCCTGCAGCGCGACACGTCCTCGGCGTACTACTGGGTCAGCGTCGCAGAAGAGCTGCAGATCGACTTCTCGCTCCACCGCACGCTGTCGCTCTACCTGGTCGAGACCCTCGCCGTGCTCGATCCCACCTCGCCCGAGTACGTGCTGGACGTGCTGAGCGTGGTCGAGGCGATCCTCGAGAACCCCGACACCATCCTCCGCCGCCAGGCCGACGTCGCCAAGGACCAGCTCGTGGCCCAGATGAAGGCCGAGGGTGTGGAGTACGAAGAGCGCATGCGCCGGCTCGAAGAGGTCACCTGGCCGAAGCCGAACGCCGAGCTGCTGTACGAGACCTTCCGTGTGTTCCGCGGGCACCACCCCTGGGTGAGCGACGACAACGTGCGCCCCAAGGGCATCGGTCGCGAGATCTACGCCGAGTACATGGCCTTCGACGACTTCGTGCGCCGCTACGGCCTGCAGCGATCCGAGGGCCTGGTGCTGCGCTACCTCAGCCAGCTCTACAAGACCCTGGCCCAGAACGTGCCCGACGAGCGCAAGACGCCCGAGGTGTGGGACCTGCTCGGCTTCCTGCGCACGCTGCTATCGCGCGTGGACACCAGCCTGATCGACGAGTGGGAAGGGCTGCTCGACCCGCAGCGCGGGCTCTCGCGTCTCGCCGGCACCTCGGCCGGAGAGCAGGAGCTGCGCACCCTCGAGCTGCTGTCCGATCCCAAGGCCTTCGCCGCGCGCATCCGCGCCGAGCTCTACCAGCTCGTGCGCGCGCTCGCGCGCCGGGACTTCGAGGAGGCCGCGCTCTGCGTCCGCGAGGTCGCTCCCGAAGAAGACCCCGCCGCGCGCTTCCCGCGCTTCGACGCCGAGCGCTTCACCACCGTCATGGCCCCATACTTCGACCAGCACAGCGATCTCGTGTTCACGCCCGAGGCACGAGCCACCAACCTCACCCGCATCGAGCTCGCCGCCCCCGGCCGCTGGGAGATCGAGCACACCCTCATCGACCCCGAGCGCGACAACCTCTGGCGCATCGCCGCCGAAGTCTGGCTCGACCCAGACTCCGTAGCCGAAGCCGCCGCCGCCGGCGAGCTAGACCGCCCCCTGCTGCGCCTCGTCGAGATCGGCCCGTAGCCAGCTCCGGGGCTCCCCACGACCCGTGGCACCCGGCTGAGCTGCCCAGCCAGCGGCGCGAGAGACCCTCCAGAGTGCCCGACCAGGTAGGATCTTCCTCCGGGCCCTACATCCATCCACCCCCTAGCCCCATATGGAGCCTCGGATGTCGCAAGAGTTCCTCGAAGATCGCAAGCGCTCCCTCGAGGAGGCGTTCTTCGCCAAACAGAACCGGGCCTTGGTGGAGCGGCTGCGCACCCAGAAGGAGCGTGAGGAGCGCACCAGCGCGGTGCAGCAGGCGTCGGGGATCGAAGACCCCGAGCTGCTGGCGCGACTGGTCGATCTCGGCCTGGGCGCCGACACGATCGCCGCTCTCTCGCTGGTGCCTCTGATCGAGGTGGCGTGGGCGGACGGCGACGTCCACCCCAAGGAGCGCCAGGCGGTGCTGAAGGCAGCCGCCGAGTCAGGCGTCGAGGCCGGTAGCAGCGCCGCCGACCTGCTCGACAGTTGGCTCGAGCAGCGGCCGGACCCGGCTCTCCTGGAGGCCTGGAAGCAGTTCGTGCGCTCGCTGTCTTCGGAGCTGGCGCCGGATGCCCGTCGCGCCTTGCGCGACGACGTGCTGGGTCGCGCGGAGCGGGTGGCAGCCGCGGCGGGGGGGCTGCTCGGCGCTGCCGCGATCTCGGGCAAGGAGCGCGACAAGCTGTACGAGCTCGATCACGCGTTCGCATAGCAGTCGTCCATGGGTGCCGTGCCCCCCGTGGCACCCCCCGATCACCGCCCATGAAGCTCGAGGACCTCGCCGCAGTCGCGGCGCGCGTCGCGGCAACCGCCGCGCGATCGGAAAAGATCTCGACGCTGGCCGAGCTGCTGGCAGCGGCGCCCGTCGAGGTGGCGCAGCAGGCGACGGTGCTGCTGTCGGGCGAGCTGCCGGGCGGGCGGATCGGAATCGGGCCGCGCTCCCTGGTCGACGCGTTGGAGTCGACCGCGCCGCACTCGACGGCGACGCTCGAGGTGACCGAGCTGCTGCGTGTCGTCGCCGAGGTCCGGGGCACAGCAGGCACCGGCTCGGGGCGGCGGCGGCAAGAGCTGCTCGAGTCGCTGCTGGCGCGCGCGACGGCGCCCGAGCGCGACTTCACAGCGCGGCTGCTTCTCGGGGAGCTCCGCCAGGGCGCGCTCGCGGGCGTGATGGTCGAAGCGCTGGCGCGTGCCGGCGGCCGCGATCCCGCGCTGGTGCGGCGGGCGCTGATGCTCTCGGGAGACCTGCAGGCCGTCGCGCGGGCGGTGCTCGTCGGGGACGACACCGCGCTCGATGCGTTCCGCGTCGCGCTGTTCCGCCCGCTACAGCCGATGCTCGCGCAGCCGGCGGCCGACCTCGACGAGGCGTGGGGGCGGATCCCGGCGCCGCGCGCCGCGGTGGAGCTCAAGATCGACGGGGCGCGAGTTCAGGTGCACCGACAGGACGGCGAGGTGCGGGTGTACTCGCGCAGCCTCAGGGACGTGACCGCGTCGGTGCCCGAGATCACCGAGCTCGCGACCAGGCTGCCGGGTCGCGAGACCATCCTCGACGGCGAGTGCTACGCGCACCGCGACGGAGCACCGCTGCCGTTCCAAGTCACCATGCGGCGCTTCGGCCGGCGCCTCGACGTCGACGCGCTGCGCCGCGAGCTGCCCCTCCAGGTCCGCTTCTTCGATTGCCTGCTGGTCGACGGCAGCGAGCTGGTCGACGCACCGTTGCGCGCGCGCTGGCAGGCCTTGGACGCGCTGCTCCCGCCCGAGAACGAGATCGAGCGCGAGGCGCTGTCCGAGCTGTCGCAGGCGGATGCGTTCCTGCGCCGCGCGCTCGCGGCGGGCCACGAAGGATTGATGTGGAAGGACCTCGAGTCCACCTACGAGGCAGGCAGCCGCGGCTACGCGTGGCTCAAGGTGAAGTCGGCGCACACCCTCGACCTGGTCGTGCTGGCGGCCGAGTGGGGTAGCGGCAGGCGGCGCGGCTTCCTGTCGAACCTGCACCTGGGGGCCCGCGACCCGGCTGGCGACTTCGGCCCAGTCGGGGGCTTCGTGATGCTCGGCAAGACCTTCAAGGGCCTGACCGACGAGGTGCTGCGCTGGCAGACCGGTCGCATGCTCGAGCTCGAGACGCGTCGCGAGGGTCACGTGGTGTGGGTGCGACCGGAGCTCGTGGTCGAGATCGCGTGCAACAACATCCAGGAGAGCCCGCAGTACCCGTCGCGCATGGCGCTACGGTTCGCGCGCGTGAAGGGCTATCGGCCGGACAAGGAGGCGGCGCACGCCAGCACGGTCGCCGAAGTGCGGCGGCTGTTCGACGCGGAGCGGGACGTCGGTCCGGTGACCCAACGGCCGACCCAGCGGCAGGAAGAGTCTGACGACGCATGAGCTGGCTGCTCTCCGACGCCTGGCTGGCGGTGGTGACGCGCCGTTTGCTCACCGTGAGCATCCACGTGCTCGGGGCGGTCGTGCTGGGCGTGGCCGCTCCGATCCTGCTACTCGTGACCGGCGCCATCGACGTGCTGCAGGCGCTGCGCCGGCGACCTGTCGCAGTGCGATGGGAGTGGAGCCGCGTCTTCCTGTTCCTGCTGGCGTACCTCTTCGCCGAGACCGCTGGCCTCGTCGTCGCGGGATGGCTCTGGCTGCGCCACGGCGCGTGGCGGGGTTTCGGCGGCGCGAACGGCGCGCGGCGCTGGGCGCGCTACCTCGACGGCAATTACCTCCTGCAGGAGAAGTGGATCTCGGCGCTCGGCGGCTCGGGTCTGCGTCTCTACGGCATCCGCCTGCGATTGGAGGGCGAGGACGCGGTGCCCGGCGGCCCGATCCTGTTCTTCATCCGCCACGCCAGCATCGCCGATTCGGTGCTCGCGGGCATCCTGCTCCAGTCGGGCCACGGCTTTCGACTGCGTTACGTGCTCAAACGTAGGCTGCTCCTCGACCCGTGCTTCGACATCGTCGGCAACCGGCTGCCCAACCGCTTCGCGCGTCGCGGCTCCGACCGCCCGGAGGAAGAGGTGGCGGCGGTGGCGAAGCTCGCCGAAGGACTCGGCCGCGACGAGGGCGTGCTGATCTACCCCGAGGGCACCCGCTTCACCCCCGAGAAGCGCGAGCGGCTGCTCGCGACGCTCGAGGAGCGCGGCGCCGTGGTCGAGCTCGAACGCGCTCGGCGCCTGTGCCACGTGCTGCCGCCGCGTCTCGGTGGTCCGCTGGCGCTGCTCGAGACCAACGCGCGCAGCGCGACGCCGGCCAACGCGCTGTTCTGCGCCCACGCCGGCTTCGAGGGCGGCACCACGCTGGGCGAGCTGCTGCGCGGCCAGATCATCGGGCGCACGGTGTACATTCGCTTCTGGCGAGTCCCCTTCGCAGAGATACCGCATGCGCTGGACGAGCGCGTCGCCTGGTTGTACGGCGAGTGGGAAAAGGTAGAGGAGTTCGTGAAAGAGCACGCATGCTCTCCCTGACGGCGCTCTGCGCGGCGAGCGTGATCGCCCGCCTGGGTCTCCTCGCGGTCATCAGCCCGCTGGTGGTGACGTTCCTCTTGACGCGCGTGTCGGGCGTGCCGATGCTCGAGCGGCAGCTCCGCAAGAGCCGCCCCGGCTACGAGGAGTACTGCCGGCGCACCAACGCTTTCTTCCCATGGCCGCCCAAGGAGGGTCGCGCGTGAGCGGCGCCGGCAGTGCCCCCCGCCCCGGCGCGCTCGCCGGCGTGCGCGTGGTCGAGCTGGGCGAGGGGGTCGCGGCACCGCTGTGCGGGAGGCTCTTCGCCGACCTGGGCGCGATGGTGGTCAAGGTCGAGCCGCCGCAGGGCGATGCGTCGCGTCGTGTCGGGCCGTTCGCGTCCGCCGACCGCGACCCCGAGACCTCGGCGCTCTTCCTCCACCTCAACACCAGCAAGCGCGGGGTCGTCGCCGATCTCGGGGCCGCGAGGGGGCGTGAGCTGGTCGCGTCGCTGCTGCGCGACGCCGACGTGCTGCTCGACGACCACGCTCCGGGTTGGCTCGAAGCGCGCGGCATCGTTTGGGAGGAGCTCCACGACCGCCACCCGCGCCTCGTGCTCGCGCGCATCACGCCGTACGGGCTCACCGGTCCACGCCGTGACCAGCCCGCCGACGAGCTGACGCTGCAACACGCGAGCGGGCTCGCGAACCTGCTGCCCCCGCGCGCTGATTCGATCGATCGCGCGCCGGTGCGCATGGGCGGATTCCAGGCCGCCGGCCACGGCGCGCTGGCCGCGGCGGTCGCCACCCTCGCCGCGCTGCTGGGTCGAGACGAGCGCGGCGGCGGGCGGTTGGTCGACGTCTCGCTGCAGGAGACGCTGGTGGCGATGATCTCGCCCTACGTCACGAGCCAGCGCTACCAGGGCACCACCTGGAACCGCGTGCCCGATCGGCCGCCGGCGATGGGGCGTCTGCCCACGCGCGACGGCTGGGTCGTGCTCAACGCCACCGACGACCACCACTTCGGAAAGCTGCGCGAGCTGATGGACAACCCCGAGTGGTGCGCGGGCGACCAGTGGCTGTCGCTCGCCTACCGCGCGCGCCACCTGATGGAGATCGCGCCTCGCATCGAGGCCTGGGTGCGCGAGCAGGGCAAGCACGAGCTGCACGAGGCCGCGGGCCGTCGCGGCATTCCGATCGGTCCGGTGCTCGACGCGGCCGAGGTGTTGGCGAGCCCGCAGTACGCGGCGCGCGACTACTTCGTGGAGCTCGAGCACGCACGGGCAGGGCGCCTGCGCTACGTTGGTTGGCCCTTCGGGATGGGCGCGACGCCGGCTGGGCCCACTCACGCGGCGCCGCGGCTCGGCGAGCATCAGCGGGAGGTGGAGGAAGAGGTGGGGCGCCCTCACCCCCTGCCCCTCTCCTCGCCTCACCCCGGCCCTCACCCCCTGCCCCTCTCCCAGGGGGAGAGGGGAGAGGGAGGCGCCGCCGTCGCGGTGTCGGCCCTTCCCCTCTCTGGCCTGCGCGTGCTCGAGCTGTGCTGGGTTTGGGCGGGTCCCTACGCGGGCCTGCTGCTCGCGAGCCTGGGCGCGGAGGTGATCCGCGTCGAGGGGCACCAGCGCTCCGACCTGATGCGCCGCACGGTGGTGTGGCCGCTGCCGGAGCCCGAACCGGTCCCGGTGCCGAGCGCGCAGGGCATGGCATTCAACTCGGTGAACATGAGCAAGCGCAGCGTCACTCTCGACCTCGCGGATCCTCGCGGCGTCGACCTGGCGCGCAGGCTCGCAGCGCGGTCGGACGTGGTGGTCGACAACATGCGGCCGGGCGCCCTCGACAAGATCGGCCTCGGGTACGACGACCTGCGGCTGATCCGTCCCGATCTGGTGGTCGCGTCGTCCTCGGGGCGGGGACGGGGCGGACCGCACTCCAATTTTCTCGGCTACGCGATGGTCCACCACGCGATCGGCGGCGGAGCGTGGCTCACCGGCTACGCCGACGAGCCGCCGAGCCACAGCCTGGGCGACGTCGACCTGATGAACGCGACCGCTCTCGCCGCCGCGATCCTCGCCGCGCTCCACCATCGGTCGCACACCGGGGAAGGTCAACTCATCGACTATTCGCAGTGCGAAGGTGTGACCACGCTGCTGGGCGACACTATCTTGGCCGCGCAGATGACCGGTCAGCCTCCCGGGCGGCTCGGCAACGCGCACGCCGAGCACGCGCCGCACGGCGTCTACCGCACCTGGGGCGTCGATCGCTGGGTCGCGATCTCGGTGGCTTCTGACGATGAGTTCGCAGGTCTAGCCGCAGCGATCGCGCAACCCGAGCTGGCCAGCGACCCGCGCTTCGCGACCAGCGCCGCGCGCAAGCAGCACGAGATCGAGCTCGACGCGATCGTCGAGGCTTGGACCCACACGCGCGACCGCGACGTGATCGTGGCGGAGCTGGTCGCCGCGGGGGTCGTAGTTGCGCCCTCCCGCGACGGTCGCGACCTCTACGCCGATCGCCACCTGCGCGAGCGCGGCGCCTTCGCCACCGTCGACCACCCCGAGCTGGGCCCGCTCGAGCTGGTCGGCGCGCCGTTCCGCTTCGGCACGGAGCCGCTCCCCATGACCGTCGCGCCGCGGCTCGGAGAGCACAGCGATGTCGTGCTGGGCGAGCTGCTGGGGCTGGGTGAGAAAGAGATCGAGGAGCTGCGGCAAGAGGGGGTGGTGGGGCCGAGGCCGGGAGCTGCGTCCTCGCGGGGAGCCAGATAGCGAGACTGCGGGCCTCATCGACTTCTACCGACTTCTACCGACTTCTACCGACTTCTCCCAACGCCCAGCTTTGGGCACCATTCTTCGACGGGGCAGCGGGAGCACCAGGGGCTGACGGGCTGGCAGGTCTGTTGGCCGAAGGAGACGAGGGTCCTGTTGAGGTCGAGCCACTGGCCGCGCGGGAGCTTGGCGCGTAGCGCCACCTCGGTGTCGGCAGGGGTGCGCGTCGTGACGTAGCCCCAGAGGTTGGTGATGCGGTGGACGTGGGTGTCGACGCAGATGGCGGGTTTGCGGAAGCCCTCGGTGAGGACGAGGTTGGCGGTCTTGCGGCCGACGCCGGGAAGGGTGACGAGCTCGTCGATGGTGTCGGGGACGCGACCGTCGAAGCGCTCGAGGAGCTGCTGCGCGGTCGCGACCACGCTCCTCGCCTTGGTGCGGTAGAAGCCGACCGGGAAGATCAGCGTCTCGACCCGATCGATCGGCAGCGCGGCGAGTCTCGCCGCATCGGGCGCGGCGCCAAAGAGCCGCGACGAGGCCGCGGCGGTGGCGTCGTCCTTGGTGCGCGCCGAGAGGATAGTCGAGATCAGCACCTTGAAGGGATCGCGCTCGGTCTCGGCGATCAGTGTCACCACCGGCGGGGTCGTGCCGTGCAGCGAGCGGCGGATGCGTCGCAGCATCGTCGCCAGACGGCGGCTGGTCACCAGCGGCACGCCGCGTGGCGCGCTGATGCCTCGGCCCGCCGCGCTCGTGCTGCCGCCGCCCGCGCGGCTCATGCCAGGAGATCGACCTCGAGGCCGACGCCCAACTCCTCGGCGCGCCGGTAGACCAGCCGCGCGATCGCGACGTCCTGCACCGCGAGCCCGGTCGAGTCGAACACGGTGATCTCTTCGTCGCTCACGCGGCCGGGCCTGAGGCCGGCGCAGATCGCGCCGAGGGTGGCCTGGATGTGGTCGGCCTCGAAGACTCCCTGCTCGAGCGGCACGTTGACCTCCCCGCTCTCCCCGGCTTGCTCCCAGTCGTCGACGATCACCCTGGCATCGAGCAGGATCGCCGCTTCGAGCTCCTGCTTGCCGTGGGCATCGGCGCCCATCGCGTTGACGTGGGTGCCAGCCCGGATCCAGTCGCGGCGCACGACCGGCACACGGCTCGGCGTAGCGGTGCACACGATGTCGCAGCCCGCGGCCTCCTCGATCGAAGCCGCGCGACCGCCGACCTCGGCGGCGAAGCGCTCGGCGGCGGCTGCGACGCGATCGGTGGCCACCACCTCGAAGCCCTCGTAGAGCGTGCGCAGCGCCGCGAGCATGGTGCGCGCCTGCACGCCGCAGCCGACGAAGCCGATGGTGCGCGGTCGTGGGCGCGCGAGATGCTTCGCGGCGACCGCCGCCGCGGCGCCGGTGCGTGCCGCGGTGAGGTAGGTGGCGTCGAGGATGGCGAGCGCCCGCGCCGACGCGGGGTCGCTGAGGATGTAGGTGCCGATCACGGTCGGCAGGCCGAAGCGCTCCGGGTTGTGCGGGTGCGCGTTGACCCACTTCACGCCGGCCGAGCCGTCGAAGTACGCCGGCATGGCGCGGAAGTCGCCGTCGTAGCGGGGCAGGTCGAGGTAGACCTTGACCGGCATCTGGGTCTCGCCGCGACCGTGCGCGGCGAACGCCGCCTCCACGGCCGGCACCGCCTCCTCCATGGAGAGCAGCGAACGCACCTCGCTCTGGTTCAGGACTCGTGTCTTCATGGGTCTCCCGGTTCGCCGCGCCGCGAGGAGCACTGGCTTCGAGTCGAGGTGGCTCCGACGTGGCAGCGCGCACCGGATCCTGGCACACGCACACACTCCACGGCGCGCATACCTCGCCGCCCGCTGCGCCTCAGCCGCCTCAGCCGCCTCACCGCTTCACCTCATCCACTGTCGAGCGCAGCGCTGAGCCGATCCAGGAGCGGTAGCTGCGCGGGAGCGATCTTGCGCGCCGCGGCGCCGAGCCCGAACAGCTCGAAGCGGTCGACCTCGGGCACGCGGAGGCGGCGGCCGGAGCGAGGCGGCCACTCGATCTCGGTGTCGTTGCTGCTCAGCGACGCCGGGTCGCAGTCGTGCTCGAACGCCCACGCATGCACGATCTTCCCGCTGCGCAGCCGTACCTCGCCGAGCGGCAGGAACGACGCGTCCGGCGCGCCGGCCAGGTCGAGCCCGGTCTCCTCGCACAGCTCGCGGCGCGCGGCGTCGAGGGGGTCCTCGCCGGGCTCGACCAGACCCTTGGGCACGCTCCAGGCGCCCTCGTCTCGCCGGCTCCAGAACGGCCCGCCGGGGTGACCGAGCAGCACCTCCAGCTCGCCGGTCGTCCGGCGGAAGAGCAGGATGCCCGCGCTCTGCGGCGCGGCAGCGCTTTTGCGGCCCATCGACGCATTCTGCAACGCGGCCCCCCTGGCGCGCTGGCCTATGCTTGGCGGCCCCGTCTGGCGAGCCACGGGGGGCGCAGCTTCTGGCACTCCTCCCGCGACATGACCTCCCGCACCACCAGCCCGACCCGCCGCCGCCGCCTCGGCGTGCTCTTCGGAGCCCTCCTGCTAGCGGCGGTGGTCCTGCTCGTCGTCGACGTGCACGACCGGCTCTCCCGCGAGCACTACGACTACGAGCCGCGGTACCAGCCCTCCGCGGTCGACACCTGGACTTCGCCCTGGGCCGAAGCTGCTGGAGACACCGCCGCCGCGGGCGACGAGCCGTGCGTCGCACCGCAGCGCTGGCTGGTCGTGGGTTGGGATGCCGCCGACTGGCGCCTGCTGCTGCCGCTGGTCGAGCAGGGCGAGCTGCCGCACCTCGAACACCTGATACGCGGCGGCGCGTACGGCACCCTCGCGAGTTTCCTGCCGAGCATCTCGCCGGCGCTGTGGACCTCGGTCGCGACCGGGGTCACGCCGGCCGACCACGGCATCCTGGGCTTTTACGACCGCGAGCCGCGCCTGCGCCGCTGGTGGAAGCGCCTGCGCGGGCTGGGTCGGCTCGATCGCGAGCTCTACTCCAACGCCGACCGGCGGGTGAAGGCGGCCTGGAACCTGCTCTCGGAGGGCGAAAAGCGAGTGCTCGTGGTGGGATACCACAACACCTTCCCGATCGAGCCGGTGGCAGGCGCGATGGTCTCGAACTACCTGGTGCAGGACGCCGTGGGCGAGATGATGGCGATGCGCACCGGCGGCGAGGGCGATGGCGCATCGGGCCTGGTCCACCCGGCGCCCCTGGCGGAGGAGCTGCTGGCCGTGCAGCGGCAGGTCCAGGAGGCGGCGCCCACCGAGCTGTGGCAGTTCGCGGCCGTGCCCGAGGAAGAGCGCGAAGCCTACCTCGAGCGCGCGCGGAGCCTCGGCGCGAGCAGGAGCAGGCCCGGTGCGCCGCTGACCTACCTTGCGCGCGCGCGGCGCCTCGACCTCGACGACGACCGGCGACCCTACTTCCTGTTGCGCTCGTACCTCTTCGACACCATCAACGCGCGCATCGCCCAACGCCTCTATCCCCGCATCGCACCCGATGTCGCGTTCGTGCACTTCCAGAGCGCCGACTGGGCGGCGCACCAGTTCCTCTACTTCCACGAACCCGAACGCTTCGCCGAGATGCCCTGGTCCGAAGCGACGCGCGACCGGCTCGAAGCAGAGATCCCCCGCTACCGCGACACGGTCGATGCGTTCTACCGGTACCTCGACGCGGAGCTGGGGCGCTTTCTCTCTCTGATTCCCGAGGGCACCGCGGTGATGATCCTCTCCGATCACGGTGTCGGACCGGGCGACGACCCCGACATTCCCGGGTACCACGACGACGGGCCGCCGGGGATGATCGTCCTCCACGGCCCCGGCATCCGGGCCGACCACCGTCTCGCCAACGCAACCCTCTACGACGTGCTGCCGACCCTGCTCGCAAGCCTCGACATGCCGGTCGCCGACGATCTCGCGGGGCGCGTGCTGGAGGATGCGTTCTGCCCCGGCGCGCTGCCGGAGCGGCGTAGCGTGTCGAGCTACCAGGAGGGAGGGCGCTACACGCCGGTGCAACCCGAGGCTTCGAGCCTGAAGCGCGACGTACTGGAGCAGCTCGAGTCGCTGGGGTACTTGGACTGATCCGCAGTATCCGCAGCAGAGGGGCGCATGCCGCAGCCCGCCCTCATCGTCGCCTCTGCCCCGTCACAGCTCCAGCCTGACCCCGAAGCGTACCCAGCGCCCTTCCTGAACCACCAACGGATCGCCGAGCGCCAGCGTCGCGATCTCGGCGAATGGCCACCGCTCCATCGTCCGGCGCTCGTCGAAGACGTTGAAGGCGGAGAGCTCGAACGCAAGGCGGTAGGGCCGGGCGCCAATCGCCACCTCCCAGCCGGCGCTCATGTCGAGCTGCGCGCTGGCGTCGTTGCGCCGATCGTGACCAGCGGCGCCCGGATCGGCCACGAGCTGGGTCTCGCCCAGCCAGGGTGACGCCGGCGCGGCGCGCAGGGGCACGAAGGGCGTGCCCTCGGCCGCGGTGAACACGAAGCCGCCCCAGAAGCCCGGTGCGAAGCGATGCGAGCCGTGCAGCTCCAACCGATGCGGCCGCTCGAGAGCCGAGGGCACGACCGAGCGGCTCGTCGTCGTGCAGGCCGGTACGAACCCGCAGCCCGGATCCTGTCCGAGCAGCTCGCGATCCAACGCGCCGTCGACGCGGCTCCACGCGTAGCTGCCACCGAACTCCCACTCCTCGGAGAACGAGAGCCGCACCGCGAGAGCGAGCTGGAGGATCTCGACGTCGCGCTGGAGGTTCGAGGGCAGCTCCGCAGCCGCGGCAGCGTCGAGACCTCGCGCGGGATTCGCGACGAGCACGAACGACTCGCCGTCCTCCAGGCGCAGCAGCCGCAGCAGTGGATCGCGCTCTGCCCAGTAGCCGAGGCGGGCCGAGAGCACCACGCCGCCGACGACGAGCTGCTCGCTGCCGACCGCTGCGGCGAGGACGGTCGGCGCTGCCACGTCGGGGTCGACCCGTAGCGGGAGCACCGAAGACGTCGAGGCAAGGAGCAGCGCCGGGTCGACCTTCGCCTCGCCGTGCGACACCACACCGTAGACCTTCCAGGTGCCGTCGCCGTAGACGTCGAGAGCACCGCCCAGCCGCGATTCGAGCGCGGTGCCGAGATCGAGCGAGCCGGCAGCGGCATCCGACCGTGCTCGCTGCTGTTGCGCGCGCAGGCCCAGCGTGAACGTGCCGCGACGACCGGCGCGCCAGCGGTCCTCGAGCCAGGCGGCGGAGATCTCGTTCTCGGCCCTGTCGCCACCCCTCGTCAGCGAGCTCCGCAGCGACGCCTCCTCCGCCGTCCAGCGCGCGCCGAGATCGAGTGTGTGAGCGCTCCGTCCTCTGAGCAGCCGCGAGGTCGAGAGGACCAGGCTGTCGCGACGCTGCTCCAGCTCGCTGGCCGTGATGGTGCCGGGGGACACGTACGACGCTGGCTGATCGGTTCGCTGGCCGGCCAGCGCCTCCGCGCGCCAGGTCGACGAGCTCGCCACCCAGTCGAGCCCCAGGCGCAAAACGCTCGCGGTGGCCTCCATGTCACCGCCCAAAGTGGCGCCGGGGGAACCGCCAGGAGGTCCGACCGGAACACCTTCGCCGACGAGGGTCGGGCGCTCCACGACAGCCTCGTAGATCTCGGCCTCCAGCCGCACCGGGTCTCGAGCCGGCGGCGACCACGCGACACGCGCCAGCGCGATATCGCGCTCGAGCCGGTCGGAGACTCCGTCGAGAATCAAGGTGGCATCCCCACCGCCGAAGAACAGCCAGGTGCTGCCGCCGACCGGACCGCCGGCCGAGATGCCCACGTCGAGCCCATCGCCGGTGGCCTGTCCCGGAGGATCGGGGATCCTCGGAGTAGCGCCGCCTGCCGGTGCGGCCGTGAACACCAAGACCGGTTCGTCGCTCGCCCAGCCGACGCGCGCCCGACCCGTCCACGAAGCATCCGACCAACGCGGCACGGCGTCGATCCAACCGCCCAAAGCGGTGCCGCGTTCGGACTTGGCATCGAGGTCGCGCACCTGGAGCTCATCGAAATGCAGCACAGCATGGTCGAAGAGGAGCGTGTCGTCCAGGAGGCCGGTGACCTCCGCGCCGGCGATCCTCCGTCGAGAGCTTCCGAGTGGCGCTTGGTGCAGGCGCACGCGTTCGAGCCCCAGACCCGGCGGCGGCTCGACGGCCGCGCCGGCCCTCGTCGCCGCCCAACGACCCGCCGAGATCACCGGCAAGCGCTGCAACGCGACCGGCCCGAGCGCCGGTGGCGCCTCGGGCGACACCGTGTCGAGCGTCGGTGCCGAGGTGATGGTGAACGACCGCTCCCCGCCCTCCGCCAGAGTGAAGTCGAGACGCAGCGTCTCTCCCGCTTCGAGGTCGACGTCCTCCATCACCGAGCTCGCGTGTCCCGCAGCGGTCGCCTCGACGCTGTAGCGTCCCGGGGGGAGCGAGGGCGCCCAATACGTGCCGCTCACTCCCGTGACAGTGCGCGTGGACATCGTTCCGGTGAGACCGGTGACGGCGATCTGGGCGGCGGCGATCGGCATCCCCGCGGCATCGGTGACGCGCCCTTCGACCCTCGCCGAGTAGCCCGGCGCCTGGCCGGCACTGGTGCCGGGACTCGCAAGCAGGAACGACCAGGCGGCGATGACGGCCATGCAGGCGACCGCGTCGCCGCGGCCAGCGATCACAGACGCCCCAGGAATTGATGCAGCAAGCCCCCCGGACCACGCACGAGCATCGATTCCACGGCGCCCATCGGCTCCAGGATCCCTCGACCGAGCGCCAACACCCGCGCGCCCGTGCTCTGGCCTTCGGCGCTCCACAGCTTCCTGCGGGTGGGCTCGATGGAAGCGCTCTGGAAGCGGAGCGCCACCACCCCGCGTCGCTTCACCAGCGACTCCTCCAGAGTGGCCGAGGTCCCGACTATCGGACCAGCGACTATCGGAACCAGCGTGAGGAGCGGAGCGCGAGGCTCGCTGCCGAAGCTCAACACCTCCTCGGCATCGGGATTGGAAGTCTCCTCTACGACTGGCAGCTCGTCGGTCACCGCCTCGCCAGGGTCTGCTCCATCCGAGATCTCCACCCCGTCCGAGATCGCGACCCGGCTCGACGAAGCGGGCGTAGGCCCCGTGGTCACTCTTTGGAGGCCGATCAGATCGTAGAAAGCGGCCGCCAGCGGCAGGTCGGCCACCGGAATCGCCACGGCGAGCAGCTCGCCGAAGAGCCGGTCGCTGATGCGGACCCACCGCTCCATCGCCTGGTCGTGCATGCGCAGCACGGCGTAGGTCAGACCATCCGGTCCTGCCAGCCGCGCCTCCGTGAAGCGTCCAAGGCCGGGCGCGCTGAAGCGCGACACCGAGCGGAAGGCGAAGCCCGACCGTTCGACCACGTGGCGTGCCAACTCGAAGTCACGAGTGAGGAAGCGCAGCTCCCGCCCGGGGTGGTCTCCTAGAGCCGGTCGGCGCCGATCCGATACCTCGTCCGCGCCGGTCCCCCCGAACTGGATCAGGCGCACGCCGACCCGGCTCTCGCCGGTCTCGAGCAGCACCGACCCAGCCCCCCGTCCCTCGACGCCCCAGATGCCATGCACCTCTGTCGGCTCGAACTGTTGGATGGCGCGAGCCTCGAGACCGAAGACGTGCGCCAGGAGAGGAATATGGTCCTCGACGTTCTCGACCGTGATCAGCGGCCCGAGGAAACGCAGCTCCGCCTCGTCGCTCTGCACGTCGTCGCCCGCTACCGTGGTCGACTTGGGGTTCGTAGTCACGGCGACAATCTACACTTGCGCGGCCCGGCTCGCTCAGCGGTCCCGCTCGAAAATACGTCGCAGCTCCGTGATCGCGCCCTCGGGCTCGCCGTCCTCACGCGCCAGCACGATCGCCTGCTCGAGCCGCGCCGATGCTTCCCGGCGATCGCCAACGGCCGCAAACGACTCCGCCAGGTCGACCAGCACCTGGCGCAGCAGCCGCCTCAGTTGGGGGTCGGCCGTGCGATGGGAGTACGCGCGATCGACGTGCGCGATCATGGTCGCGACGTCGCCACGCTCGGCCGCCACCAGTGTGGCGATCAGGAGCATGTGGAAGTTCTCGGGCTCGGACGCGAGCAAGCGCCGTGCCTCGCGGTCCGCCTCGGCGTGACGACCGCCCTTGAACAGCACGCCGGCGAGCACCGCTCGGGCTCCCCCCAGGTCTGGAGCCAGCGCGAGCGCGGCCGTGGCCTCGCGGGCTGCCTGCTCGAGGTCGCCGAGACGGTCGTGGACGGCGGCGGCGAGGAGATGCGCCTCGGCGTTGTCGGGATCGCTCTGCAGCAGGCTGGAGAGGTCAGCGAGAGCACGGTGCGCCTGACCCACCTCGAGGTAGGTACGCGCGCGACGCAGGAAGCTCTCGGTGTCGACCGCCTCGTCGCGCACCGTGGCGCGCCGCGGATCCTCGTGGTGCGTCATGCGCGGCAGCCCGCGCGCCTCCACGGCGAGCCGCCTCGCGCGGTCCTCGTCACCCACCCGGTAGAGCGCGCGCGACAGCGTCACGACGATCGCCTGGATCCCCCGATCGAGCCGGTACGCCCGCTCGAGGTGGGCCAGCGCCGCGGCGGCGTCGTCGTTGGCGAGAGCGATCCTCCCTCGGCCGAAGGGCGCGAGCGGGTTCCGCGGATCGAGACTTTCCGCCTGCTCGAACTGCCGGCGCGCCTCGGTGGAGCGGCCCAGCTTCTCCAGGACCTCGCCCAGGCGCACGCGTGCGGGAGCGTACGAGCCGTCGAGAGTGACGGCCGCCTCGAGCCAGCGCGCGGATGACGACGGATCGCGATACTCGAGCATCGCTCCGAGGTGGTAGGGCCAGCGGAAGTCCTTCGGATCGAGTCGCAGCGCCTCCTGGTAGGCGACCTGCGCGGCGTCGAGCTGCCGGTGCGCCTCCAGAGCCATGCCGTAGCCGCCCCACGAATCGCCGTCGGTCGGAGCTCGCTCCACGGCGCGATAGCGCTCGAGCAGCCGCTCGCGAACACGCGGCTCGACACCTTCGACCTGCGGCGCAGGTGGAGCCGATCGCGCGACGGCCGCAACCGACAGCAGGAGCAACAGCGCCGTTGCCACGGTGGGCACTCTACGGCTCACCACCGCTCCCTTGCTCGAGCGTCACCACACCCTCGGCGCCAGGCATCGCGAAGCGCTCGCTCGTGCCGTCGGGCCAGCGCACCTCGAAGGCCTCCACACGCTCGTCTGGCAGGAGCGCGAGGTGGGCGCGCGCGTGGCCGCCGCTCAGGTAGGACGTGGGCGGCAGCGCGTGGACGACGCGCGTGCCGGCCGACGTGACGACTGCGAGGCGGGCGCCGAGCGCCTCGCGGCGGAGCTCGGGCAACATCGGTCGCACGTCCAGCCATCGCCGTTTCTCGCCGAGCCCCTCCTGGAGCGGGTTGCGGTAGATCCGCGCGGGGCCCTCGACGTTGCTCGCGACCAGGTCGAGGTCGCCGTCACCGTCGAGGTCTGATGCAACCAGGCCCCGGGTGATGTCGAGATCGCGCGTGAACGCGCCCGCGCCCGAAGTGGGCTCGACGAAACGGCCCGACCCGTCGCGCAGCAGGAACAGGTTGGGCTCCGCGTAGTCGTTCCACAGCCAGTCGGGCCGGTCGCCGAGCGCGCGCGGCCGCAGCTTCACCGCGCCGTTGGCCACCGCCAGGTCGAGGTCGCCGTCGAGGTCGGCATCGAAGAGGGCAACGCCGAACCCGGTGTAAGGCAGGCTGGGAAGCCCGAACCCGGAGACCGCGGTCATGTCCTCGAAGCCGAGCGCGCCGCGGTTCTCGTAGAGCGTGTTGGTTTCCTCGATCAGGTGGGTGACCACCAGATCGAGGTCGCCGTCGCGATCGAGATCGCCGGTCGCGATCCCCATCCCCGCCTCGCCGACTCCGTAGCGGTTGTAGGCGGCGCCGAGCAGCACCGCGTCGTCGCGGAAGGTGCCGTCGCGCTGGTTGATCCACAGGTTGTTGGGATCGGAGTCGTTGGCCACGTAGACGTCGATCCAACCGTCGTCGTCGAAGTCTGCCGCCAAGACTCCCAGGCCGCGGAGCTGGGCGGTGGCGATGCCAGCCTCGCGGCTGCGGTCTTCGAAGGTGCCGTCGCCGCGGTTGCGATAGAGCAGGTCGTGGACGCCGGAGAACTGGGTCGGCCCGCAGTAGTCGAGCCTGCCACCTTCGAGCGCGCAGACGCGCCGCGGGTCGTAGTCGACGTAGCGGGTGACGAACAGGTCGAGCCAGCCGTCGCGGTCGTAGTCGAGGAACGCCGCCGAGGCCGACCACGACCCATCGCCGAGACCGGCCGCGGCGGTGTCGTCGCGAAAGCGTCCACTTCCCAGGTTGCGGTAGAAGGTGTCGCGACCGTAGGCGGTGACGAAGACGTCGAGGTCGCCGTCGTTGTCGACGTCGGCGACCGCACAGCCCATGCCGTGGCCGCCGCCGGCGAGCCCGGAGCTCGCGGTGGCATCGGCGTAGCGACCATCGGCCTCCCGCCGAACGAAGCGATGGCCCCGCGCCGCGTCGCCGCCGGCCGCGCCGAAGTCGCCGCCGTCGACGAAGTAGAGATCGAGGTCGCCGTCACCGTCGGCATCGAACACGCAGAGGCCACCGCCCATGATCGCGGGCATCGGATAGCTGCCCTCCGAGCCCGTGCGGTGCACGAAGTCGACCCCGAGCTCGAGCGCTACCTCCTCGAACGCGGGAGCGCTGCCTTGGCCGGTAGCCGCGGAAGACTCACCCTCGCCAGCCGAGCGCGTTGCGGTCGCGCTGTCGTCGTCGCGGCCGCAGCCAGCGACCGCCACAGCCGCGGCCAGTGACGCCGCGGCGAGCGCCGGGGGAAGCCGGGACCGGCGCGGCGGCCCTGGTCCGTTCGAGCACACGCCGGCATTCTCGCAGGTCCGGCAAGGTCCGCCACGTGGCCGCGAGAGGTGTACACTTCCCGGCAGTCTTCCATGCAGCGGCGAAGTGGTCCCACGGGGGTGCTTCGCGGACCGAAGCGCCTCCGCCGTTCCGGATGGGGCCCGCGGTCGATCTGGCTCGCACCGGCCTTCGCGGCCTGGGCGTGCGGCGAGGTCGACGCGGGTGTCGCGGGACTGCCTGGGGTGGACTCGATCGAACGGCCGGTTCGCACGGCGTTCCTGGATGCCACCGACGCCGCGGGCTTGAGCTTCGCGCACCGCAACGGAGCACGCGGCGAGTTCTGGTACCCCGAGCTGATGCACGCCGGGGTGGCGCTGCTCGACTACGACGGCGATGGCTGGCTCGACGTCTACCTCGTGCAGTCGGGATCGCTGCCCCCGTCGCCGAGGGTCGCCACGGACGGCAACCGGCTCTACCGCAACCGGGGCGATGGCACGTTCGAGGACCGCACCGTGCAAGCGCGCGTCGAAGGTAGGGGCTATGGCACCGGAGCGCTGGCGGGCGACTACGACGGCGACGGCTGGACCGACCTCTACGTAACCGCCCTCGGGTCCAACACGCTCTACCGCAACCTGGGCAACGGCGCCTTCGAGGACGTGACCGTGGCCGCCGGTGCCGCCGATCCCGGCTACGCGGCGGCCGCCACGTTCCTCGACTTCGACCGCGATGGACACCTCGACCTCTTCGTCTGCCACTACGTCGACTGGTCGCCGGCGCGCGAGAAGGAGTGCCTCGGCTTCCACGGCAAGCGCGGCTACTGCAACCCCTCCGAGTACCCGCCGACGCCCGACACCCTGCTGCGCAACGACGGCAACGGCACCTTCACCGACGTCAGCGAGACTGCGGGCATCCGGGCCGCTCGTGGTGCCTGCCTCGGCGTGGTCGCCGCCGATCTGGACGGCGACGGCTGGGTCGACCTCTACGTCGCCAACGACCAGATGGCGAACCACCTCTGGATCAACCAGCGCGATGGCACCTTCCGCGAGGAGGCGCTGCTGCGGGGCGCGGCGCTCGACGAGCTCGGCCGCCCCGAGGCGAGCATGGGCATCGCAATCGGTGATCCCGACGGGGACGGCGATTGGGATCTGTTCGTGACCCATCTGGCGGGCGAGAGCAACACCTACTACAGCAACGAAGGTGGCGGTGTCTTCCGCGACGTCACGGATTCGCTGGGCCTCGGCACCGTGAGCCTTCCCTACACCGGCTTCGGCACCGGGTTCCTGGACTTCGACCACGACGGCCGGCTCGATGTCTTCGTCGCCAACGGCAAGGTCAAACCGGGCCCCGACGCGCTGCCCGACTACCGCGAGCCGAAGCTGCTGCTGCGCGGAGAGTCGGGGCGCTACCGAGACGTCACGGCAACCAGCGGCGACTGTCTCGGCACGCTCGAGGTGAGTCGCGGCGCCGCGTTCGGCGATCTCGACGAGGACGGCGACCTCGACGTCGTGGTGGCGAACAACGACGGCCCGGCCCGGCTGCTGCGCAACGAGCAGGCGGGACGGCGCGCGGTCGTGGTCGCCGTCGAAGACCGCACACGGCCGGCCGGAGCGCTGGGTGCCGAGCTCTCGCTCGAGGCAGCGGGCTCGCGCCAGCGCCGGCTGCTGCAGCCGAGCTACTCCTACGGCGCGAGCAACGACCCCCGCGCGCACTTCGGCCTCGGGAGCTCGCAGCGGGTGTCGTGGCTACGGGTGAGGTGGCCCGATGGGGCGACGCTAGAGCTGCGAGATCTTCCGGTCGATCGCACGCTGCGCGTGCAGCGAGCGTCTCCTCCCTCCGTCCTCGCGAACGATGCGAGCCGGGAGCCGCGATGAGCCGCCGAACCGTCCAGCGAGGTCGAACGGCCGTAACGAGGCGGTCCCCGGGCTCGAGGTCCGACCGCCCACGGGCTGGCCCCGCGCGCCACGGATGGTCGCGAACGATCGCCGTCGTCGGTGCCCTCACAGCCGTTGCTCTCGGCACCTTCGCGACTCTGCACTTCGCGACAGGACGGGGCGGCGACGCGACGACGGGGGAGGCTCTCGAACGCGGGCTGGAGCTGCCCCGGATCGAGGACCCCGAAGGCCTCGATCCTCGCCTGCGCCAGAGCCTCGAGGTGGCGCTCGCGCGGGCGGAGAGCGAGCGCACGGCCACCGCCGTCGGCGAGCTCGGGCGTCTCTACAACGCGCACCATTACCTGGAGTCGGCAAGGCGTTGCTACGAGCTGGCGCGAGCCCTCGACTCTCGAGATCCCGAGTGGCCCTACCACCTCGCCCTGCTCGCCGCGGAGCGGGGCGAGCTGGAGAGCGCGATCGGGCTGCTGCGAACGGTCCTCGAGCTGAGACCGGACTACCTGCCCGCTCGGAGCAGGCTAGGCGACCTCTTGCTCACTGCGGATCGGCCCACGGAGGCTCGCGCCGTCTTCTCCGGAATCGCGAGCGGCGGCTCCGAGGAACCGTGGGGGGCGCTGGGTCTCGGCAAGGTCGAGCTGCGGCTCGGCGCGCACCAGAGTGCGATCGAGCATCTCGAGCGCGCTCTACGGCTGGCGCCGGAGCATGCCGAGACACGCTACCTGCTCGCCACCGCGTACCGGGACCTCGGCCGCACCGACCGCGCCGCGGAGCTGCTGCGTGGTCTCGAGCAGGGCACCCGACCTGCGCGTCCGTCGGACGCCCTGTTGCGCAGGGTGCTCGAGAATCGCCAGGACCTGCAGGCCACGATCAAGACGGCGAACGCGCTGCTCGCCGCGGGACGGGTCGACGAGGCCGAAGCGCTGTACCGGAGCGTTCTCGAGTACGACCCGCAGCACTACGATGCGAGCTACGACCTGGGTGTGCTCTACGGGCGCACAGGCCGCTACGAGCAGGCCCGCGAGTCGCTGGAAGCCGCGGTGAAGGTACGCCCTGCGAGCGCCGATGCGCGTCTCGCCCTGGCGATGGCCTACTCTGCACTCGGGCAGCTCGAGGCCGCCCGAAGCGAGGCGAGCGCTGCCCTCGAGCTGGCGCCCGACGACCCACGGGCCCGCCGCCTGCTGGCTGGTCTGGGCGTACCTGCCGAGGGTGTCTGACCCCGTCCGCGGTGCTGGGTCATACTGAACCAGTTGCCGAACGGATCCTCGAAGGTCACTCGGTCGGCGGCCGCAAGGCCTCGAGCGCGTTCCCGCCCTCGACCACGAGGTACGCGCCGTCGAGCGGAACGTCCTCGAAGACCTGACGCGCGTCGCTCGCGGGCCAGTAGACCTCCAGCCGCTCCAGGCGTGCAGCGTCGCCCAGCCCGATGGTCTGCCGCAGCGGGTTCGCGCCGAAGCTGCCGCCACTCGTGACCTCCCGATGGATGGAGCGGCGCTTCCCTCGAGCGTCGACGACGTCGAGGCGCAGCCGCGTCCCGATCGCCGCGCGGTTGGAACGGGTTCCGACCAGGCGCAGCGAGACCCACCGATGGCCGGCGACGCCCGGATTGCGAAACAGCGCATCGGCCGCGCCGTCGCCAGGGAAGGCTCCACCCATCTGCGCGTAGAGGTCGAGGTCGCCGTCCTCGTCGATGTCGGCGAAAGCGACGGCATGGCCCTTCTGGAGGTGGCCGACCCCCGCGGCCCAGGTGACGTCGACGAACCGGCCGTCACCCAGGTTGCGGTAGAGCACGTTGGGCACCAATCCCTCGTAGTCGGGATAGCCCGTGCCGAGGTAGAAGTCGAGCCAGCCGTCGCCGTCGGCGTCACCGAAGTTCGCGCCCATGGCGAGGTGCAGCCGATCGAGGCCGGCCTGCCGCGAGACATCGATGAAGCCGCCTCGGCCGTCGTTGCGATAGAGCCGCGGCAGCTCGTACGGGATCTCGACCCCGAGCGCGCTCGCAGCGACCAGCGCCACCGAGTCCTCCGCTCCTCGGTAGCTCGCCACGAAGAGATCGAGCGCGCCGTCGTTGTCGTAGTCGAAGAACCAGGCCGGGAAGCTCTGGATCGGCTCGGTCACGCCAAGCTCCACAGCGACGTCGACGAACGTGCCGTCACCCTGGTTGCGGAACAGGCGGTTCGGGCCGCCGAGCACCGAGACGTAGAGATCCGGGTAGCGATCGCCGTCGTAGTCGCCCCACACCACGCCCTTGACGAAGGCACGCAAGTCGACGCCGGCGGTCGCGGCGACGTCGGTGAAGGTGCCGTCGCCGTTGTTGCGAAAGAGCTGACTCGGCGCCTCGAACGCGGCGGCGGCGCCCTCCTCGCCCTCGAGGCCGAAGCTGCTCCGGCCATCGCCGTGCTCGTTGCCGACGAAGAGGTCGACGTGGCCGTCGAGGTCGAAGTCGGCCCACGCCGCGGTCTGCGTCGGGTAGTGCACCTCGCCCAGGCCTGCGGCGAAGGTGACGTCGGTGAAGGTGCCACGACCGTCGTTGCGCAGGAGCGAGTTGGGATGACGACCCGCGGTGTAGAGCCACGCGCCGCGTAGAACGTAGAGGTCGAGGTCGCCGTCGTTGTCGTAGTCGGCCTGCACCAGGTTGAGCCCGCCCCACAGACCGTCCAGACCCGCCTCGGTGGTGCGCAGCGTGAAGCCGCCCTTCCCGTCGCCTCGGTAGTACCGCGACTCGGCCGCGAGGTCGAACGTGGTGACCACGATGTCGAGGTGCTCGTCGCCGTCGAAGTCGTCGATGACCACGCCGCCGAACAAGTCGAGGTCGTGGATCCCGGCGGAGGGTGCCACATTCTCGAAGCGAGGGAAGGGCTCCGCGCTGTCGAAGACGTCGAGCGGCAGACGGTGCTCCGGCGGCACTCCTTGGGGGTACTCGCCGAGAGTCATCGCTGCGATGTTGATCAACCAGCTCGCCTTGAGCCGCAGCGGAGAGCTCGGTGGCACGAGCCGGGTCGCCTCCTCCAGGTAGGCGAGCGCCCGTCGCGAACCCTCGGTATCCGCGTGGAGGCCGCCGCCTCGCAAGGGCAGGATGCAGCTCTCCGCGACGTGCCCGCGTGCGCAGTTGCGCGTCTCGCCGAGGCGGAGCCAGGCCACCCCGAGTCGGAAAGCGGTGCGGAAGCGCTGCGACACATCGAGCCGTTCACCGAGCACGGGCAGCAGCTCGTGGGCGGCAGCGAAGCGCTCGATCGCTCTCTCCTCGTGGCCGAGGCGCAGGTCGTGCTCGGCAACCTCGTGGAGCCGAGCCCAGCGAGCCAGCGGATCGGCGTTCGCCGGCAGGCCTTCCAGCCGCTCCGTAGCCTCGCGAGCCCGCGCCGCTCCCTGCCAGTGGTTCTCGACGTCGGCGCGCTCGCGAATGGCGGCCAGCTCGCGGTGCATGCGGTCGTGACCCGTCTTCGAGGGCTCGGCGACCCGATCGGCCGCGGGCTCGCTGTCGCCACCCTCGCCGGCGCCGCAGGCCGCCAGCAAGACCGCCGACAGCACGACCGTCCCCGATCGCACCACGACCTCCCGGTCCCATCGTCTCACGGCTGCCTCACTGCCGGGCCTCCTATCCGCGCTCCCAGTACAAGGAACACCCGCACAAAGAAAAAGGAGGAGGCCGCGAGGCCTCCTCCTCCATTCTTTCGAGTCTTTCGAGCTCGTATCAGAGGAGGCGTTCGTACCAACGCCTCCTCTGGTCGTTCAGATCTTGATCGAGAACAGCGCCCGGAACTGGCGCGGTCTCTGGAAGTCGCGACGAACCGGTCGCACCTCGCCGCGGCTGTCGACGTGCAGCAGATCCTGCTGGTCGGTGATGTTGAGGCCCTCCAGCCGGAAGTTGCCGCGCAGCCCGGCACCGAGCGGGAAGCCCCACGAAGCGCTCAGATTCAGCTGGTAGAAGTCGTCGAGCCGTCGCGTACCCACCGGCTCTACCTGGAGCCCGACCGAAGCGCTGCGCGCGTTGTTGCCGCTCAGGATGATGTTGCCGACGCTCTCTCGCCTTGCCCACGCCTCACCGCTCTGGACGGAGAGATGCCCACCGAGCGTGACGTCGTGCGTGCCGAGAGTCCAGACCTTGTAGCCGAACGAGTTGAAGATGATCGGCCTGTCGATCCGCTCCTTGCCCAGCCGGTTGATCGTGGACACCGACTGGCCGATGAACGGCGTCAGCACCGAGCAGTCGACCGGGTTGATTCGGTTGACCTGGTTGGCCTGGCAGGCTGTGATGTTCTCGGCGGTCAGGAGGACGTGGATGTCCTGCCCGTAGTCGCTGTTGGTGTTGTTCCACCAGGCGCCGGCGCCGGTCGTCTCGAGCTCCGACCAGGTGAGGTTGTTGTACCAGGCGTAGCCATTTGAGAAACGCCGGTTGAGCTGGAGCTGGAGTGCCTTGTACTCCTTGACCCCCTCCTCGAACGCATTGATGGTCTCGTCGGTGATCGCCGGCGCGAGCCCGTTGGCTACCCGCGCGTCCCGCAACTTGCGGAAGGTCTCCTGCCAGTCCGCGTAGTTCGCCGTGTAGTTGAACTGCGCGCCGTTGGGGCCGAGCTGGGTGCCGGCGCCGATCATGTCGCCGAGCTCCCACAAGATCGCCTTGGCGTCGACAGCCCAGTTCTGGGAGAACTGCCACTCGTAGCCAGCGATGATCTCGTCCTTGTAGTAGGGACGGATGTCGCTGTCGATGATCCCCTGGTCGACGTAGTCCCACATCTCGCCCGGGATGATGCGGCGCAGGAAGAAGTTGTAGCCCACCTTGCCGCCGCAGCCGGGCACCAGGATGGTGTCCAGGGCGTCGCAGAACAGGTAGTCCTCGAACTCCTCGTAGCCGCCCCACTTGTCCTGCAGCCACTGGTTGGTCCACTGCTGGTTGAGCTGGGCGAAGTACCGACCCGCGTTGAGCGAGACGATCTGGCGACCGTTGCCCTTGACGTCGTAGCTCACCGCGAAGCGCGGCGAGAAGTGCTGGTCGTCGAACACCACACGGCCGATGTCGTTCTCGCCCTGCATGTCCTCGTAGCGCACGCCGATGTTGAACGTCCAGTGATCGCCGAGGGTGAAGCGATCGCGCACGTAGAACGAGAGGTCCTCGTTGCGGCTGTTGCCGCTGCCGAGCAGCGGCAGCAGGAAGGCGGCGTTGTAGTCGCGGAACAGGCAGACCTCGCCGAGGCCGGCAGGCTGCCCGAAGACCGCCTGCGGGATGCCGAGCGCGTTGAGCAGGTTCACGGTCGCCGGGTTGAGACGAGCCAAGCCGCAGTTCTGGAACGCGATGCCGCCGGTGGCGGCCGCGTAGCCGAACGGGTTGAACGCGTCGAAGTCGTGCCCGCTGTAGAGGCCCGGCCGCCGCACGTCACCCAGCCACTCGACTTGCTGCCAGTCGATGCCGTACTTGAGCTCGTGGTTGGCGCCCCAGAACTGGGTAAGCGCCACGTTGGCCTGATCGCGCGGGAACTCGTTGAGGCCGTAACCGTTGTCGAGAATCCAGCCGTTGTGCCAGGACCCGTCGTCGTTGGTGTCGAGGTAGACCCGGTAGTTGTTGCCGGGGTAGTGCTCGCCGAGCGCGCCCGGCGGCAGGAACGGGTGGTCTTGCGGCGACGGGAACCGCAGCGGGCCGTTGCCGTCGGGTCCGCGGTCCTGCTGCTTCGCCGCGATGCAGACCGCCTCGTCCGTGCTGCCACAGGCGAGGAACTTGTTCTCGTCGGAGGTCTGGATGGCGGCCTTGGTCTCGAGGAAGAAGTCGCTCGAGATCGACCAGTTCCAGCTCAGGCTGCCCAGGTTGCCGTCGACCACGTGCGGCGTCGGTGTCCAGTAGTCGAACGACTCGGGGTTGAAGTAGTTGCGCGAAGCCGGGGTGTCGATCCACGACACCGCGAGCTGGTGCGCCGCGCCGGGCTGGAAGTTCAGCTTGGCGATGCGCGCCTCGGTGTTGAGCGAGACGTCGACCGGATCCTGGTTGAGGGTCTTGTCGATGTCGCTGGAGTCGAATTCCGACCAGCCGAGGAAGAACCAGGCCTTGTCACGCTTGAGCGGGCCGCCGACCGAGAACTCGATACCGGTGGTGGTGTTGTCCTCCTCGATCGGGGTGCGCTTGAGGAAGTTGGCTGGACGCGGGAAGCCCTCGCGCCGCGTCAGCTCGGCGTGCGAGTCGTAGTCGGACGACCAGTCGACGTCCTGGTGCGACACTGCTGCGTCGAAGTGGAACTTGTTGGTGCCCGACTTGACGATGACGTTCGTGGTCGAGCCGATCTTGCGGCCGTACTCGGCGCTCGATCCGCCCGCCTCCATGGTCACCTCGGTGACCGCGGTGGTGGGCAGGAACACGCGGCTGCCGCCGAATCGCGCGAAGCTGGTGTCGACGCCGTCGATGAACACCTGCTGATCGGCGAAGTGCGAGCCGTTCACCGAGGGCCGGCTCTGCTGGATGTCCTGGTTCTCGGAGTCGTTGGTGACGCCGGGCAGGGTGTTGATGATCCCGTAATAGGTCCGGGTCGAGCCCGCGGTCTGCTCGCCGACCGAGGCGCTCACGGTCGCGCCCGCGGTGACGTTGAACTTGTCGACCATCGGGGCTTCCGAGGTGACGGTGATCTCCTCGCTGGTGCCGAGCCGGAGGACCAGTGCGACCTCCGCCTGCGCGCCAGCGCTGACCGCCGCTCCCGCCTCGACCGGCTGGAAGCCTTCCATTTCGGCACGTACCCGGTAGTCACCGGGCACGAGCAGCGTGAAGCGGTACGAGCCAGAGTTGTCGGTTACCGCGTCCTGCGAGCCGCGGGGGCCGCTGAGCGTGACGACCACGCCCGGCAGAGCATTCCCCTGGGCATCCTTCACGCTACCGCGGATGATGCCCGTCTCGGGTCCGTCGGCCAACGCTGGTGCTGCCATCAGCGAAGCCATCAGACCCGCGGCGGCGAGGAC
>DATLFI010000326.1:0-5001 GCA_035524895.1 Thermoanaerobaculia bacterium | reverse complement strand
CACGACGCGGCGAGGATTGCCGCCAGCGCGAGCGGCACGTACATCACCAGGTAGTGGCGGACCGGCGAAAGGTGGTGGGGCTGAAGCGACGCGAACGCGAGCACCGCCCCGGCGAGGCCGCCGGCCAGGAGCGCCGTTCGCTGGCGCGCGACGCCCTCGACGCTCCAGGCGAACGCCACCGCGACCAGCGGCACCAGCTCGCAGAAGTAGCGCTGGTTGAAGCAGAGCCCATCGGTGCGGTAGATCCCCGCTGCCGAGAACATCCCCAACGTCGGAATCACGACCAGCGAGAGCAGCCGGAGCTGACGCTGTGGTGCGGGGCCGACGATGCGGGCGAACGCCGGCGCCGGGAGCCAGGCCAGGGTGAGAACCAGGAGCGGCACGATCATCCACGGCGACGACTGGAGCCAGGCCTTCTTCACCGCGGTGACGAGGACATAGGCGCCGCTTCCCGGATACGGGTAGAGGAAGCTCTCGTGAGTAGTGCCGGTGAGGGGCGGGCGCGCCGAGTAGTCGACGATGCGGGCCCACGCCATCGTGAGCGTGTCGCCGAGGAACGAATCCGAAGCGGAAACGAGACGAGTGGGCGACGGCAGATATCTGGGACCCTTGCTGATGGGATTCCAGGAGCCGAGCCGGGCGTGGTTCATCGCCGAGCTCACGGCGAGCGGTACCGAAGCGCCCAGCGCGAACGCTGCCGCCGCGCGCAGGCGTTCGCGCGCGAGCAGGAAGAGCCCGATGCCGATGCAGCCGAGGACGAACGCGTTCTGGTAGCGCACTCCGGTCGCCGTGGCCGCCAGAAAGCCAGCGCCGGCTGCCCACAGGGAGGGACGCTCCTCGAGCGCGCCGGCGGCGAGGTAGACCGCGCCGGCCACCAGAACGACCGCCAACATGTGCGGCCAGAGCCCCTGGCCGTACTCGTAGAAGTAGCTGCCGGCGCCCACGCCGATGGCGGCCAACCACGCAGCCTCGACGCCCGCCGAGAAGCGGCGCGCGTGGAGGAACACGATGACGATCGTCCCCAGCAGCGCGACGGTGTTGAGCGCCACCAATCCGCGCCACCCGAGAAACGAAAAGGGTACGGCGAGCGGCGCGTAGAGGGGCGGCGCCGAGGACGCGATCGGCGTGGAGATCACGTCGCGACTCCGCGACGCCGGATCGAAGAAGAGCAGCTCGCGGCTGGGCGGCAGTCCCTCGGTCCCCGGCACCGTGAGGCGCCCCTGGCGCAGGCCGAGAACCGTCACCAGGTAGTTGTTCTCGTCGATGGTGAAGGGACCGCGGATGGCGGTGGCGGTGAGGACGAGCCCCAGCAACAGCACCGAGAGCAAGAGCGTCCGCGGGACCACGGGGGGACAACGTAGCACGCGCGATCTCAGGCGGACAAGGCGATGCCTCGGCCACGAGTCGCGAGCGCCTCGAAGCTGACTGTCCTCTGCACGCGGGATGCGACTGTGTGAAGATGGCGCCGCCGGTTCCGCCGGCAACACCGAGTCTCCCACCTGCGCCGCCGCGCGTGACCGATAGGACGAGCATGCCCGACGCCAGTTGGTACTGGCACCGACTCCGCGCGATGGACGTTCGCGAGACCGCCCACCACGTGCGCCGGCGGATGCGTCAGCGCGCGGACAGGAACCTCGCTGTGAGCTGGTCGGCTCCTCGGCTGGAGCACGTCCCGGTGTTTCCCCGGCTTCCCGAGTCGCCAGCTCCAGAGCCGCTGCGCGCCGACCTCGATCGCCTGGTGGACGAGCTTCTCAGGGGACGATGGAAGGCGCTCGGGCACCTCGAGCTCCTCCTCGACGATCCCCCGCGCTGGCACCGGGACTACCTGCGAGGCGTCGACCTCACTACCACCGAGTCGGCCTTCGGTCTCGACCATCGCGCTCTGCCCGAGGGAGCCGACGTCCGACTGATGTGGGAGCTCAGTCGCTGGCAGATTCTCGTGCGCCTGGCGCAGGCGGCGTTCGTGCTCGACCGCCGCGACGCCGCCGCCACCTGCCTGCGCTGGCTCTCGGATTGGACGGCGACGAACCCACCGTTCGTCGGCTGGAACTGGACGAGTGCGCTCGAATCGGGCATTCGCCTCATCCAGATCGCCTGGATCGACGCGCTGCTGCGCGCAGCTCGCGGAGCCGATGAGGAGGACCAGCACCGCCTCGCCGATCTGGTGCAGCGGATCGTGCCGCCCCATGTCTGGTTCACGAGTCGCTACCGCAGCTTCGGATCCTCGGCCAACAATCACCTGCTCGGCGAGTTGAGCGGGCTCATCGTGGCCGCGATCCGATGGCCGCTCGCGCAGACCTGGAGCTGCGCTCTCGCCACGCTCGTCGCCGAGTGGGAGCAGGCGGTGATGACTCAGTTCGCCGAAGACGGGGGCAATCGAGAGCAGGCCCTGAACTACCATCTCTTCGCCTGGGAGCTCTGCCGGCACACGTCCGCGGCCCTCGAGGCGGCGTCGATGGGGCCCAGGCCTGCCGTCGCGCAGCGCTTGCAGCGGGCCGCGGCGTTCTATGCAGCCGTGCAGGTCGCGGAGGATCCCTGGGACTACGGAGACTCGGATGGAGCCCTGGTCGCTCCGCTCTGGGAGGGCGAGACCTCCCCGCAGCGGCAGTGGCGCGCCTGGATGGTCGGCGGCCCGGAAGGGGCGACCCTGCGCTATTGGCTGGGGGCGGCGCCTCCGCAGACAACGGCCTCGGCCCCAGGCGTCGCGCAGGTGATCGATGAAGCGAAGGCGGCGTACTTTCCGCAGTCCGGAATCGCGATCAGCCGGCCGGGTGACTGGACGGTACGCTGGGACCTCTCCCCCCTGGGGTTTCTCTCCACCGCGGCGCACGGCCACCTGGACGTCCTTCACCTCTCGATCTGGCGCCGAGGAGTGGCTTTGGTGGTCGACCCGGGAACGGGCGCCTACTATTCCGATCCCGAGCTGCGCCGCTATCTCGCGTCGGCAGAGGCCCACAACGGACCACGGCCCGATGGCATGCCCCTGGCAAGACGCGCCGGCACCTTTCTCTGGGCAGGGCGCCACGACCCACCGGCGCTCGCTCGAAAGAACGGGCGGCTCGAAGCGGTGCTCGAGTCGGGTCGTACCACGCTGCGGCGCGCCTTGAGCTGGGTGAACGAAAGCGAGGCCCTCGAGGTTCTCGACAGCGTCGAGGGGCCCGTGGACCGTAGCTTCTCCGTGCGCTGGCAGCTCGCTCCGGGCTCCACGCTCGCGGACGACGGCCCCCGGCGTTATCGGGTCGGCCGCGGGGGGGTCACGATCGTGATCGAAGCCGGAGACGAGTGGGACGACCTGGAGATCGGAAGGGGTCTCGTGTCTCCACACTTCCGGTCGACCGCCGAGGCGCCCTTCCTCCTGCTGCGCTCCGTCGCGCGAGCGGGGAAGCTGCGACCGTGTCGGACGACTTTCCGGTGCGCCTCATGAGGATCGCGATCTTCGGCCTCGGATACGTGGGGACGGTCACCGGCGCCTGTCTCGCTCGGCGCGGCCACTCGATCGTCGGCGTCGACGTGCAGCCGGGCAAGGTGGAGGCGTTCCGGCGCGGCGAGCCCACCGTGGTCGAACCGGGCCTGGGCGAGCTGCTGGCCGAGGCGAAGAGGAGCGATCGGCTCGAGGCCACGACCAGCGCCGCCGACGCGGTGAGCGGCGTTGACGTCTCGGTGGTGTGCGTCGGAACACCATCCACCCTGACGGGGACGCTCGATCTCCGCTTCGTGCGGAACGTCCTGGGCGAGATTTCCGACGCGTTGCGGCAGCGGCCCAAGCCCCACTGCCTCGTCCTGCGCAGCACGCTCCTGCCGGGCACGACGGCCGAGCTCGTGGGCGAGCTCCTCGGTGGAGCCGTCACGCGCGAGGGCCCGCACCCGCTCGAGGTCGTCTACTACCCTGAGTTCCTGCGCGAGGGAACGGCGGTCGCCGACTTCGAGGATCCTTCGCTCGTGATCGTGGGGACGTCCGGGGAGGACGTTCCCCCTCCGGCAGCGCTCGCGGGCACCCTGATTCCCGAGGAAGCCCACGTGGTGCCCTGGTCGACCGCCGAGCTCGTGAAGTACGCGAGCAATGCGTTTCACGCCACCAAGGTGACGTTCGCGAACGAGATCGGCCGCTTCGCGAAACCGCTCGGCGTGGACGCGCGGCTGGTCATGGAGCTGCTGTGCCGCGACACCAAGCTGAACCTCTCCGCCTCCTACCTCAGGCCCGGAAACCCCTTCGGCGGCTCGTGCCTGCCCAAGGACGTGCGCGCGCTGGTGCGGCGATCGCGGCAGCTCGACGTCGAGCTGCCGATGCTCGAGAGTCTCCTCGGCAGCAATCAGCGTCATCTCGAAAGCCTGCTCGCGATCGTCAACCGCACCGGGTTGCGTGAGGTCGTGATCCTCGGCCTCTCGTTCAAGCCGCATACCGACGACCTGCGCGAGAGCTCGATGGTGGACGTCGCCGAGACGCTGTTCGGGCGCGGCTACCAGGTGCGGCTCTACGACCGGACCTTGAATCTGCGCACTCTCGTCGGGAGCAACAAGCGCATCATCGAGAGCAAGATGCCGCATCTCGCCTCCCTGCTTCGCGACGACCTCGGCGCGGCGCTCGGCGACGGCGGCGTCGTCCTGGCCGCGCAGCGGGTCGCCCCGCTCGAGGAGCTCGCCAGCCACGTCACGGCGCGCCATCACCTCGTCGACATCAACGGCTGGCCGGAGCTCTCGTCGCTGGGCGCGAGCTACGAGGGGCTCTGCTGGTAGGGCCGTCGTGGTGAGCAAGCGGACGGTCCTGATCCTGGTCGAGAACCTCCCGGTGCCGCTCGATCGACGGGTCTGGCAGGAGGCCAACGCGCTGCGCGACCGTGGGTACGAGGTCGTCGTCATCTGTCCGCGCATGCGCGGCTACACGGCCCCGGAGGAGGAGATCGACGGCATTCACGTCTACCGCCACTGGATCAGCGAGGAGGCGAGCGGCGTCGCCGGGTTCGTCCGCGAGTACCTGTCGGCGCTCTGGGGAGAGACCAGGCT
>DATLFI010000325.1:0-5496 GCA_035524895.1 Thermoanaerobaculia bacterium | reverse complement strand
TCCTGGCCGCCGCGAGCAGACCCGCCACCGCACTTGCTGCACTCGACGGGGCCACCTTCCCGCCGCCTCCCTCGGCCTCGCCCGTTCCGCCGCCGTAGCCGCTGAGCTCCACGGCGCCGGCCGTCACCGAAGCGGCGCGCGGCAGCGCCTCACCGCGCCGCAACGCCTCGACGTAGCGGCGCGTCGCGACCTTCGCGGCCTCGACATCGGGTTGATCGAAAGGGTGCACCGCGAGTAGGTGTCCGGCCAGGGCGGTCACCACCTCCCAGCGGTACAGCTCGGCGCCGAGATCGCGCGTGTCGATGGGCAAGCGCTCCACCGGCTGGCCAGCCGCGACGAGCTCTCGCCCCGCCGCCGCGAGCCGTTCGCGCTCGGCCGCGCTGCGAGGGTCGCCTTCATCGTCGAGCCACAGGAAGGCTCGATCGGGCCGGTAGCGCGCGGCCGGCGCGTAGTCCTCGTCGAGCACCGGCACCACACCGCGACCGTTCTTGCCGAGCGACTCAGCGAGCAGCTGCTCCAGCCACCAGCCGAAGGAACGCAGGTGCTGCGGAGCGAGCACGGTGAGCTTGTCGCGCCCCGTGGTAGCGGCAGCCCCGAGCAGCGCCGCGAGGCCCTCGACCCGACGCTCCCCGTCGGAACCGCCGCCGAAGACGCTGTCCCGGGCGCGGACGGCAGCATCCAGCACCTCGCGAACGCCGATACCGCACAGAGCGGCGGGCAGCAGCCCGAAGGCAGAGAGCACCGAGAACCTGCCGCCCACTTCGCGGTCTCCGGGGAGCACCGCGCGGAAGCCTTTCGCGCGAGCCTCGTTCTCGAGCTGGGTGCCGGGATCGGTCACCGCCACGAAGCTCGCGGCGTCGTAGCGCTCCAGCCAGTAGGCCTGCAGCAGCGCGGTCTCGAGCGTGGTGCCCGACTTGCTCGAGCACACGAACAGCGGCTGATGGCCGCGCAGCGCCGCCTCCGCATCGGCCACGCGGTCGGGATCCGTGGTGTCGAGCAGCACCAGCTCGGCGATATCAAGCGCGACGCGCGGTCCACAGCGCACCAGCGCCTCGGCGCCCAGGCTCGACCCGCCCATGCCGAGCACCACCACGCGGTCGATCCCGTCCGACCGCGCAGCAGCCACCAGCTCCTCCAGCGCGGGCAGAGCGCGCAAGGAGCGCTCCGGAAGATCGAGCCACCCGAGCCACTGCGCCTCGTCGGCGGAGGTCCACAGCGAAGCGTCTCCGCGTCGCAGCCGGTCGAGCGCGTTCGCGGCGCGCAGCCGGTCGAACATCACTGCGATCCGCTCGAGGAAGCTGGCGACGGTCGAGGCCGTGCTTCGAGACTCGCGTGTTCCTTCCACGGCGGTTCTTCAGCTCTTCAGCTCTTCAGCTCTTCAGCTCTTCAGGGACAGGGCGCTAACATCCTGGCGCCCGCGACCGAGGGGCCCGCTGACGCCCGGGTATACCTGCCAAGCTATCAGCCATGGACTTCGAACCCGTCGACCCGCGACCACCTCGCCTGTCGTGGCTCGCCCGCCTGCTGCTCGTGCTGCCGGCGCTGGTGCTGGCCTTCTACCTCGGCGCCAACTGGCGTGCCCGGGTGGTCGAGCGAGGCGCCGCCGCGCCCCGCGCCGTAGCCGACGCGACGCTGCGCCAAGCGGAGCTCCAGACCATCGAGCTCTTCCGCGACGCCTCGCCCTCGGTCGTCTTCATCACCACGCTCTCCCGCCGACGCTCCCTATTCGACCCGCGCGTGTTCGAGGTGCCCAGCGGCAACGGCTCGGGCTTCGTATGGGACAAGCAGGGCCACCTCGTCACCAACTACCACGTCGTCCAGGGCGTCACCCGCGGCGAGCGCGTGCTCGTGCGGCTCGCCGACCAGTCCGAATGGGACGCCGAGCTGATCGGTGTGGCGCCCGAGAAGGATCTCGCAGTGCTGTCGATCCAGGCACCGGCCGAGCTGCTGCCGGAGATTCCGATCGGCCGCGCCCGCGACCTCCAGGTCGGCCAGTCGGTGTTCGCCATCGGCAACCCGTTCGGTCTCGACCAGACCCTCACCACCGGCGTCATCAGCGCTCTCGGCCGCGAGATCACTTCGCTCGCGCGCGTGCCGATCCGCGACGTCATCCAAACCGATGCCGCTATCAACCCTGGCAACTCCGGCGGCCCGCTGCTCGACTCGAGCGGCCGCCTGATCGGCGTCAACACCCAGATCTACAGCACTAGCGGCTCCTCTGCCGGCATCGGCTTCGCGATCCCGGTCGACACCGTGAACTGGGTGGTGCCCGACCTCATCCGCTACGGCCGTATCCAACGCCCCGTGCTCGGCATCGAGTGGCACACCGCCTACAATCGCTACCTCCAGCGCAACGGGCTCGAGGGCGTGCTGGTGGTGGGCGTCACTGCTGGCTCCGGCGCCGAACGCGCCGGATTGCGGCCGCTTCGCCAGACTCGCGACGGCCGCATGGAGCTCGGCGACATCATCGTCGCCGTCGACGAAGAGAAGGTGCGCAGCGGCGACGACCTCCAGCTCGCGCTCGAGCGCTTCGAGCCCGGCCAGCGAGTGAGAGTGCGCGTGCTCCGAGATGGCGAGGAGGTCGACCTGTCCGTCGAGCTCGAGGCGCCCGCGAGGCCCACCCGGGGCAGGTGAGCGCGCGGCCAAGGTGGTTGTTCATTCCCGCAGTTCGCTCACTCGCCGGTCACCCTGCGAAGGGGCGCCAAAGTCGGTGCTCGGCAACGTGACCCGAGCTGCCGGCGCTCTACTCCCAGCAACACCAGATCGGCAGAGGTCGGCTCGTGCCTCGATCTAGGCGAACACGAAGCGTGTGGTGCGTGGCGCCAGACTCAGGCGTGGCGGAAAGCTCAGCCGCCGGTTGCCAGTGGGTTCACCCAGAGCACGCCCTCGAAGCGGCCGAAGTCCTGGTCGTTCGAGTAGACCTCACCGTTGTACTCCACGGCGTGGGCGGCGATCTGGACATCGGTCGTCAGGTTTCCGCCGGTCCCGAGCGATCGGAGCAGCCGGAACGCGGTGTCGAGATGGCGGGTGCCGGGCACCAGCAGAACGACGTGCGGGCGTTCGAGCCACCGCTGAGCACGCTCGATCGCCTCTTCGACCGACATGGGATCGGTGAGCACTCGCCGGTTGGTCGCGATCCGCAGAAAGCCGAACAGACTGACGGGGGCGATCCCCACCTGGCGCTCACCGTTCATTGCGTCCTCCCACCACCGTCGCGCCCGCGCGTGGTGCGGGAAGGCATCGATCTCCGCGTAGAGCAGCAAGTTGACGTCTGGAACGATCATCGCCCGGAGCGCAGCTTCTCGACCACCGCTTCGTCCTCGAGCTCGTCGACGAGCCGATTCAGCGATCCGGGGTCGATGCCCGGGCGCAGGGTCGTCCGGTGTGGCCGGACCCGGAACCGGCCTCGCTGGCTCGCGCTCGGCACCGGCGAAAGCCCCCGTCGAATGGCCTCGTTGACGACCTGCTTGAAGGGCTTCCGCTGGCGGTGGACCTCCTCGTCGAGCAGGCGCGCGACATCGGGATCGAGCGTCAAGGTGGTCCTCATTCAGACATCATGATGTCTGCCCGAGCGGGACGTCAAGCCTCGGATCGTGGTAGCGGGGTTACCCCCGGGTGACGGCCAAACCCGACGCGCCGTATGCGACTCACGCGTCGCCGCGACGCAGCGCCTCCGCGAGGTGGTCGGTGGCCCGCCACGACAGAGCGAGGATGGTGAGCGTAGGGTTCTTCTCGGAGGCGCTGGTGAAGCTCGAGCCGTCGACGACGTAAACGTTGTCGACCTCGTGCATGCGGTTGAACGCGTCGAGCACCGAGGTCTTGGGGTCCTTGCCCATGCGACAGGTGCCGTGCTCGTGGATGGCGTACCCGGGGTCCATGTACGAGTCCCGGTCGTACGGCAGCACCTCCGCGCCGGCGGTCTCGAGGATCTCGGCTGCCGCGTCGTGCATGTGGCGCACCATCTTCTGCTCGTTGTCGCCGAAGGCGACGTCGATCCGCATCAACGGCACGCCGTAACGATCCACCCGGCTCTCGTCGACGGTGACCCGGTTCTCCGGCCGTGGCAGAACCTCGCCGAACGGCCACAGCGAGACGAACGACGGATAGCGGCGCTTTACCTCGCGCTTGAAGTCGGCGCCGAAGCCTGGCAGTCGCTCGGCGACCGGCTCGCCGGTGGTCTGGCAGCCGGTCATCCACATCTGGATGCCGAAGCCGCGCAGGTAGTCGAGGCCTTGCTGCTTGTGGTTGAAGCGCGGGATGTAGAGGTGGGCGCCGCCGATGCCGTCGTCGTTGGTGTAGCCCTGGCCGTAGAGCTGCGGCAGGAAGCCGTGGAGCTCGCAGCGCACCTGCTCGGAGTAGTGGCGACCGAGCTGATCCGAGCCGTTGCCGAGACCGTTCGGGAAACGCTCCGACTTGGAGTTGAGCAGGATCCGCGTGGAGTCCATGCACGACGCCGCGACCACCACGACGCGGCTGCGCAGCTGCCGCTCCTCGCCCGTGTGGCGGTCGAAGTACTGGACGCCGCTCGCCTTGCCCCGCTCGTCGACCAGCACCCGCGCCACCACCGCGTTCGAGAGGATCTCGAGCTTGCCGGTGCGGAGCGCGAAGGCGAGCAGGTGGTCGGTGGAGTTGAAGAACGAGGCGCTGCGACACCCCGCGCCGCAGGCGCCGCAGTAGTGGCAGGGACGGAAGCCACGATGGGCCCGAGTGAGCACGGCGCGCCGGATGGGCACCACTGGGATGCCGAGATGCTCCGCCGCCTTCTGGACCAAGACCTCGCCGCAGCGCGGCGGCGGCGGCGGCTGATAGTGCTTGCTCCCGGGCAGCACCTCCGAGTCGTCGTCGCCGCCGCACACGCCGATCAGCGCTTCGACCTGGTCGTAGTAAGGCGCGAGGTCGGCGTAGCGGATCGGCCAGGGGATGCCCCAGCCGTCGCGCTCGGCGGCCTGGAAGTCGAGGTCCGACATCCGCAGGCTGACCCGTCCCCAGACGTTGGTCTTGCCGCCCCAACCCCACACCCTGACCAGGCGGAACGGCTTGCCCTCGGGTGTGAGGTAAGGCTGCTCGACGGTGCTCAGGAACGGATCGGGCGCCGTCTCGCCGGCCCTGCGCCGGCGGTCGGCCTCGGGCGGCAGCACGTGCTCCCAGGTCTTCGAGCGATCGAATTTCGAGCCGGCGTCGAGCAGCAGCACCGAGACCCCGTGCCGCGTCAGGTTGTAGGCCGCCATGCCGCCGGCGGCGCCGCTGCCGATGACGATGACGTCGTGGACCTCGGGGGAGCGCTGGACGAGCATGGTCGAATCCTCTTCAGCGCCGGCGCGGCGGTGATGCGGCGGGCTGCCAGGCGTGATGCTCCGGATGCTGGCAGCCGTCGAACCGGGAGAGATAGCGGTTGCCTTCGTAGCCCAACTCGTCGAGCATGCCGATCTCGGAACGGTAGTAGCCGTGGATCGTGCGCCGCTTGAGGTCGCGGAAGAAGGCGACCCCGATCTCGGC
>DATLFI010000324.1:0-7519 GCA_035524895.1 Thermoanaerobaculia bacterium | reverse complement strand
CTAAGGGCATGTCAGGAAATAACTGCGTGACTTCGGATCTGGTTCAGCGTATCGTCTGATGCGTGGACACGGAGGCGCTGCGTACGAAGTACACGGCCTTGGCGCCGGTGCTGACGGAGCGTTCGAGACGGTTGTGGGCAGCGACAGAGGCTCGGGCGCTGGGCCGTGGCGGAATCGAGAGGGTGAAGCAGGCGACCGGACTCGCGCGGTCGACGATCGAGCGCGGTATCCAGGAGCTCGAGTCGGGCGAGACGCTCAACCCGGAACGAACCCGCAGGCCGGGCGGAGGGCGGAAGCGGGCGACTCAGAAGGACGTGACGCTGGCCGCGGACCTGGACGCGCTGGTAGAGCCGACCGCCTCTGGCGATCCCGACTCGCCGCTGCGTTGGACAGCAAAGAGCGTGCGTCGATTGGCGAAGGAGCTGCAGGCCCAGGGGCATGGGGTGAGCCACACCGTGGTCGCCGAGCTGTTGCAGGCGAGCGGCTACAGCCTCCAAGCCAATCGCAAGACGCGCGAGGGACCCCAGCATCCGGATCGCGACGCGCAGTTTCACTACATCCTCGACCAAGTCCGACGCTTCCAGAAGCGCGGGCAGCCGGCGATCTCGGTGGACACCAAGAAGAAGGAGCTGGTCGGCGACTTCAAGAACTCCGGCCGCGAATGGCGACCGAAGGGCGCACCCGAGCGCGTCCGGGTGCACGACTTCCTCATCCCTGAGCAGGGCAAGGCCATTCCCTACGGCATCTACGATCTGCACCGCAACGAAGGCTGGGTCAGCGTCGGGATCGACCACGACACGGCAAGTCTCGCCGTCAACGCGATTCGAAGCTGGTGGAACCGGATGGGCCGGCTGGCCTACTCTGGAGCGAGCTCCCTGCTGATCACCGCGGATGCTGGCGGCAGCAACGGGCCGCGAGTCCGCCTGTGGAAGTGGGAGCTGCAGCGCTTCGCCAACCGCACCGGGCTGTCGATCACGGTCTGTCACTTCCCGCCAGGAACCAGCAAGTGGAACAAGATCGAGCACCGACTGTTCTCCCACATCGCTACGAACTGGCGCGGGAAGCCGCTCGTCAACTTAGCCGTCATCGTCAGCCTCATTGGCTCGACGACGACCGCGGCGGGCCTGAGAGTCAGGTCCGAGATCGATCACGGCAGCTACCCCAAGGGCTCTACCGTCACCGACGAGCAAATGGCCAGGGTCCAGCTCAAGCCGCACTCCTTCCACGGCGACTGGAACTACACGATCCGCCCAGCCAAGCGGAAGGCCAAGTGACGTGGTTATTTCCTGACGCGCCCTAAGGTGTCAGACCGCAGAGGGGAGATCGTGAGCACTGCGACGAACAACGCGGCGGCCGGCGACCCATCGAACGGCTACGAGGCAGTCGCGCAAAAGTTCATGCGACGGCGTGAGCAGTCGAGCATCGGTGCCGCAACGGTCCGCATGTGGGCTAGCTCACTTCCGCGAGGCGGTGCGATCCTGGACCTCGGCTGCGGATCTGGGGTGCCGATCTCGACGGCGAACGACGGATTCATGGTGTATGGCATAGATGCTTCGGCAAGTCTGGCTGCAGCGTTTCGCCGCCGTGTGCCTGGAGCGCCTGTCGCCTGCGAGGCTATCGAGGACTCACGGTTCTTTAGTCGAACGTTCGACGGCGTGATTGCGGTAGGCGTGATGTTTTTACTGCCAGCCGAAGTGCAACGAGGCCTCATTCGCAAGGTCGCCGCGGCGTTGAACCCAGACGGTAGATTTCTGTTCACCTCCCCGACGCAGGTGTGCGATTGGACAGACGTGCTGACGGGCAGAGAATCGCATTCTTTGGGAGCCGAGGAGTACAAGGCCGCACTCTCGGCAGCAGGCCTCTCGCTAGTTGGCGAGCACGAGGATGAAGGCGAGAACCACTACTATGATGCGCGCCCTTCGCGCGCACCGTCGTCAGGCGCGGTCCAACAACAGCATGCAGCGTACGGCGCGACGCGCCGCAGCTGATGCAGGGCGCTCTTCGGCGGCGGTTTACCGGTCGCCGGCGAGATCCTCCATGCTGCGCCGGAGGAAGTCGTCGAAGCGGTCGAGCGCCTTCGAGAGTGGGTCCTGGACGTCCCGCAGCCGGCTCGCCTCCTCATGCACCAGTGCCGCGTCGAGGTCGAGGCCGTACGCATGCCGGAAGAAGTGCCGGAATCGGCGCAGCGCGTCGAGCTCTTGGCGGAGGCCGCCATCGAGGATTGCCGGCCTCACGCCGGGGATCTCCGCCTCAGCCTGCACCAGGAGCGATTCGCGCCAGCGTTCACCGGCGGGCAGGTCGCCGTCGAGCTGCCGTAGCACACGTTCGAGCAGCGTTTCGATGCCCGTGGAGTAGGCATGCACCAGCGCGGCCAAGTGAACGAGACGGGATCGATCCGACGGCAACGCCGCCTCCGCTTGCAAGCCGAGCAACTCGTCGTGACAGCGCGCGACCAGCGCACGATCGGCGCCGATCTCCTGCCGCAGGCGCGCGAGCGCCGCCACACTGCGCCGTTCCTCAGGGCTCATGGAGGAGCTTCCCCTCGGCACGGACGCGTGCCTGGAAGGTCGCGGGCAGGTCTTCGAGCCGCATCAGGTCCACCGGCACTCCCAGTCTTTCGCTGAGCGCCCGCCACAAGGCCAGCTCGCGGCGCCGATCGAGGCCCTGCACCACCAGGTCCAGGTCCGAGCGCACGCCCCATCCGCCGTGCGCCAGGGAGCCGATCAGCCACAACCGCGCGCCGCGCAGCTCGCGGTCCAGCGCCTCGACCGCCGAGACCAGTACCCGGTGGATCCTGGCTCGCTCCTGATCCTCTTCGACGGCGAGCCTTCGGTAGCGACGGCGCAGCGTCTCGGCGAGGTCGTGCGGCGTGACGGTCATTCTCGTGATGCTACCGAAGACCCGGCGAGCCGGGGTCCCTCCCGCCAGACACGTCGACCGAGAGAGCCCCGGCCGGCCGTCTCTGACACCCGATAGCCCCGGAGTACGGCGTCGACGCCGACGGCGGCGAGCACCACCACGCTGACCTCCTTTTGCCGAACCGGTGTCGGCCGAACTGGTGTCGGAGAGTTGCGGAGAGCGGCGGATTGCGCACGTTCGCCGACGGATTGCGTCTCTCTCTACATCGTGGGATACCCGCTGCGGTGGACTCCGCCCGACGAGGCCGGCTGGTGCCCGGCCGAGGTCACTCTGCGCACGATCGGGCGCAGGCTACTGCTGCGCCCCTCGACCAAGCTCACACTGCGCATCAACGGCGTCGTGGCGCGTGCCCCAGAGGCGGCGGCGCAGAGGTGTCAGAGGAACGCAACGCGTGGCCGTCCGAGTCGGGCAGCTGCTCCTGCCGGTGAGCCGTCTCACGGCCAGGCCGGGCTCAGGGGCAGCCTGTTGGCGAGCCGGTGCTCACCCTCAGGCTCGCGCCCGTGGCCACTCCGAACCCCGAGCCAAAGGCCACCGAGCCGCCGCGCAAGGTGACCTCGGCCGGGGGCTCGATCCGCACGTCCTCGGCCGTGATCGCGCCGGTGGCCTCGTAGAGCAGCCGCTGGTCGAGCACCTGGGCGACCAGGTCGAGGGTGGCCGGAACCGCCGGGCTGGGCGCCTCCCAGAGTAGGAAGCGGAGATCGGGGTGGGCGTCGGGAGCGAGGCAGGTCGGACCCGACGACCAGTCGACGCACCCGGTCGCGAACCCATCCCCCGGGTTGCGCCAGGCGAACACGGCGCCCGACGCCACCGTGCGCTGCAGCCAGAACCACTGCCCGGACTCGCCAGCACTCTGGTCGGCCTGCACGCCGAGCCAGTGGGTGCCGGCGGGCAGGCAGCAGGGCGAGGGCAGCTCGATCGCGAAGGTACCCGCGGTGTCCGAGAAGTGAACGCCTGCACGCAAGCCCTGGTAGGAGCAGAGCTCGGCGCCCGGAAACCCGCCTGCGTCGGCGGTCACCAGCACGTTGACGCGGCCGGCGGCAGCGGCGCCGGCCGAGTAGATGCCCGGCACGGTGGCGCCGCCCAGCCGCGACGGCGAGCCCGAGCTGAAGTCGGCCGCCGCCATATTGGTGAAGGCCTCGTTCACGGGCTCGAACTTCTGACTGGTGATTCCGTAGGCGACCGGCGAGTCGGTGTGGTCGTGGAGCACGGTCGCGCCGCTGCACGAGTACACGCGCACGTCGTCCACGAACCATCCGTAGTCGGCGCTCGAACCGGACACCGCGGCGTCGGTGGCCATGCGGAAGCGCAGCCGCACCGTCTGTCCGGCGAGGCTCGAGAGGTCGAGCTGGGTGGCGGTGTAACCGTGGCTGTCCCCGACGAACGCGGGCGCGGTCCCGAGCGGTGTGCTGCCAGCCAGGTTGCCGCCGTAGCGCGCGCCCGCGACCATCAGGTTTCCGGCGTCGGTCCAGCTCGTGCCGCCGCCGGTGCTGTACTCCACCACCCCGCCATCGTAGAACCCGGAGGAGTCCTCCTCGAAGCCGAAGGAGTGCCGGAACTGCGCGCGCGCGTTCGCCGGCAGCGCCACGCCCGAGGTCATTACCACCGCGGTGTCGCCCGCGGAGTCGAAGTTGAATCCCCACAGGTGGTAGATGCCACTGGTCGCGAAGTCCTGCCAGTAGAGGCCGTCGTCGCCCTCGCCGCCGCCCCAGTGATCGACGCCCGCGATCACGTCGAGGTTCCAGTTGCCCGACGACACGGTCTCGAAGTCGTCGACGAACAGATCGCTTGGCACGCCGCCGTTCGGGCACAGCAGCGGCTCGCTCGCGTTGCGCAACAGGCAGGGCCAGGGATGCGACATCTCGACGGCGTCGAGAGCGGCGCCGACCTGCGCGCAGTCGCCGATGGTGATGCCGTCGGTGCCCACCAGGTCGCTGCACGACTGGCGCAGCGCCTGGTCGTGATCGAGGAAGTCGGAGGCGCTGAGCAGGTACTCGGTGAGCGCGCGGTAGTGGATGCGCCCCGCCTTGTCCAGACCGATGCCGGTGACCGTGCGGCCGTTGTAGGTGCCGCCGTCGACCATCAGGGCGTAGGCGTGGTTGGGCACCCCCGAGTTGCTGTGCAGGCCGCCGCCGTCGCCGCCGGGCGTCTCGCACACGAATTCGGCGTCGGTCATCTTGCCCGGATCGCCGAAGACGGTGGGGTCCATCATGTCGCGAAAGGCGCCGAAGACCGGGACGTCCTCGCCGATCTGCCAGCGCACCGAGGGGTCGTCGTTGCCGGCGCCGTTGAGCAGGTCGACGGTCTCGCCGAAGATGTCCGAGAACGCCTCGTTGAGCGCGCCCGACTGCATGTAGTAGAAGAGCCGCGCCGAGTGGTCGGTGACCGCGTGGGTGAGCTCGTGGGCGACGACGTCGTCGGCCGCCGAGAAGCCTTCGCCGTAGACCATTTGATTGCCGTTCCAGAAGGCGTTCAGGAAGGGACAGTCGGGGATGCCGCTGCCCGAGAAGGTCTCCGGGCAGAAGTGGACGGTGGAATGCAGCGTGGCGCCGCCGTCGTCGTAGCTGTCCCGCCCGTGGGTGCCGAGGAAGTAGTCGTAGGTGTCGCCCGAGAAGTCGTAGGCCAGGTCGGCGTCTGCGTCGCCGGTGGCAACCCCTCCCTCCGAGCGCACCAGCGTCCCGGGCAGCGTGAAGCTGTCGTTGGCGTCGTAGACCAGGCGGTTTCGGGCGTGCGGAAGCTGGCTGAAGCTGAGCAGCAGTGCACCGCTGTGGGCGTCGATCCACACGTACTGGCGCACCGCAGGGCCGGTGATCTCGACGAACCAGGCCAGGTCGGTACGCGCCTTTCGGGCCTCGAGCAGCCCGCGGTCGAGCACGCGCAGCGCCGGCTCCCCGATCCGGGTCGCGGCGCCGAGACCGAGACGTGGCAGCAACGCCTCGACCCGCTCCGTGGCCTCCGGGGCCGACAGGGAGGGGTGCACATCGAACCCGGCGAGGTCGGGCAGCGTGCGGGCATTGACCGCCACCACCGCGCCGTCGCGCAGGTGCACGCTCAGCTCGCCGCCGGTGACCGCCACCCCCTGCACCACCTGCTCGAAGCGTACGTGCTCCATCCCCACGCGGTCGGGTCCGCTCGACCGGCGGACCTCGAGCTGGTCGTGCGCCTCGATCCCGAAGGCGGCGCCGAACGTGCGCAGGAACGCGCGTGCCCGCTCCTCGGCGGGTGCGCCGGCGAGCAGCGCGCCGCTCACGGGGATCGCCCGCTCCGGCGGCACCGAGACCCAAGTGGCGAGCCCGGTGACCGGCGATACCATCGAGAGCACGGGTCCGCCTGCCTGTCGCTCCATCTCGCGCAGCGCCGGCTCGACCTCCGGTCGCTGGGCGTCCGCCGGTGCTGTCACGAGGGCACCGAGAGCACTGAGCAGCAGACCCGACCGGATCAGCAGACGGAAGCGCCGGGGGAACGGTCTCGATTCGGTGCGGCGGTTCGTCGACATCGGTCACTTACCCTTCTTTCCTCGCGCTTCCGACCATGAGCTCCAAGGGTCAGCTCCGACAACCGGCCGACACCGTCAGCCGGGCCCGAGAGCCGCCCTCATGGTCGCTCTCCTCGTCGTGCTCGCGCGGCCCCTGCGCCTCGTCGTCTTCCGTGGTCCGCGGCTCCTCCTGTAGCGCCCGGCGCGACTGCCGCTCACGCTCCGGCCGCTTGCCCGCGCTGGGCTCCGGATGCGCCGAGAGGAGGGACATCGTGAAGGCGTCATCGCTGCCCTCACCGCGTCGGCCGACACACGCCTGGCGAGGATAGGACGCGCCGCCGTGGGTGTGGAGGTCGAGCACGGTCGGCGTGCCCGACAGTGAGGCGGTGAGGCGCAAGTGGGCGTTCCCCGCCCAGACGCAGGTGACATCCGCCGGACAGCGGGAGTCCTCGACGACCGCGTCGAAGCGCAGCTCGAGCCGGGTCGACGCGAGGCGCGCCGAGTCGCCGAGCCGGAGCTCGAACGGTACGCCGAGGGCCGCCTCGAGCACGCGCGGCTCCGTCGCGGTCTTGCGCGCATCAGCGGCTCCGATCACCGGCGCCTCCGGGGGCGGTCCCCCGGACGGAGAGTTGAGGCAACCCAACAGGGCCACGCCCAGAAAGACCAGCCTCAAACCCACCTCCTGAACCGAGTGGCAAGTAGACGGGCGAGGTTACCCCGAGATCGGGCGCAGCGACAGCCCGGGGTCGGCCCCCGCCCCGAGCCGCGTGCGCGGCCGGCTCCACGAGTCGCGAAACCGCGGACAACGGCTTCGGCTACAAGGAGTGGATCGAGCACGACAGCGACTTCGAGCCGCTGCGCGCCGATCCTCGGTGCGCGGCCCTCCCCTCGCGCGCTTCCACCACCTCTTCCCGAATGGAATACCCTGTCCTTTGTCCCTCTCGAGACGGTCGTAGACTCTCGATCTGAACCAGCGCCGTCTCGTTGGCCCGCCGAGGAGGAAGGAGCGGATCCGTGGGGAGAGCAACCCATGCCCAAGCCGAGCTGCTCTTGAAGCTCTACGACTTGCGACGGGAGACCCGCCTGCGAGAAGCCTGCGCCTGGCTCATGGACGAGGTCAAGGTTGAA